>CAYLKA010000008.1:2998-58066 GCA_964384125.1 uncultured Gammaproteobacteria bacterium | reverse complement strand
CAGGCTTTCTGAGTAAGGCTCCGTCAAGAGCGGCTGTTTGGTCGGCGCCGATGATGATCGCATCAGTTGAGTCTGTTCGGTCCGCGACACTGCTTGCCTTCGCGTTGGCTAATCTGATGGCGAGCGCTGAGGCTTCTTCCCCTGCGTGCTGCTTTTCGTCGACCTTCGGATCTTGTGTCTTGAGGGGCAGTCCCAGGCGCCCTAGCAGTTGGAGGCGATAGCGGGAAGTCGACGCGAGGATCAGTTGTGCCATGGTCGGGATAACCTTGGATGATCGTAACTCTCGGTTTTGACAGTGGAAAGTCTTGTCCCTATCATTAGTCGATTATGCCCCACACGTTGTACGCTTGGTACAGCCCGCACGAACTCGAAGCGCTTGGCCAACGTAAAGATCAGCTTAATGGAGAGATCGGCGCGACACGGCTGACCCGACTTCGTGAGTCACTGTGCTCCGACGAAGGGAGTGTACGAGCTAGTCTGAAATTTGGCCAGCGTGAGGGTTACGTAACTGTGGATTTACATTATGAGGCTAATCTCGAGCTAGCTTGTCAGCGGTGCCTGGAACCCATGAAGGAAAAAGAATCCGGTCATGTCTTGTTTGTTGTGTTGGAAGACGACTCAATGGTAGCGGGCGTGCCTGCTGGTTACGAACCGGTCATGCTGTCGGGTGGTCGATTTCAGCCGGCGGAAGTTATCGAAGACGAACTCATCGTTTCTCTGCCGCTCATTCCTCGTCATGAGCGAATAGACGAATGTGGCAGATTGGCCCGTAACCCCGAAGTTTTGAAATACGATAACGAAGCTCGACCGGTCGACCCATCGCTCGGAAGTCACTGAGGAGAACTGATAATGGCTGTTCAGAAAGGGCGTAAGACCCCGTCACGACGGGACATGCGGCGATCCCACGACTCGTTGAAAAAAACGACGCTTTCCGTCGACCCCAATACAGGTGAGACTCACATGCGACACCACATCACGGCTGAGGGGTTCTATCGTGGACAAAAGGTTCTTGATATTCCCGAGCCCGAAGAAGCCGAAGAGTAGATACGATTTCCCCTTATTGCTCCAGCTGAGCGCTTAGCACTCTACCCACAGCAGCTGCCTTAATGACTCGCAAGGTCACAATTGCGCTGGACGCCATGGGCGGCGATCAAGGGCCGAAGGCGGTTATTCCTGCCGCGCTCGCGACATTGGAGAAAGACGACTCGGTTAACTTGCTGCTGGTGGGATACCCCGACACACTGGATAAGGCACGGGCCGAAGCCGGGGAGAAATACGGGAATCGGTTGAGTTTCGTCAGCGCAACCGAAGTTGTGGACATGGATGAACATCCTGCTGAGGCATTACGCCGAAAGACGAAATCCTCTATGCGAATCGCGATCGAAGCGTTAAAACGCGGCGACGCAGATGCATGCGTGAGTTCAGGTAATACCGGTGCGTTGATGGCGATCGCGCGTCACGTTCTAAAGATGCTGCCCGGCGTGGATAGACCCGCCATCGTTTCCGCAATACCGACGTTGTCCGGGGGGTATACCTTCATGTTGGATCTGGGCGCCAACGTCGGCTGTAACGCGCAGCATCTGCTTCAGTTTGCACTCATGGGTTCCGTCGTGGCCGAGGACATGCTCGATATAGAACGCGCGAGAATCGGGTTACTAAATATTGGTCAAGAGAACATCAAGGGTGACGAAGTTGTTCGCGAGGCGGGTGAGTTGCTAAGCCAGAGCGCTTTGAACTACATCGGTTTTGTCGAAGGGGATGCCGTCTTCAGCGGTAAAGCGGACGTCATCGTTAGTGACGGGTTTGTTGGCAATGTAGCGCTCAAGACGATGGAGGGAGTGGCCGGGCTCATTTCGGCGATCCTTCGCGAGGAGTTTAGTCGAAACCCGCTCCGGCAGGTCCAGGGGCTCACCGCTCGCTCGACGTTGAACGCTGTCTGCAACCGATTGGATTCGCGACGTTACAATGGTGCGAGCCTGCTAGGTTTGAATGGCGTGGTGATCAAGAGTCACGGTGGGGCGGACAAGCTCGCTTTCGAGATCGCGGTTCAGACGGCTATCGTAGAAGCGCGTAAGGGTGTACCGGTGCAGATTGGAAGGCTGATTGAGGAGCAGGGAATAGAATGTATTCGCGGATAACCGGTACAGGGAAGTACCTCCCCGAGAAGATCCTAACGAACCATGATCTTGAGAAAATGGTTGACACTTCCGATGAGTGGATCCGTGCGCGTACTGGCATCGAAAGGCGTCATATTGCCGCTGAGGGTGAAGCTACCAGCCACCTCGCTGAGAAAGCGGCCAGGGAGGCTCTCGACTCGGCTGGTCTAGGGCCCGATGATATCCAGATGGTGGTGGTGGGCACGTGCACGCCCGATCTCGTTTTACCAAACCCCGCTTGTCTGCTGCAGGAAAGAATGGGGATGACTGGTCCGGCATTCAGCGTCGAAGCCGCGTGCAGCGGTTTCGTCTATGCGCTTACAATCGCTGATCAGTTCATCCGCTCGGGACAAGTGGAACGCTCGCTCGTTATTGGTGCAGAAACTATGTCGCGCCTCATTGATTGGACGGACCGAGAAACCTGTGTCCTATTCGGTGACGGTGCCGGGGCGGTGATCCTGGAAGCCTCGGAAGAGCAGGGCGTGATCTACTCCGATATCGGTGCCGACGGACGGTACCGGTCGCTTCTCTATGCGGATGCCGGGGTTTCTCAGGAGAAGGAAGGTGGTGGGTCCGCGGAGCTGAAGATGAAAGGTAACGAGGTCTTCAAAGTCGCAGTGCGAACGTTGGAGGCGACGGCCGACAAAGTCCTCGCCGACAACAATCTCGAGCAGGGAGACATTGATTGGTTCGTGCCCCACCAGGCGAACCTCCGGATTATAACGGCGACCGCAAAACGGCTGGGTCTAGACATGGAGCGAGTCGTCTTGACCGTCAAAGACCACGGGAATACCTCCGCCGCCTCGATACCCATGGCATTGGATACGGCAGTCAGGGACGGGCGAATCAAGCGGGGTGACCTTTTACTGCTTGAGGCTTTCGGTGGGGGTTTTACCTGGGGCTCCAGCCTGCTCCGGTACTGATCTTGCCGGTCTTCGCCAAACGATCGATTCGACCCTCCTTTGGATGGGTGGTGGGTCCGGTCACCTGATTTCAGTCCTCATATTTTTTCCAGGTACGGCGTATAATACGCTGATATATGGGTAGGCCAGCTTCAATCTTCTGGGGTTTTTTGGGATCAACCCTTCTGAGTGGTGCCTCGGCTATCGAGCTCGAGCTCTCGGCGGACAGCGACGTTGTCGGCGAGATCCAGGTCATCAACGCGCAGCACGAAGACACGTTCATCAAGCTGGCCCGCCGGTATAACCTCGGTTACGAGGAGCTTATCCAGGCTAACCCTAGTGTCGATCCCTGGTTGCCCGGTGAGGGGACCGAGATTGTTTTGCCTACCCATTTCGTGCTTCCTAAGACGCCGCGGCAGGGTATCGTGCTTAATCTGCCTGAGCTGCGGTTGTACTACTATCCCGATGGTGAGTCGGGGCGTGTGATCACACATCCAATCAGCATCGGACGGATGGAGTGGCGAACGCCTTTGGGTCGTTCCGAGATTATCTCGAAAACGGTCAATCCCACCTGGTATCCGCCTGAGTCGATCCGGGAAGAGCATGCGGCTGACAATCGTTTCCTACCGAAGGTCGTACCGCCGGGACCTGACAATCCCCTTGGGAACCATGCGTTGCGACTCAGCCTTCCGGGTTATCTTATTCATGGTACCAACAAACCGTCGGGCCTCGGAATGCGAGTGACACACGGTTGTATCCGGATGTTCCCCGAAGACATCGAGGCACTTTTCGAAGACGTGCCGATCGGAACGCCGGTGCTCATCGTCAATCAGCCCTATAAGCTCGGCTGGACAGACGATGGCTTCTATCTCGAAGCACATCCTCCTTTGGATGAGCACACCATGGCCGATTCTTGGTCGATGACCGAGTTGACGCGTGCTTTCGTTGCGGCGACCGAAGAAGGTCAGGGTGAGACCTTTAGTTGGGAACTGGCTGAAGTCGTTGCTTCGCGGTCGTTGGGTGTTCCGGAGTTTGTTTCCTCTGATAGGCTGGCCGCGCGAATGCAGGAATAATGGCCTGTCAGGACCGATCCAAAAAAAACGCCGCTATCCAGCGGCGTTTTTGAATCCAGTAATCTAAAAACTATTTTGTTTGGCTCGCCTCGAACATACGATCCACTCTTTCGTTTGTGGCATCGCAGCAGGCCTGAGCTGCGTTAGCTGCGGAGAGTGCCTGGTTGGCAGTGCTTTGAGCGCCCGAAGCCATCTGACGGGCTTCACCTGCCTGGCGTGCCGCATCATCGGCTGTGCTTTGTGCGCCTTCCGCGATTGAGCGCACAGCAGCCAAATCCTGCTCAGTAATTGTTGCGCATCCGGTAGCAATTACCAGGACGGCACATAGCGCGCCTAGCTGGAGTTTCCTGCTCATAGAGTTCCCCTGTGACTGAAGTTACAGATCTGTGCGTGATTATTTCCTAAAGCGGGCTTTACTGCAATTAAGAAGGAATGCTCTGTCGTTTTTGATAGACAGTATGTCCTGAAAGGAGGCTTATGATCAGCTACCGGAATGGATGGTGATAGAAGGAATCCGAGGGTCTTCCTGTTCGACGCTTCGGATATCTGTTGATCAAACCCTGTACTTTTTTGCTCCGGTAGGTTGACCATAGAGGATGACTGTATATAGTATCAGTAACTGTTTTTATATACAGTTATTAATATGCATGATCTAACCCCTCGACAGCAACAAATTTTTAATTTAATTCAGAGAGTTATTAGAGAGACGGCCCTACCGCCCACTCGAGCAGAGATCGCCGAAGAACTGGGTTTTCGTTCCGTCAATGCCGCAGAAGAGCACCTGAGGGCCTTGGAACGCAAGGGCGTCATTGAACTTTTACCCGGCACTTCCCGCGGTATTCGTTTGAAAGATGCCTTAAGAGAGCAAATGGGTTTGCCTTTGGTAGGCCGAGTTGCGGCGGGTGAGCCCATCTTGGCGGAAGAGCACATAGAGGCGCACTATCAGATCGATCCCGCGTTTTTTAAATCAGAGCCGCACTTTTTACTTCGTGTTCAAGGTATGAGCATGCGGGATGCAGGGATTTTGGATGGTGATTTGGTGGCGGTGCACCGTTCGGCAGACATAAGAAATCGTCAAATCGTCGTTGCTCGTTTGGAAGACGAAGTAACTGTTAAACGCTATCGCCAGATTGGGCATGAGGTTTGGCTCATGCCGGAAAATCCGGATTTCGATCCGATTCAAATTGATCTCAGAGAGGAGCCCATGACTATAGAGGGGGTTGTCGTTGGAGTCATGCGTAATGCTATTTGAGACTTTAGGGGGATGGAAAAAAGGTAAAATAGTTATTTAAAACAATACAGTATGAGCAATTCAAGCACGTTGTGGATATCGAGAAACTCATCAATCATCCCTATATTTGGCGGGGAGAGGGAAGACAGCCCTCCTGGAATACGTGTTCGACTGGGTTTGAGGCTTTAGATCAGCATTTGCCGGGAGGGGGTTGGCCGGCGACGGGCTTGACCGAGATTGTTGTAGATCAGTATGGCATCGGTGAGCTGAGCCTACTGATGCCGGCTCTGGTGCGTGCGAGTCAGCCTTCAGAACAGGGCGGAGGCTGGATAGTTTGGGTTTCCCCGCCATTCATCCCCTATGCTCCGGCCTTACACAGGCAGGGTCTCGATTTGAGTCGGGTGCTCCTGGTACACAAAGCTGCAGCCCAAGGCCGTGATAGGCCCACCTATAGATCTCGTTGCGGATCCTGGGACAGCCCCGATCCTGAGTTCTTCAGTACCCTTCCAGGTAGGCGTCACGACAGCCTTTGGGCCATGGAGCAAGCCCTCCGTTTCGGTTCCTGCGCGGTGGTACTGGCTTGGGTCCAATCCGCAGATGAAACCGCATTACGGCGGTTACAGCTTGCGGCCGAGGAAGGTCAATGCTGGGCTGTGTTATTTCGTCCTCTTGAGGCATTGAATCAGAGATCACCCGCGGTCTTGCGAATTCGGTTGATGCGAGCGAATGGATTGACCCACGTCAAAATACTCAAGTGTCGTGGTGGACGGCCGGGGGTGATTCCAATTCAACTGCAGGATCAAAACGAGGCCCAGGGAGGGTGTCTAGGGAGCTCTGAGTGGTAGGGTGGTATGACCCAGCCCCTCAGATCATCTCCTCATCTTTCCTGGAGAGCCTGCAATAGCCGCCCTCCCTGGAAGTTCGCCTCTGGGTTTGAATTTAGGTTTGCAGGGGGCGCGGCGGAACCAATTGTGGCTCGCGGTTCATATGCCGGTGCTTCCACTCGAGGCTTTATCGGTTCCCGATGCTGCTCCAGCGTCTGTCGTCGTAGAACCCCGGAAGGGACACCGCTGGATCATCGCTGCCAACGAGAAATCTCTAGCCCAGGGGATTGCTCCAGGTTTGAAGCTGAGCGCCGCGCTTGCGCTGAGTAGCACACTGACTGTTTTGGAACGGTCTTCGGAGGCTGAACACCTCAAGCTAACCTCAGTAGCTCAATGGGCTCGACGGGTCACGCCGTCGGTTAGCCTAGAACCGCCCTGTGCTTTGTTATTGGAGGTTCGAGGGAGCTTAAAGTTATGGGGCGGCATCGATCCGATCAAGGGAGTCCTTAAAGAAGAATTTCAACATCGACGGATCACTGCCCATCTTTGCGTCGCACCCACCGCGCTTGCAGCGCTTTGGTTGTCTCGTCATCAACAAGAGGACGTGTTGTCTCGTGATGAGCTGGTGGGGCGTTTAGGAGCTCTCCCCTTGAGAGTTTCGGGTTGGTCGGATAGTGCTCAACAGCTTCTTAGAAAGATGGGCGTAAAGACAATCGGTGATTGTTTGCGGTTGCCTCGTGGTGGATTAGCCCGTCGAGTGGGTCTGCAATATTTGCAAGATCTCGATAGGTTATTGGGTCAGCCTGATATCAGGCCCGTGTTCGAGCCGGCACAACGACTGAGCTCCATGCTCGAGTTTCAGGATGAGGTGACCGAACCCGAAATTCTCGCTAATGCCGGGCAAGAGCTCATCAGAAAACTCGTGAGAGCACTTCAGAAACACCAGGCTCAGGTAGCGAGCCTCGAGTTTGGTTTCCATCACTTGCGGAAGCCGATAACGATAGAGCGCATCAATCTGGTAGCGCCGACCTATGAAGCGGAAAGGATTTCGAGGCTTTTTCTCGGTAAGCTGGAGACAGTCTCTTTGCCCGATCCCGTAATTTCCCTGAGTCTTACGACGGGATCAATCGAGCCTATGGTCGGGCTGAATACGGCTTTATTCCAGAACCGTGCTCCGGCAGCGGTCAGAGCCACCATGGGTGAGCTGATCGAGCGCTTGCGTCTGCGTTTCGGAGCGGAGGATATCTATGGCGTTGCGTCGGTTGAGGAGCACCGGCCTGAGCGGGCTTGGAGCAAATGCCCGGATCCTTTGCAGCGTGACGGGCTGAGCCCCGCGTCGAATGCTTCCCAAAGTCCGCTGCGACCTCTTTGGATATTGCCCTCACCGGTTCGGCTATCCAGTACTGCTGAGGGAGGGCCTCAGCATGAGGGTAGAAGCGCTTTGCGGTTGGAGTCCGGGCCGGAGCGAATCGAAGCGGGTTGGTGGCAGGGGCGGGATATAAGTAGGGACTATTACATCGCTTTCGGCAGTAAGGGCGAGAAGCTTTGGATTTATCGAGATCGTTGTTCTGACCGAGGTTGGTTTCTTCATGGGCTATTTGGGTAGTCATATTTCGCCAGTCCCAATGGCTCCAAGCCAGAGCTGGATCAGGGCCAGTACCTGGTGAGAGATGGGGTGAAGCGAGGATCTCGCTACGCGGAGTTGCACTGTCTTAGCAATTTCACTTTTCTTCGTGGTGCCTCCCATCCCGAGGAGCAAGTGGAGCAGGCCGCCGAACTGGGGTACGCAGCTCTCGCTTTGACGGATGAGTGTTCATTGGCCGGTGTTGTGCGTGCGCATTCGGCGGCCAGAGATCTCCCTCTAAAACTCATTATCGGTAGCGAATTCGAACTCACAGACGGCTTGAGAATCGTCGTGCTTGCTCCGAGCCGAGAGGCTTACGGAACGCTCTCTGCATTTATCAGCCACGGGCGGCGGGGTGCCGACAAGGGTTCCTATTGTCTGACCCGAAAGGATGTCGAGGATTATCTCGTGTCCTCGAAATGTTTGGTCCTGTGGTTGCCGGGTGAGGTTCCCGATCAGCGGGCCGGTATCTGGCTCAAAGAGCGGTTTTTCGACCGCCTTTGGTTGGCGGCGGAGTTGCTGATTACCGGGCGGGACAGGGAGTTACTGAGCCGGTGGAGGACTTACGCAACGAAGCTAGATTTTCCCATGGTTGCGAGTGGGAATGTAAACATGCATCGTCGTGAACGACGAGAGCTTCAGGATACCGTCACAGCCATTCGGCTCAGGACACCGCTCGCGAAAGTGGGATTTGGGCTCTATTCCAACGGCGAACGTTTCCTCAGATCCATCGATGAACTGACTCGGATTTATCCCGAGAGCCTCTTGAAGGAAACCATCGCGCTCGCTGAGCGCATGGATTTTTCTCTAGATGAGCTGAGTTATGAATATCCGCGCGAGTTGGTTCCGACTGGGGTAACGCCAGCCAGTCATCTGAGTCATCTCACCGAACGAGGTATACGGTGGCGTTGGCCCGAAGGCGCACCGCAAAAGGTTGTGGAACTCGTGGAGCACGAGCTACGGCTCATCGCAGAGTTGAATTATGAGTCCTATTTTCTAACCGTTCACGACATTGTTCAGTTCGCTCGTGCCGAGGGCATCCTCTGTCAGGGGCGAGGATCAGCGGCTAATTCAGCTGTTTGCTACTGCCTGGGAATAACCGAGGTAGATCCCGCTCGTATGGAGATGTTGATGGAAAGATTTATTTCCAAAGAGCGCAATGAGCCGCCTGATATCGACGTGGATTTCGAGCATGAACGCCGTGAGGAAGTGATTCAGTACATCTACCGGAAGTATTCGCGTGAGCGTGCTGCACTGGCTGCTACGGTTATTAGTTACAGGGCGCGGAGCGCCGTACGGGATGTGGGTAAGGCTCTGGGATTGGAAGAGCTGCAGGTAAAGACGCTTGCTAAATTGATGCAGTGGTGGGATGGACAGAGAATCGCGTCTGGGAAGATCGAGGAAGCGGGGTTGGATCCGGATAGTCCCGTCATCCGTCGCCTAATGAGATTAGTCAGTGCACTGGTGGGTTTCCCACGGCATCTTTCCCAACATGTGGGTGGTTTCGTTATCTCGCAGGGACCTCTGAATGAGCTTGTTCCCATCGAGAATGCGGCTATGGCAGATCGAACGATCATCCAATGGGACAAGGACGACCTTGAGGATCTGGGCTTGTTAAAGGTGGATGTGCTCGGGCTGGGGATGTTGAGCGCGATTCGTCGCAGTCTCGAGTTGATCCGTAATTTTTACGGTCATGAATACACGATGGCGACCCTGCCTGCAGAGGATCCAGCCGTTTACGCAATGATTTCCAGAGCCGATACCGTAGGTGTTTTTCAAGTTGAGTCTCGTGCTCAGATGGCGATGCTCCCGCGACTGATGCCCCGGTGCTATTACGATCTGGTCATCGAGGTGGCGATTATCAGGCCCGGACCCATTCAGGGCGATATGGTGCACCCCTATTTGAGACGTCGTAACGGTGAGGAGCCGGTTACGTATCCCAGCCCCGAAGTTGAGCGCGTATTAGAGCGAACGCTTGGGGTGCCTATTTTTCAGGAGCAGGTTATGCAGCTTGCTATGGTTGCTGCAGGCTTTACACCCGGAGAAGCGGATCAGCTTCGCCGAGCTATGGCAGCCTGGCGTCGGCGAGGAGGGTTGGAGGTCTTCGAACGCAGATTGACTGAGGGTATGGTTGTACGGGGTTATCCGGAGGAGTTTGCTAAGCAGGTTTTCAAGCATATCAAGGGATTCGGGGAATACGGTTTTCCGGAATCTCACGCGGCGAGTTTTGCGCTCCTCGTCTATGTGTCGGCTTGGCTGAAACATCATGAGCCGGCTGTCTTTTTCTGCGCACTACTCAACAGTCAACCAATGGGGTTTTACGCACCCGCCCAATTGGTGCGCTGTGCCAGAGAGCACGAGGTGGAGGTCAGGCCGGTGGATGTTAATCACAGCGAGTGGGAATCGACGTTGGAACGGGATGTGGAAGGCAGGCCTGCGTTGCGGATGGGGTTCCAATTGGTAAAAGGGCTAGCCGAAGATACGGTTTACCGCGTAACCGATGCCCGTCGCAGTTGTCTTTTTACGAGCACTCAAGACCTGGTGGAACGAACCCAGCTCAATAAAAAACATCTGGATGCACTTACTGGAAGCGGTGCCCTCAATTCCCTGGTAAGAAATCGCCATCGTGCACACTGGAACATAAGCGGTGCTCAGGAATCAACGCCACTTTTTGGCCACTTTCGCATCGCCGAAGGGATCCCGATGCTGAGAGCCCCGACCGAGGGTGAAGATATTATTTCGGATTACCGGAATTTGGGGTTGAGTCTGCGTCGGCATCCTCTTGCCTTGCTGAGAGCGCGATTGAGTTCCATGGATCTTACGAAGGCGGCTCAGGTACTGGAATTGCCCCATGGGAGCATTGTCCACGCTGCTGGCTTGGTCATCATTCGTCAGCGTCCCTCCAACGCTGCCGGCGTCACCTTCGTGACTATCGAAGATGAGACGGGGTACTTGAATCTGGTGGTTTGGGGGCACGTAGCCGAGCGCCAGCGTCAGATTCTATTGGGTTCGACCCTACTGGGGGTTTCGGGGAGAGTGCAGAAGGAGGGAGAGGTCGTTAATGTCATCGCTAAACAGTTGAGTGATCACAGTGCGCTGCTTGGAGAATTGCCTGTTCAATCTCGAGACTTCCATTAACCTGAAAAACCCTCGGGTGGTTGCTCGCTGCACCGGAGTAATCGTGTCGCGAGGTTCATGGGTGCGTTCATAGCCCCAGGCTTGTCGGCTCAGCCATCGATATTAGGCACGGTGGGGCACCTGAAAAAGTAAGCCAGAAGTCAATTTCGGGCGACAGTTCAAGTATCTACGCGATTTTTCCGGTGTTTACGTTAATTCTTTATGGCGATGGCGGGTTTAAATTCCCCGAGAAGGCCCGATAATATCCAGTATGTCTGAGGACCCTCGAAGGTTAGGAGCCGACGGTGATCATGGCCTGGCCATCGAAGAGGCTCGTCCACGAATCAAGAAGCCGCCACTCTACCGTGTCGTGCTATTGAATGATGACTACACGCCCATGGATTTTGTGGTCCAGATCCTGGAAAAGATCTTTTCGATGGATCGCTCCTCGGCTACGCGCACCATGCTGCAGGTCCATACCCGGGGGAAAGGTGTGTGTGGGGTTTTCAGTTATGAGATTGCCGAGACCAAAGTGGCGCAGGTGACTGGGCTCGCTCAACAACACCAGCACCCGTTACTTTGCACGATGGAAGAGAATTAATGTTGTCGAATGAGCTCGAGTACTGTCTGAATGAAGCGTTCCAACGCGCGCGAGATGAGCAGCACGAGTTCATCACCGTCGAGCATCTGCTGCTTGCGCTTTTGGACACGCAGCACGTTATCGAAATTCTAAAGGCCTGTGGCGCGGACATTGCGCAGCTACGCCGAGAGCTTAAAGAGTTTATTTCTGAGTCGACTCCGAGACTGCACGACGAGGATGAGGAAGTCGACGTGCAGCCCACGTTAGGTTTCCAGAGAGTGTTGCAACGAGCGGTCTTCCACGTTCAGTCTAGCGGTAAGAAGGAGGTGACACCGACGAACGTGTTGGTGGCTATCTTCAGCGAGAAGCAGGCGCAGGCGGTTTATCTCCTCGATGAGCATGATGTCGTGCGATTAGATGTGGTCAACTATATCTCCCACGGTGTCTCGAAGAGTCGGGACGGCACGCCTGAACAAGAGGAAACGACGGATGCCATGGAAGGCCAGCCTGGCGGCTCGGAGGCGGAGGCCCTTGGGCGGTTCACTACCAACCTTAATCGTCAGGCTGAAGACGGGCGGATCGACCCTCTCATCGGCCGGGAGCTTGAGATTGAGCGTACCGTCCAGATCCTGTGTCGTCGCCGAAAGAACAACCCGCTATTTGTCGGTGAAGCCGGAGTTGGTAAAACGGCCCTCGCTGAGGGTTTGGCACGGCTGATCGTCGAAGGTAACGTTCCCGGGGTTCTGCACGAGAGCACTATCTACGCGCTGGACATGGGCTCTCTCATTGCTGGGACTAAGTATCGAGGGGACTTCGAAAAACGCCTGAAGAGCGTCATCAATGAGCTGAAACGCGAAGCGGGTGCGATCCTATTTATTGACGAGATACACACGGTCATCGGTGCAGGGGCCGCTTCCGGTGGCGTCATGGATGCTTCGAATCTCATCAAGCCTGTGCTCGCAAACGGGGACATTCGCTGTATTGGGTCGACGACTTACGCGGAGTTCCGTGGCATCTTCGAGAAGGATCACGCGTTGGCCCGTCGCTTTCAGAAGATCGACCTTGTCGAGCCGAGTATCGACGAGACCGTCCAGATTCTGCATGGAATCAAGACCCGCTTCGAAGAGCATCACAATGTTCGCTATGACGATGATGCACTTCAGGCGGCAGCCGAGCTCTCCGGAAAGCATATTAACGACCGTCAACTCCCCGATAAGGCCATCGATGTTATCGATGAGGCGGGGGCCAACAGGCGCCTGCAGCCGGAAGCCGAGCGCAGGGAGGTGGTTGACGTCGAGCTAGTGCAGAACATTGTTGCCAAGATGGCGCGGATTCCACCGAAAACCGTTTCGGCATCCGATCGGGACGTGCTGAGTCACTTGGAACGGGATCTGAAGCTGGTCATATTCGGGCAGGATCGCGCCATCGGCGCCTTGACCTCGGCGATCAAGATGTCGCGGTCTGGGCTCGGAGACGAGCAGCGCCCAGTGGGTTCGTTCCTCTTTTCCGGGCCGACGGGAGTGGGTAAAACTGAGGTCACTCGGCAGTTAGCCCTGGCAATGGGTGTGGAGCTCGTTCGCTTCGACATGTCCGAGTACATGGAAAGACATACTGTGTCGAGGTTGATCGGTGCGCCGCCAGGCTACGTCGGATTCGATCAAGGTGGGCTCATGACCGAGGCAATAACGAAGAATCCGCACTGTGTGTTGCTGTTGGATGAGATCGAGAAGGCGCATCCTGAAGTTTTCAACATTCTCCTTCAGGTGATGGACCATGGAGTGCTCACGGATAACAATGGTCGCAAGGCGGACTTCCACAATGTGATTCTCGTGATGACAACGAATGCCGGCGCGCAGGAGGCAAGCCGCACGTCTGTCGGATTCACGCTCCAGGACCACTCCAGCGATACCATCGAAGTCATAAAGAAAATGTTCTCGCCGGAGTTCCGTAATCGGCTGGACGCCATTATTCAATTCGATTCGCTGGACGAGACCTCCATTGCGCGTGTCGTCGACAAGCTGATCGTTGAGCTAGAGGCCCAGCTCTACAAGAACAATGTCAGCATCGAGCTTGAGGTGCCGGCTAGAGCGTGGATTGCCGAGAGAGGCTACGATCAGAAAATGGGTGCTCGACCCATGGCGAGAGTGATTCAGGAGCACATTAAACGGCGCCTGGCGGAGGAGTTGCTGTTCGGCAAGCTGGTGGAGGGCGGACATGTTCGCGTTGCGCTGAACTCAGAGGGCGACGACCTCATTCTCATTCCAGAGGCAGCAACACGAGAACTGGAGCATCTTCCTGAAACGTGAGTCGGGTTGATTCTTGGCTTTAACGGGATCGGTAGATGATCCGTCCTTTGCTGAGATCATAGGGTGTTAGTTCGACTGTGACTTTGTCGCCCTTGAGGATCCGAATGTAGTTCTTACGCATTTTCCCGGAGATATGGGCCGTGACGAGGTGACCGTTTTCCAGTTCCACACGAAAAGTGGTGTTGGGTAGCGTCTCCGCAACCACCCCCTCCATCTGTAGTGCTTCCTCTTTAGCCATCACCTGCACCGATCCGTAACACTCGTCTTCCCGACTGCGGCGCGAATTGTTGCATATCCAAGAAGATTCCCGCAATGGCGCGTTAGTCATCTCTGACAGTCGTGTACCGTTCATGGTCTTGGTTCCATGAACCGGACTCGCCACGTGGCTCGCAGAGCCTGCCGAGTTGTTGGAGAAATACGTTACGCGGGAGCGTCCGCGCTCCTAAAGACTCCAAATGATCCGACCAGACCTGGCAGTCGATCAACTCGAACCCCCTCGATTGGAGGTACTCGATGGATCTAACGAAGACGACCTTCGAGGAGTTGCTCATTCGAGCAAACATGGATTCCCCGAAGAAAACCTTTCCGATAGCGACTCCGTACATTCCTGCGATCAGTACCTCTCCGTCCCACGCTTCGAACGAATGCGCCCAACCGAGGTCGTGGAGCCGTCCATAGGCTTTTTGCATCTCCGGTGTTATCCAAGTCTCTTCCGTATCCTGGCGCGGCGCGGCGCAACCTTCGACAACGGCGCTAAACGCGCAGTCCGCGCTGAGTCGCAGGCGCGACTGGCGAAGTGTCCGCGTGAGCCGCCTGGAAATATGTAGTTCTGCTGGGAACAATACCGTACGCGGATCCGGAGACCACCAAAGGATAGGCTGACCTTCCTCATACCATGGGAATATGCTTTTGGGATAGGCAGCGAGAAGCCTTTCAGGACTGAGATCGCCACCGATGGCGAGCAGTCCGTTGGGTTCCGTCAGTGCGTCCCCGGGAGACGGAAAAGAGTCAGGGGCACCGCCGGGAGACAAAAAGTGGATCACTGTCGCGCGGTAACCCGGTTGTGGTGTCGTGTCGTCACGCGTTCGGGTGACGGGAGCGTCTGGTCCTTTTTATAAGGAGCGTGGTTCGTAAGCTCATCCATATATGTATCCACATATGTTCGCTCTCGATCGAGAAACTCCGCGACGGCATGATTAAACTCCGGATCGGGGATCCAATGGTTCGACCAGGTTGCCGTCGGCGTGAAGCCCCGAGCAAGCTTGTGTTCTCCCTGGGTTCCAGGCTCGAACCGGCTGAGACCCTGGTTTATGCAGTATTCGATTCCCTGGTAGTAGCAGGTTTCGAAGTGCAGGCTGTGGAAATCAGCGAGGCTGCCCCAATACCGACCATACAGGGTGTCCTGGCTGCGGAAACAAATTGCGGTCGCTATCGGTTCGCGCTTGAAGCGCGCCAGGATAATCAAAAGGTTTTCCGGCATGCTCTCGCAGATTTCTCGGAAGAACTCGCGGTTGAGGTACGGTGTACGCCCGCGGCGTAGAAAAGTGCGCGAGTAGAAGTCGAAAACGGTGTCCCAATCACCCTCGCTTGGCTCGTTACCCAAGAGGTGTTCGAACTGAACACCCGCCTCGGTCACGCGACGTCGTTCCCTGCGGGCCTTCTTTCGCTTCGCTGAAACGAAACGTGCCAAAAACTCGTCAAAATTATCATAGCCATCGTTATGCCAATGAAACTGACAGTCCTTGCGTTGCAGTAAATCTTGTTTGGAGAGAAAGCTCCGATCCGTTTCAGTTGGGAAAAGCACGTGTAGGGACGACGCGTCCGCTTCCTCGGCGAGCTTCTTTGTGGCAGTTAGCAGCTCCTCGGCGATACTCGAGAAATTCTCACGTTCTTTTATTAGGAGCCGTTGACCGGTGACGGGTGTAAAGGGAACTGCGGACACGAGCTTGGGATAATAGGAGAGGCCGGCTTGGTCGTAGGCATTCGCCCAACTCCAGTCAAATACAAACTCACCGCGGGAGTCATGCTTGATATATAGGGGCATGGCGCCAGCAAGGTTGCCGGCCTCGTTGATGACCGTGAGATGGGTTGGTTCCCAGGAGGTGCCTGGGCCCACACACCCCGACCGTTCGAGTGCACCGAGGAATTCGTGGCGAAGGAACGGGGAATCACCTGCAATGACGTTCCACTCCGACGCATCGATGTCGAGGATACTCGGATGCTGCTGGACTAGAAGCTTCATTCTGTCTCCACTGTGATGTCGGGAGTCTGCCACGGGAACCGCTGGCCCGCACATTGACGCGCCTACTCTCTATCAAGAGCCAGGCGCGCTATTATCACCACCCGTGAGACTCGGGGGAGCTGCGGAGAGGCTGATCCATCGATGTTTTCATCAGTTGAGTTAATTGTATAATCAGGACGTTAACTTAATATATTCGGGTAAAACTTGAGCAGAGTGAAAGCCAGCAGCGCGACATCCTCCGTATTGGTTCCCCGGATTCGGGGCCTGCGAGAGTCGGCAATGTGGCTGTTTGTTGGACTCGCGATCATCCTGTTCTTTGCCCTGGCGACCTACGACTCCGGTGATCCGGCTTTCAGCGTGTCGGCCGATAGCCCTACCATTGAGAATCGGATGGGGCCGGCCGGGGCATGGTTTGCGGATTTGGCGTACCTGCTGTTCGGGCGACCGGCTTATCTTTTTCCCGCGTTGGTTTTACTGGTCGGTGTGTTCCTGTTCAGAACTCGGTCGGGATCGGCCGTACCACTCCGCTCAGCTGTGTGGTGGCGAGCCGGCGGATTCTTCTTGGTGCTAACCACGAGCTGCGGGCTGGCCACACTGCATTTCTTTGTGCCAGAGATGCGGGAGACTGCCGGTGGCATCATTGGCCAGTTGGTGGGCGGTGGACTTGAGCAGATTCTGGGGCTGCTAGGCGCTACGGTATTGTTGCTGGTGCTTTGGCTTGCGGCCGTTTCGCTCGCTACAGGCGTCTCCTGGCTCGCCGTTATGGATTACATCGGCCGCGGCGTCCTTGCGGCCATCATCAAGGGCGAGATGTTCATCAATCGCGTTCAGGTTTGGCTCGAAGGGCGTCGGGCTAAACAGCAGCGCCAAGACCTGGTCTTGAGATCTCGGGCGAAAACGAGAGTCGAGACGCCCCGGATCGAGCCTTCGTTCAGTGCCGCGCCTCCCAGCGCTCGGTCGGAACGAGAGAGGCAGGTACCGTTATTTGAGCCGCCGGCCTCGAACGAGCTACCGCCCTTGGCCTTGCTTGATGATCCCCCGCCCAGCGTGGGTGGCTACTCGGCCGAGGCGCTGGAAGCAATGTCACGACTGGTAGAGTTGAAGCTCGTTGATTTCGGGATCGAAGTGGAGGTCGTCTCGGTTCAACCCGGACCGGTTGTGACACGATTCGAGCTCAAGCCCGCGCCCGGCGTGAAAGTAAGCCAGATCAGCAACCTTTCGAAGGATCTCGCCCGTTCACTGTCGACCGTCAGCGTACGCGTGGTGGATGTCATCCCGGGCAAACCGTATGTCGGTCTCGAAATTCCAAACGAAGTACGAGAACTGGTTGCCTTAGGCGAAATCGTCAAGTCGCAGGTCTACGACAAACTGAGTTCGCCGATCACCCTGGCCTTAGGTAAGGACATTGGCGGCCAACCTGTGGTGGCCGATCTGGCCAGGATGCCCCACTTGCTGATCGCCGGTACCACGGGCTCGGGTAAGTCCGTCGCGTTAAACGCGATGGTGTTGAGTCTGTTGTACAAGTCCTCTCCTGAGAACGTGCGACTGATTATGATTGATCCTAAGATGCTCGAACTATCTGTTTACGAGGGCATCCCGCACCTGCTCGCGCCGGTCGTGACGGACATGAAAGAGGCGGCCAATGCCCTTCGCTGGTGTGTCGCCGAAATGGAGCGGCGTTACGCACTGATGGCGGGGTTGGGTGTGCGCCACATTTCCAGCTACAACCGTAAGGTCACCGAAGCTGCTGACAAGGGCGAGCCGATTCCGGATCCGACTTTTGAGTTAGATGGAGAACCTGATCAGGAAGTTCCTTCGTTGCAGCCTCTACCCAACATAGTTGTCATCATCGATGAGTTAGCCGACATGATGATGATGGTGGGTAAGAAAGTTGAGGAGCTTATTGCGAGGTTGGCTCAAAAGGCCCGCGCGTCGGGAATCCACATGATTATCGCTACTCAGCGACCGTCTGTGGATGTGATTACGGGTCTCATCAAGGCCAACATCCCATGTCGAATTGCGTTCCAGGTCTCGGCAAAGGTTGATTCACGGACGATCCTTGATCAGATCGGTGCGGAGAATCTTCTCGGCCACGGCGATATGCTGTTTCTTCCTGCGGGAACCTCGACACCCACGCGTATCCACGGCGCTTTTGTGTCTGACAACGAAGTCCATTCGGTAGTGAAGAGCCTTGTAGCCAGCGGTACACCATCGTTTATCGAAGAGATTCTCTCCGGTCCTAACGAGGCCATTCCCGGGATTGACCCCATGCCGCCGTCCGGAGAGTTGGACGGTGAGCAGGATCCCCTTTACGATCAGGCTGTGCGGATCGTTACCGAGACCCGCAAAGCGTCGATTTCCAGCGTTCAACGTCGCCTGAAAATCGGATACAACCGCGCGGCTCGGATGGTCGAAACCATGGAGGAGGCCGGCATCGTTGGAAGTTTGCAAACGAATGGATCCAGGGAAGTTCTCGCGCCGCCGCCCGCCGGAGACAATTAGGTTTTGTCATTATCTCGTCCCATTGTGGGCGCTCGCTCTGTCTTCTTCGGTCTGCGCTCAGGGCGAAGCACCTGTATTCGGTGTCGACGGAGTCGCGTCACTCGATACGTTCATTGAGACGACGCGAACTTTGCGTGCTGAGTTTCGGCAGGAACTGTGGAACTCGGAAGGGCGACTTATCGAAACCGCGGTTGGGACGCTTTGGCTAAAGCGTCCCAATAGGTTTCTCTGGAATTACCGTGAGCCGTTCGAGCAACTGATTGTCGGGGACGGCGAAAATCTTTGGATATACGATATGGAGCTGGGTCAGGTGACTGTACATCCACTGGATGACTCTATTGCGGCGACACCCGCTATGTTGCTTAGCGGGGATGAAGCAGTGCGAGATGGGTTTGATGTTATGGAGAGTTTTACCGCGGAAGGGATCGAGTGGGTCAGGCTTGCCCCTGGGCTTGAGGGTACTGATTTTAGCAACGTGCTCATCGGCTTCAGGGCGGGTTTGCTTGATAGCCTAGAGCTGCTTGACGGGCTGGATCAGTTAACCGAGATTGAATTCCGTGAGGTTGAGGTCAACCCCGAAATTTCGAACGACTCGTTCCAGTTTTCCCCGCCCGAAAACGTTGACGTAATCGGACAGCCGGCTGTGGTGACGAGGTAGATCCGGTGATATCTCTACGACATCCCTTGTTGTGGATGCTACTCGGCTGGGCGCTCCTGCTATTAGTAGCGACGGGCAGCGTGATTCCTGGCGTGGTGGTCAGCGAATACGATGCCGCTGACAAGGTCGTGCACATGCTCTCGTATTTCGTGTTGATGGTGTGGTTCTCCGGTATGTACGCGAGGCGTCGACAGGCGGCAATCGCGCTCACGTTAATTCTGTTCGGGATCGTCCTGGAATTCATCCAGGCGGAGCTGCCCTATCGACAATTCGATCTACTAGATCTCGTCGCAAACGCGACCGGAATCCTGCTCGGGCTTTGCTTGTCATTGCTGGTTCTAGCCGGATGGTGCCAGCGCGTCGAGCGAGTCTTAGGTTCATGACTGATACGGGATTCTGCCGATGCTAGACCCTAGAGCATTACGCAGCGATCTGGATGCGGTTGCCAAGAACTTAGCGCGTAGAGGCTACGTGCTGGACTGCGCCGTCTATAGCCGACTGGAGGATGAACGCAAAGCGTTACAGGTCGAAGTGGAAGAGCTGCGCCACCAACGTAACGAACGGTCCAAGAAAATCGGGCAGGCCAAGGCCGCGGGGCAGGACATCGAACCCCTCAAGGTTGAGGTGGGGAAGCTTAGTGAGGCGCTCGCAGATTCTGAGTCACGGCTACATGGGTTGCACGAGGAGCTCGATGCCTTTGTAACGGATATTCCAAACTTACTGCATGAATCCGTACCCAGCGGCTTCGATGAGGCTTCGAACACCGTTCTTCGAAGCTGGGGTGACACTCCAGCCTTCGACTTCGAGCCAAAGGATCACGTTGAGTTAGGAGAGGCTCTGGGACTGGTCGATTTCGAGGCCGCCGCAAAGTTGGCGGGTAGTCGGTTCGTCGTCCTTCAAGGGGCGCTGGCGAGGCTGCACCGAGCGCTCATCCAGTTCATGCTGGACCTTCATGTCGACGAGCATGGGTACCGGGAGAGTTACGTTCCATACCTGGTTAACGACAGCTCGTTGTTCGGCACGGGGCAGTTGCCGAAGTTCGCCGGCGATCTATTCACATTGGGGGGTGAGACACCGCTTCGGCTGATACCCACGGCTGAGGTGCCCTTGACCAACCTCGTGCGTGACCGCATCGTGGAACCTGGGGAATTGCCCTTGCGCCTGGCGGCTCACACGCCTTGTTTTAGATCCGAGGCCGGTTCTTACGGCCAAGACACCCGTGGAATGATTCGACAGCACCAATTCGAAAAGGTCGAGCTGGTCCATATCGTCGAGCCGCAGGATTCCTATCAGGCGCTTGAAGAGCTGGTGTCCCACGCGGAAGTCGTCCTCCAACGTCTCGAATTGCCCTACCGTGTCGTGACGCTTTGCGGGGGCGATACGGGCTTTCAATCTGCGAAGACCTACGATATCGAGGTGTGGGTACCCGGCCAGGATCGCTACAGGGAGATCTCATCCTGCAGCAACTGCGAGGCTTTTCAGGCCAGGCGCCTGCAGGCGCGCTGGCGTAACCCCGACTCCGGCAAGCCAGAGCCTGTCCATACGCTCAATGGTTCCGGGGTAGCTGCTGGACGGGCGCTCATCGCCGTCATGGAAAATTACCAACAGCGAGACGGTACGGTGAGCGTGCCTGACGTCCTACGGCCTTATATGTCCGGCCTCGAGCAGATTACCGCTTGAGTCGGTATCAGAGCCTCTGGATCTGTACGTTCCGGAACCGCACGATTCCGTTGCCATATTGCAGTGTGAGTGGGCCGTCCGAATAGGTGTCATCCTCGAAATCAACGGTTACCGTGCCGTTTAGTGTGACCATGATGCGGTCGCCCTCGGCCCTGATCTCGTAGGTATTCCATTGGCCTCCAGTGTCGATCTGCGCGGCCGGTGCTGCGAAGTAGACGATCCCACCTGTGCGATAGGTTTGGTCCGCGCGTTGGTCATAGATGTTCACCTCGTAGCAGTTGTTCGGCGAGACCATTTCGGGGTCCTGACAGCGAATGAAGATTCCGCTGTTGGCTGGATCGTCGACCCAGAATTCTAACGTCAACACGAAGTCGGAATAGGAGCTTTTAGTGATCAGGTGGCCGCTGTCGCCGGTTCCTTCCACGATGTTGCCCGAGACGGTCCAATTCGTGTCCCCGAGTTGATTGAAACTATCGAGGTTCGAGCCGTCGAAAAGGGACATCTGAGCAGTGGCCTGTTGGCCGACTAGGAGCAACGCCATTAACGTCGCTGCGGATGCGAATTTCATTGTTATTCCCCCTAAAGGATTGGTTGGAACGGTTGTCCTGCCGCCGCCATGATACTTGGTGTCCAGACGAGCGTGGAGGGTGGCAAGCTGATCTTTTCTATTCTATTGATTTGACTGAAAGTTGTTCCCCTAAACTTGGTGCAACACAGTGCGACGTCGGCGTGGGAAAGCGCTTAAATCGGACAGTTGGCGGGTGTGCTAGGCTAATCGAGATTTCGCTCGGATCAGAGGAATTTCACTATGGCTTTGGTGAACCTGTCGGTAGACGGCCATACACACAGCATCGACGTCGAACCGGACATGCCTTTGTTGTACGCCTTGCGCGACGAGCTTGGGCTGAATAATCCGCGTTTCGGTTGTGGTTTGGCGCAGTGCGGCGCGTGTACTGTTCTCATGGACGGACAGCCGATCCGAGCCTGTGTGGTGCCGGTTGCCGCTGCCACTGGTGAATTACAGACCCTGAACGGGATTAGCACTGCCGATAAGCCCCATCCTGTGCAGCAAGCATTTATCGACGAGCAAGTGCCGTTCTGCGGCTACTGCGTGAACGGGTGGATTATGTACTCGGTCGCTTTGCTGGAACGCGACCCGACTCCAACGGATGAGGCGATTCGTCAGGAGTTTGCGGGACTAAAGTGTCGCTGCGGTGCTCATTCGGCCATCCTACGCGCGGTTAAACGTGCCGCGGAGCAAATTCAAGCACGGGAGGTCTAGGCAATGAAGTGGCTAGAGACTCGCGTCCAGAGGCGGAGCGTCTTGAAGGGTGCCGGTGCTCTCGTTGTTTCCGGCTCGGTTCCGGGGTTCGTTTCCCAAGCGGCTGCCGCGGATCAACCTCTTTGGCGGCAGCTCTCTCCAGGCCAGTTGGACACCTATCTAAAGATCAGCGAGGAAGGCGCCGTTACGGCCTTTTTCGGCAAGATGGATATGGGCCAGGGCGTCGACATCTCGATTGCTCAGATTGTCGCCGACGAGTTGGACGTGCCGCTCGATCACGTTGAGGTCGTTATGGGCGATACGGCACTGACCGTGAATCAAGGCGGTGCGAGCGGCAGTAGCGGTTTGGAGGAGGGTGGGATTCCCTTGCGCAACGCAGCGGCTGAGGCCCGACGCGTACTCATGGATCTCGCGGCAGAGAAGCTTGAGGTCCCCGTCGCACAGCTTGTAACGGAGAATGGTGCGGTTGTCGTTGGGCGAGACCCGATCCGCCAGCTTGGCTACGGGGAACTCATCGGAGGACGCCACTTCGATATAAGGCTCGAGTGGAACGGGCGCTACGGCAACGCCCTTCGCGCAGAGGGCATTGCGAACCCGAAGCATCCATCTGAGTATCAGGTCGTCGGGCAGCCGGCTTTACGGCGTGACCTGCCGGGTATCGTGATGGGCACCCATCAATATATCGGCGATGTGAAAGTGCCCGATATGGTGCACGGGCGCGTCGTGCGTCCTCCAGTGGCTGGTAGTGTCCCCATGGCGGTAAACGAAGACTCGATCCGCTCGATCCTGGGTGCGAGCGTTGTGCACGAGGGCGATTTCCTTGGAGTGGTGGCGGAGCGTGAGTGGGACGCGATCCGAGCGGCACGTCAGCTTGAGGTGACTTGGTCAGAAGTTGAGCCGCCGTTTCCGGAGATGGACGAGCTTTACAGCTATATTCGCCGCGCGCCTGTCGTCCGTGAGAGCGCGGGAGGAGGCCGAGCCCCTGACGTCGCACCGGACAAAGCGTCCGTTGAGTCTGCCTTGGCGGCGGCGGATCGGGTCATCGAAGCGGAGTACGAATTCCCGTTCCAGTCACACGGGTGTATGGCTCCCGCCTGCGCTGTATGTGACTACCGAGGTGATAGCGCTACGCTCTGGACCGGTTCCCAGAAGCCCCACTATGCCGCGGAAGGCGTAGCGAAGCTCTTGGACCTGCCCGTCGAGAACGTCAGGGGAATCTGGGTGCTCGGCCCGGGTAGCTATGGTCGCAGTGATGCTGGAGATGCCGCGATGGATGCCGCGTTGATGTCCCGTGCAGTGGGGCGACCGGTTCGCGTGCAGGGGATGCGTGACGAGGGGACCGCATGGGACCCGAAAGGACCCGCCTCGGTGCACTACGTCCGCGCAGGATTCGACTCCGAGGGCAACGTGGTGGGCTACGAGTTTCGGATGAAGGCTTTTTCTGCCGGTGATACGGAGAGCAATGAGAGCGACCCCAGTCACACACTCGCCGGTATGCTGACGGGGTGGCCAAACGCCAGCGTACATCGGTTAAACAATCCGGGCGATCGTTACGAATTCCCGCACAAGGTTCGCTATTGGCAGACGATTGCGCCTCTACTAGAGAAAGCATCTCCGCTTCGAACGGCACACCTTCGTGATCCGCTCGGGCCGCAGAATCATTTCGCTAGTGAGTCCTTCATCGATGAGATGGCGACCGCTGTGGCCGCCGATCCGGTGGAATTCAGGTTGCAGTACCTCAAAGAAGTGCGCGATGTTGACGTGTTGAGGGCGGCAGCGGAACGTTACGGTTGGGAGCCTAGAGTTTCGGGGCCCGTTTCTATTCCCGCCGGCGGTCTCGTCACGGGTCGTGGCGTGGCCTATACCCGTCGGGGCGACTCCGTCGTAGCGGTCATCGCCGAGGTTGAAGTGAACCTCGATACGGGTCGTGTGTGGCCACGGAAGTTCGTCGTTGCGGCCGACCAGGGGTTGGTAGTCAATCCTCTGTGGCTCGAACGGACCCTCGAGGGAAATATCATTCACGCGACGAGTCGAACACTGCACGAGGAAGTCAGATTCTCTCCAGAGCACGTCACCAGCGTCGACTGGGTGAGTTACCCGATATTGGAGATGGATCTTGCGCCGGAAGAGATTGACGTCGTGATCATCAACCGGCCGGAGCTACCCGTCTATGGTGCGGGCGAGCCTTCTACGCGGACGGTGACTCCGGCGATCGCGAACGCGATTTTTGACGCAACGGGGTTACGCATCAGGCGGGTGCCGTTCACGCCCGAGCGAATCCGTTCAGCGCTCGAAACCGTCAGTTGACGGGGTTATTCGCCCGAAGCGCCGAAGGGCAAGAGCAATAAACTCTCGTAGCCTCCTCCCACGTGAGTTACGTTTCGGTCGGCGGTTAGATTAGGCTGGTTTGGCCGGTCGGTTGACAGTGTCGAGGCCCGTTGATTGGTTCGCTTACCGTTCCTCGAAGCCATAGATGGACTTAACTTCGAGAAACTCCTCCATGCCAAACGTACCCCATTCCCGACCGTTTCCGGACTGTTTGTAGCCGCCGAAGGGTGCTCGGGGATTAAGTGGCGCATTGTTAATGTGTACCATCCCCGTTCGCAGCCGTGCGGCAATACGGCGTGCTCGGTCGAGATCCTCGGAACTGATATAGCTGGACAACCCGTATAGGGTGTCGTTCGCAATGCGGACGGCATCGTCTTCATCCTCATAGGGAATCATCGATAGGACCGGACCGAATATTTCTTCGCGCGCAATTGTCATTTCGTTTGTTACATCGGAAAAAATGGTTGGTCGCACGTAATAGCCCTTATCAAGGCCATCAGGACGTCCCGGCCCGCCTGCCGCTAAAGTTGCGCCCTCGCTGATGCCTTTCTCGATTAGTTCTTGAACCTTCCGCCACTGTGTTTCGGAGACGACTGGCCCAATTGTCGTGTTTTCGTCCCGTGGGTCGCCTTCGATAGTGGTTTTTGCTCTGGCAACTGCAATTTCAACCGCATCCTTAAGGAGATGTTTGGGCACGAGCATTCGTGTTGGTGCATTGCAGGATTGACCGGAGTTGTTGAAGCAGCTCGAGGTGCCACGGCCCACAGCTTTCTCAAGATTGGCATCGTCGAGAATGATGTTAGCGGACTTACCCCCGAGTTCCTGGGCGACGCGCTTTACTGAGGGTGCTGCCCTCTCGGCAACGTCGACACCGGCGCGCGTGGAGCCGGTGAACGAGACCATGGAGACATCGGGGTGAGATGCCATGGCCGAACCTACCGTGGGCCCCTCACCGTTGACGAGGTTGAAGACGCCGGCCGGTGCGCCGGCAGCGTCGATAATTTCTGCGAGAATCATCGAGTCGAACGGCGCTATCTCGCTGGGCTTTAAGACCATGGTGCAGCCCGCCGCCAGGGCGGGCGCGACTTTGACGGCCACCTGATTAAGTGGCCAATTCCAAGGCGTAATTAGCGCACAGGGTCCAATCGGTTCTTTGACAACGAGCGTTGTGCTCTGGCGTTCTTCGAACTCGAAAGTCTCCAGTACCTCCAACGCGGTTCGAAAATGTCGAGTCCCTGCGGGGACGTGCGCAGCTTGCGCCAGCTGATATGGCGCACCCATCTCTTCCATGATCGCGGTCGCGATCTCATCGGCGCGTGACGAAAGGCCGTCCAGGATGGCCTGCAATAACCCGAGGCGGTCCTTTCGGGAGCTAGCTGCAAAGCTGCCCGAGGCAGCCTTGGCCGCGGCGACCGCCTTGTCGACGTCTTTGGCGTTGCCAAGGCTGATGCTGCCGCAGGGTTTCTCCGTTGCCGGATTGATGACATCCAATTGGCTGGGCGTCTCTGGGTCGACCCAACGTCCGTTCACGTAAAACTTCAAGAACTCTCTCATCCAAATTAGTCCTTACTCGGTAGCAATAATTCCCGTTCGGCGGCGGGGTGACGCTCGCTCGATATCCTCCCATTTAGCGCAGGCAGATGGAATATTCCCAGCCTAGCTGACCCCATGATCGGAGAGAGATTCTGAAAATTTTTACAGGTTTTCAGGTTTTTTTGCTAAATCGGCCCATTTTAGGTGTATCTTCGACCTGTCACCGGGCGCCTGCGGACCAGTAGCTAAACCCATCGCTAAGAAGTGGGGGCCGCACAGGCAAGAACTCCAGGCGCTCGGTGGCGCTTCTCCAGATTGCCGAAGGACGGGGGGCGTCATGCCGAAAGAAGACTCTCGAAAGTGGGAAGACCTTGGGCTGGTGGCTGCGAACGGGCTGTTCGATCGCCGAGCATTTTTCAAGGGAGGCGCAGCGTTCGCTGCGGGCATGACGGGTTATACGCTGGGCGGTTCTGCACGTTCACAGGCGCTTATCGATGATTCGTGGAGCCGGGTGCCGGGCACGCCGACCGGGCCCTATGAGTCGCCTTCACGATTCGAGGCTCATGTCGTACGGACGATGACCAACCCGAACGGTGAGCCCCGGGCCCAGCAATCGCGCACACCGCACCATCTGCTCGACGGGACGTTTACGCCGAATGGCCTACATTTCGTCATCTCACGTTCGGGTCCGCCCGATATCGACCCGGATCAGCATCGTCTGGTCATCCACGGTCTAGTGAGCCAACCGATGGTCTTCACGATGGACTCACTGATGCGCTACCCCAGAGAGTCACGAATGACCTTCGTCGAGTGTGGCGGGAACAGTGCACCGATGTGGTCGCCGGAAGCGCTCGATGCGAGTGCGCAGCAGCTCCACGGGCTCGTCTCCTGCGCTGAGTACAGCGGTGTCATGCTCTCCACATTGCTGGAAGAGACTGGTATCGACCCGAGTGCGACCTGGCTTATCGCCGAAGGGGCCGACTCTCTGGCGCTGCACCGCAGCGCGCCGCTTTCTAAGGGACTGGATGATGCCATGATCGCGCTTTACCAGAATGGTGAGCGGCTGATGCCAGGTAACGGTTATCCGATGCGGCTACTCCTTCCGGGCTGGGAAGGTAATATGAACGTCAAGTGGCTGCGCCGGATCGAACTTGTCAACCAGCCTGCGATGAGTATCTACGAAGCCAGGACCTACGCGCCGATCCTGCCGGATGGGCGGGCCTATCAGTTTTACTTCCTGCAGGAGGTAAAATCTTTCATCACCCAACCCTCCCCGGGCTTGACAATGAACGGTGCGGGGTTCTACGAGATTTCCGGTGTTGCGTACTCTGCTAACGGGCGTATCTCCAAGGTCTCGGTCTCGGCCGATGGTGGTCAGACCTGGGCCCCGGCCGCGCTGCAGGAGCCAGTGTTGCCGAAGGCGTTCACCCGCTTTCGTGCACCGTGGCGCTGGGACGGGGGTCCCGCCGTCTTGCAGAGTCGGGCTTGGGATGAAGCTGGGCACGTGCAGCCCACCCGCGCTGAGATCGTTGCTGCTCGCGGTGAGGCTTCACGCGTGCCGAGTGTCAACGGTTTCCCCAGTCAGCATTACAACGGGCCAACGAGCTGGCGTGTCGACGCCGACGGCGAGGTGACCCATGTCTACGCCTAGGGCTCCGCTGCTGCTCGTGGTATTGGCGCTCCTCTGGAGTGCCAGTTTTGCGCAGCGTCCAAATCTGGGCGTTCCGATCGATGAGGAGGATATCGCCGGGTGGGATATCGATATACTTCCGGATGGTACTGGCCTCCCGCCGGGCAGGGGGACCGCTGAGCAAGGTGCCCCGATCTACGCACAGCAGTGTGCCGCCTGCCACGGCGTTAATGCCGAAGGTGGGATCAGCTTCGCGCTTACCGGGGGAGAGCCGCTCACCAACGGCATTGACACGGCGAAGACTATAGGCAACTTCTGGCCCTATGCGACGACGATATTCGACTATACGCGTCGAGCGATGCCCTGGTTGGCCCCGCGAACGCTTACGGACGATCAAGTGTATGCACTGACCGCGTACCTTTTGGCTCTGAACGGAATCATCGAAGAAGACGACGTGATGAATGCTGACACGCTCCCGCAGGTTCAGATGCCGAACCGGGATGGGTTCATTGTTCGATTCCCGGAGAGGACACCGCGTTAGGTCGCTGACCCGAGTGATCTGCCGTGACTGCCGGGGCATTCGGGTCGCTCGACACCGACCGGGTACCTTGAGGCTGGTGCCGGAATAGGTCCGAGAAACGTGCAGCCGGGGCCAGAAAAAAGACCTCTTGCGCAATCGATTGCATCTCTGTAGGATGCGACGCCGTCACCGGGTCCCCGCTCTTCATTTAAACTCCCCCAGAGAAATGAGGTCATACCGCGGGTGCCCGGTGGCACTTCCCTTCAGCTAGTATCTGCCCTCCAGGTTCGGCTCATTTCGACCCCTAGGAAGTAGTTTTCTACGTCGGTTTCGACTGGTTGTGGCGTAGCTGTCGCAGTAGATCGCGATTCGATAAGTTTGCGAGGGGTCTTTGTCCGCGGGCAGGTTCGCCGAGGTGTCAATGAGTCATTGAGTAGATCAGGTAGTTGACGGCGAAGCGATAAGCGAGGGCGGTATAAGGTTCCGGATACCAGGGGTCGTCCGCGTGTTCCCACGCATCGCCCATGTCCATGTTGAAGTTGATGGCGACCACTAGCCGGTTCTCGTCGTCGAAGATGCCGCGCCAGTGGGGCACAGTTCCACGGCGATTTCCTCCTCTACCTGGAATCTGGGTTCGCTGGTCGAGATCGTATAGCACGTGTAGCAGGGCGTGATCTTCGCCGAGCTCGACGATGGGGCGATCTGGAAACACTCGTAACATTGATTCCACGAAAACGGACCACTCATAGGGGCCCCAGAAATCGTCCACTATCAGGAATCCGCCGCGGTCAAGATACTCTCGCATCCGTGCCGCTTCGGAATCGCTCAGATACCACTGCCCCACTTCGACGGCGTAGAGCCATGGGTAGTCGAACACCCTATCGTCGGTGAGTTGGATAATGCGTCCCCCCTCCCCGGACCACTCGACAGATTGCCCATCCACCCGCGTGAGCCGGTTGATGCCCTGCATGAGGTGGTATTCGGCATCGGCGTAATCGGTTCTCCAGCCCCCGCCCCAGCCGCGACGGCTCGAGGGGTTCTGGTTGTACCAGAGCCGTGCGAAGTGAAACTCGGCGGTGGGTGGACCTTCGAGCCGGGAATCTGCTCCTTGCCCTTCGGCGACGTTTAGCCAGAGGGTCGCCGCGACCACGATTTCGGTCACGGCGGCAATTCCTGCGGGCATGCGCGGTTGGGTTCTCAAATGGCCTCTATAACGTCGTTGACCGGGCGCGAATCGGACTCTGGCATTATGGCACTGAGAGCCGCCTTCTGGCCAACATCGCGCGCGAGCTGGCTAGCAGATATGTGCACCTGCAGCACCGACATAGACGGAATAGAGTGATTGACTGGCCACCATGAAGAGGCGGTTTCTTTTTGCGCCTCCAAAGCATATGTTGGCGCAACGCTCAGGTAGTCGGATTACTCCAATCGCATCACCGTCTGGAGCAATAATCTGGACCCCAAAGGGGACTCCTGCCCATATATTTCCATCAGTATCGCAACGAATACCATCAGCTCCAGCATTAGGGACGTTAATTTGGGCAAATTCTCTGCCGTTACGAAGCGTTGTCCCGTCAACATCCCAGACCTTTATTTCCCGGGGACGAGATCCTGTGTCTGCAACATATAACAGAGAATAATCTGGGGAAAAACACAGTCCGTTAGGGCCTACTACTTCATCCGTTACCATCGCGATTTGCCCGGTCTCACCATCAACTCTGTAAACAGCAGGCTTTGTTTCTGACTCAGCATAGAAGCCTTCATATTGGCTGCGTCTGATTCCGTAGGGAGGGTCAGTAAACCAGATGCTGCCATCTGGATGGACAACCACATCATTGGGAGAATTGAGTCGGTTACCGTTATATTGATCAGCTATCGTCGTGACTGTGCCATCGGTTTCATAGCGAGCCACCCGTCGTCCTCCATGCTCACATGATAGCTGTCTCCCGCTGAAGTCAAACGTATTGCCATTGCTGTTGCCAGAGGGATGACGAAACACTGCAACACGCCCATCGTCCTCTATCCAACGGCGCTGAAGATTGTTCGGAATGTCACTCCATACAAGATAACGGCCCACTCCGTTCCAGGCTGGGCCTTCAGACCAGAGTGACCCGCTATACAGTTTTTGTATTGTGGTATTTCCGACTATGTATTGATTGAAACGCTCATCTAGAGCAATTACATCTGGATCAGGGTAACGAATAGGGTTTTGTCCTGACCAGTCACGGCTTGTTGGGGCTGAGGTAATCGCCTCAAGTGACATTGTCTCTTGTGCGGAGGCAAGTCGGGAAATAAAAGGTGCTACTGCGGCGCCTGCTACAGCTGTCAGTACACGCCGTCGGTCAATATTGACTACATTTTTTGAAATTGTGTTCACTAATATTACTCCAGGAGTCCTGCCTGATTATTTTGATGCTCTTCGGTCCACACGCCCACCTCTCTGAAATATCTGATCGCACCTTCGTGGTAGGGGATTGGGTTATCTGCGGGGGCTAGCCCTTCGGGTGGCATGTTGGCCAGCATAGCGAAATTGTCACGAAGCATCTGCCAATTCTCGTGGATAGTCTTGGTAAGCAAGTAGGCGTCTTGCTCCGCTAGATGAACGCCCGTATTGACGTAGTGGCTTATCTCCGAGACCCGAGGGACTCCGCCGATACTTTCGGTGACGGGTCCCAGCGGCGCAGGGGACACCTTGGAGCCCGGCATCAGCTCGGAGAGCCGGGATTCATCCTGACCCATGGTGAGGTAGCGAACGCCGCCGTCGATGGTGGCATGTGCCTGCAGGGTGAGAGCGGTGTCCACGCCGATGGCGACCGCGTCCACCCGGCCTTCAGTCAACAGTCTTGCGCCGTCTGCCAAGCCGCCCACGGTAATCTCATCGAAGTCAGTCCCGCTCAATCCGCCCGTAGCGAGAATGGCCCTAAACAAAAACTCCAGTGCGCGGTTGGCACGAATGCTGACAACTACTCTTCGGCCTCGTAGATCCTCGATGCGGTGAAGGTCCGAATCGCCGCGCACCATGTACATCATATAAAGCGGGAACGCTCGGGTTAGAAGGCGCACATTGGACATGGCCACGTTGTAGGGTTCGCGGCCGTTGTAGACGAGATACGAGTCGATATTCGTGTTCATGCCCAGTGTGATCTCGCCTCTGTGCAACAAAGGCATGTAGACCGATGATCCAGAGAAAGGTCGGATGATCGATCGAATGCCGGTCTCGTTCTGCAACAGTCGAGCCACCGCTCCGGCCACCACATAGGAATGAGTGCCCGCCGGATTAGTGCCAATGGTCACCTGCCCAAGTTGGGCGTGCACGGCGTGAATGGGAGCTGCGAAGATAATCCCCGCGCCTATCCAGGCGATAAAAAGGCTTCTTGATTTAATCGACATATCCACCGAAGTCTAGCATCTCGGAATTCGCGGCCTCAAAGATCGCGATCCCTCCCAGTTCTGGTTGTAGCTCCACCAGTACTCGCCCATGGTCCAGCGTCCGGGGCTGAACTCCCGAGATTTGGAGATGGTTGGCCGTCGCTTCGAGGTCTCGGCTCTCGAGAACATAACCGGCAAGCCATGGCAGCGAGGGGGGGGTGACGGAGAATCGCCGCGTTAGGTTCGTAGCGTCGGCGAAAAGCAAATAACCTCGACTGGTTAAGACGCAGTGCCAATTGCCGCTTGTTATCGGGGCCAATCCGGTAAAGCGACCGAAACGCTCTGCCGCCTCCCGGGGATCAGCTACGCACACGATGACTCCCTTCAATGCGACCGCATGGTTGGGGTGCTCGAGCCAGCGATCTTGCCATAGCCATTGCGGTGTCAGATGTTGGCAGAACTGGATGCGGCCTTCGGCCATCGTCCCCGGCGGCACGCGCACGACCGTGAAACGAGCGGTTTCCTCGCTAGACTCTGTGTCGATCGAGCGCTGTAGCGCAAGAGGCTCAAGTGGGGAGAAATCTGCTTGGGCTAAGCGCGCATGGTCCTCCTTGGGCGAAGCGCTACCGAAGGCGATCAGGTGCATGCCCACGTATCGTTGTATACCGGCGCGAAGCTGAGCGGCGATCGGCGTGTCGCCTGTTGGCGTTAGGAACTCGAGATAGCCACGCTCAAGCATGACGCAACAGTTTCCGGCGCCCGCAGGCTCCAGTGGATGATCGGGTTGGGTACGGTGCGATTGGGATGAAAAAGGCGTCACCTTGAAGCCGAGTCGCTCGAGTTCGAGACGCGCGTTGTCCATTTTCGGTACGAAGTGTGCCACGTGGTCCACGTTTAGCTCGCCGGGAGCGGGGACCTGTGCGGCGGCGATCGAGGTGGGCATATCGTGAGTGCGTCGGAGACGCAGTGCTCCGATGCTAGTGGGACTTTACCGGTGCTTTTGCCGCGTGATCGGAGTCGCGCACACAGGCGCGGCCACGTTCGTCCTGCCAGAGCTTTTCTTCGGCGTGAAGTTGGCCCATTGCGCGCGCCACTACTTGGAACTCATATTTTGATAAATGCTCTGCGATCTCCTGGTAATACCTGGGCTCGTCCTCGATCAGTTTTAGGATTTCTTGCGCCAGTTTGGCCGTGAGCGTGTCGTCGTGTCTTGGTTGCTTTAACGGGTTATCGGTCTTGCCGCTGAGATATTCACCGATCTTGGCCCGGTCGGCATACGCGTACGCGATGCGTTCAAAACGCTCGCGAGGAATTCCTTCGCCGATAGTGGCATCTATCCCCACTTTTGCTCCTGTCGGTACAACGCCGGGAGGTGTGACGGGAAGACTTGGATCTAGAGGTTTTGCCCGCGCGCCGGGCACGACGATCACGTCTCTGTCTCCTTGTACGCGGGTGGCGATGGCCCACTCGACATTCGTTGCGTCGTTAACATCGATGTCGTCATCGACGACCACGACGTGCTTTATGTCCTGAGCGGTCAATGCTGCGAGGAGGGCGTTTTTGCCTTCGCCGGCTTGTTTCCTGATAGACACGATAGCGTGCCAGAACCCGCAGCCACCAAGCGTCACATTGATGTCTTTGACGTCGATGCCGGCACTCTTCAATGCTCTACGAATCGCCGTGTAACGAGTGGGTGCTGCCAGCCAGGTGTTCTCCCACGGCATGTGCAACGCATAGTAGACAGCGTTCTTGCGCATCGTGATGGCCTTTACTTTCACCAACGGGTTCCAGTGGAGCCCACCCATGAGGCGCGTGAACTCGCCGAAACGGCCCTCGGGATGCACCCAACCGGTGGGAAGTATCTCGGCCTCAAGCACGATCTCTGCGTCGGCGATACACGGTAGATCCAGGGTCTCGCACTGCGCAAGTTCCACCGGCGCACCCCGGATGCCGCCCGCGATGGCCATCTCGTCGACTCCGAGTGGTGATCGGAAACCGGAGCCCATGATCTCGAACGGGTGCGTACCGATCGAGATCGAGATCGGGCAGGGCTTGCCCGCTTCATGGGCGCGCTGTGCGAACAGCCGCATGTTGTTGGGCGTGACGATGTCGATACCGGTGAGGTTCCGCTCCTTGACCATAAAGCGATACATCCCGGAGTTGAAACCGTATTCCGGATCCCTTGCGATCACGACCCCAGCGGTGATCATAGGTCCACCGTCATAGATGGATGACATGGGAATCGGCAGGCGATAGAGATCCACGTCGTCCCCGATCTCGATGACTTGTTTGTTGCTGGAAGTCTCGACCTGTCGTGGTGAGATCGGATTCTCTATACCTTGTGCCAGTCGGTGCTCAATTTCGGAGTAATCGCTGCAACCCATGGACAGAGTGGCGCGGTTGCGTGAGCGGAGGATGCCGGAGACGACTGGAATCTCGTATCCGTTCACGTTATGAAAGAGGAGGGCTGTGTCCGCTTGATCTACGAGGGTAGCGATGTGTCGGATGTCGACTGCTTGCTTGATGTCTACGAGCTCGTGCTCAGAGCGCAGTCGGTCCAAGAATTCGCGGAAGTTCTCGTGTTTCGTATCTGAATTATTCATACCGGATTGCAACTCTGTTTCACACGTCTGGTTTGATTAAGCTCATGATCGCGGCGGCGCTGTGAAATAGGTTCCGCGTCCACTGGCCACCAGGTTGTCATCCGTGTCATAGACGTAAGCTTCCGCCGTGGAGTACTGGCTTCCCATCCGGACGACTCGCGCTTTCGCGATCAGGTCCCCTGGCATGGCCGCTTTGTGGTAGTCGACCCTAACACTTATCGTAGGTACGGGGCGCCCGAGGTTGGCCGCGATTGCGTAATCAGCAGCGGTGTCTACGATCGCGGCAAGGATGCCGCCATGCGTGTAGCGGCGGTCCGGGTTGACGACCCATTCCTCCCGCCAGGTCACCTGGACTTCAATGCCTTCTTCATCAGCGCTTAGCACGGTGAAATTCAGCCACTGGTTGAAGGGCCCACGTGAAAGGAGCTCTTGCAGGGATTCCACGCCAATTACCTGTTTAGTCATCTATTAACGCCTCGCTTAACTCACTCTTAATCAGTGTCGGTTTAGTCCCCGACCGCCGTATCGAGGCGCTTTTCGGTAACCCAAGTTCTCAACAGGTCTCGATCCACCTTGTTGGTGCCGGTCAGCGGCAACCGCTCGAGAAAGAAAACACGTCTCGGATGCATGTACGCTGGTCCGTTCTCCAGTGCAAATTGTCTGGCTTCGTCTTCTGTGATCTGGGCGCCCGAGCGCGGGACCACGAAAGCATAGGGCACATATCCCTTTAAGTCGTGCTCGAATGGCATAACCAGGGATTGGTGCACCATCGGATGACGCTCCAATAGCGTCTCCACCTCAATAGGGTAAACATTCTCGCCGCCGCACACGAACATGTCATCGGTACGACCGATGAAGTAGTAAAAACCGTCGTCATCGCGCCGACAGATATCCCCGGTGTAGTACCACCCGCCTCGGAGTCGTTTGGCGGTTTCCTCCGGGAGATTGTGGTAGGCAGCCAAGATGCCGGGATTCTTGACCACCAACTCGCCTTCATTCGCTGAGCTGCCGCCGACGAGCTTAGCCTCGGTTCCAGCATACGGCACGCCCAATGAGCCGGGCGGCCGCGGCTTACCCAGCGGGTGTGACCCCAATGGCACGGGACCACCCTCGGTGACGCCGTAAACGACAAGCGCTTCAGCATTGGGGAAATGATTTCGGATCTCGGCAAGTAGTTGGGGTGAAGACGGCGCCGAGCCCATCATGACCGTGCGCACCGAACCGGTTTCCGTGTCGGTAAGTAGCTCCTTGGATGCGAGTACCATCGAAATCATCGTGGGCACGCCGGAGATGACCGTGCAACGATGACGTCCGATTGCGTCGATGTAGCGTTCCACCGAAAACCGTGGCAGCAATGGCAGCATCGCACCCGCAGTAAGGCCCTGTTTGACTGCGTTCAATGCGTTCTTGTGGTACAGGGGTGCGGCTACCAGGATCACATCGGTTTCGGTGGTGTTACGCGTGTGGGCAAGTATGCGTCTGCTCCAGTTTTGCCCATAGTGGGTTAGCAAGACGCCTTTCGGCTGACCAGTCGAGCCCGACGTGTACGGTTGTATCGCGATGGAATCTGACTTGGGCTCGAAGGGTTCGAACGGTCCGGAGTCAAGGAACTGTTCAAACTCGCCGTCGAACTCCACAACGGGGATGTCGGTTGGTAGCAAGGGAGTGAGGTCGGGTTCCGCGAAAACCACTCGAGCTTTGGCGTCGGCAAGTATGTAAGCGATCGTGTTAGCCGAGAATTTGACGTTGATTGGAACCGGGATAATGCCGGCCCTCATGGCACCGAGTAGAGTGGCGATAAATTCGGTTCTGTTGAGTGAAAGGATTCCAACGCGATCGCCGGGTCCCAGTCCCTCGCGAGCTAGGCCGCGCGCGACGGCGTTACACGTGGAGTCGAGCTCTTGGTAGGTTACCGGCCGGCTGATCTGGGGATTTCGTAGGTCTAGAAGCGCGGTTCGATCTTCTTCGGCATGTTCTGCGAAAAGTGATCCCAGATTACCCGAATATCCACGCGGCTCTGGTTGGTGAACAGTCATCAGAGGATCGCCGTTTAGTGGTTAGGGGGCGACGATCACTTTTCCGAACACCTCACGGTCTTCGATGCGCCGAAGGCCTTCGACTGAGCGTTCTAGCGGCAGTACCTCGTCTATGACGGGCTTAATTTTACCGTTTTTCACAAGGCTGAGGAGTGCCCGTAAATCATCGTCATAAAAACTGTTCGAGCCCCTGATCTGCAATTCGAAAGTCCAGACGTAGCGTAGGTCCTCTTTGGGGTCGTAGCCAGCGGTTGCACCGCACACGAGTATCTTGCCACCACGCTTCACGCAGCGCAGTGTCGGTGCCCAGGTATCCCCTCCGGTAAAGTTAATAACGACGTCGACCCCACCCTCATGCGTTCGCCGCTGCGGTTTGCCAAAGTGCTCGATGACCCACTTGGAAAAGTTTACTTCCTGATGGTTGATCACGTGATCCGAACCAAGCGACTTTAGGCGTTCGGCTTTTTCCTCGCTCGAAGTGCACGCGATCACCTCCGCGCCTAGCATCTTGGCGAGAATGACACACCCGGTGCCGACGCCCCCGCTTGCGCCCAGGACAAGGACTTTGTCGCCCGACCTGACCGTGTTGTGTGTAATCAGCATCCGGTGAGCGGTGCCGTAAGCCACGGGCAAAGAGGCGGCATCCTCGAACGATACCTTGGAGGGCATGCGAATCAGTTGATGTTCGGCGACGAGGCACTTTTCTGCGAGACCGCCATGCATCATTTCTCCCATGAGCCCTTTTCCCTGATTGACTGGGTTCACGAGTACGCGCTCGCCCACGTTCCAGCCGTTCACGCCCGCCCCGACCTCTATGATCTCGCCGGCCATATCGAGCCCTATGATCATAGGCATCGGTACCTTGATGCCCGGCATTCCGTGAACGGTAAAAACATCGTGATAGTTGAACGATGTCGCTTTCACTCGGATGATGACATGGCCGTCCTGAATGGTCGGGTCCGGGAAGTCGCTCACGTATTCGAGGTCCTGCAAGTTTCCGTGCTGGGAGAGAATGACTGCTTTCATCGTCTGTTTTTCCCGCTATTCGATTTGATGAGGGAGAGGAGGGCGAGAGTTACTCATGCCCGCGTGACTCACGTCAAGGCTTGCGGCGTTCAGACTTAGACTAAGTCTAGGCTGGTTGTGATCGGGGCCCTGCAACCCTCTGGGATGTAAACTTGAGGTCTCAAGCTACTCGGGGAGGCGGTCGGGCTCCAAAGGGTTCGAGCCGTTCGGATAGGATGGGGTTATGTGTAAACGCTGTCTGTTATCGCTGATTGTTTTGTTAACGGCGTGCTCCGTTGAGCGCCAAGCCCAGGACGCGGGTATTTCGGAGGAGCCCTTCGACATCCTGTTGTTGGGCGGGACGGTCTATAGCGGGGAGAACGTTGAACCGTTGATCGCCGATCTGGCCATCAGCGGAGATCGGATTGCTGCCGTTGGTGATCTTGGTGGGCATGACGCGCAGCTGACCCTCGAAGTGAGTGGTTTGGTCGTTGCTCCCGGCTTCATCGATATTCACACCCATGCGGTTCGTGATGACCCTAATGACGGCATCTTTCGGTGGCCGGATGCGGAGAACGTTATTCGACAGGGTGTGGCGACGGTTATGAGTGGCCCGGACGGGGGCTCTCCGTTGCCTATAGGTAATACGTTGGCGGTCCTCGATGCGAATCCCGCCGCGGTCAATTTCGGGACCTTCGTTGGGCATGGATCGATCCGCGCATACGTCATGGGCGAGGACGATCGATCTCCCTCGGATGATGAGTTGCAAGAAATGCGCGATCAGGTTGCTCTAGCGATGCAGCAGGGCGCGTTCGGCTTGTCCTCGGGCTTGATTTATCCGCCAGGTCGGTTTGCGTCGACCGACGAAGTCATCGAGTTGGCAAAAGTCGCCGGCCAGTACGGAGGGATCTACATTAGTCATATGCGCCAGGAGGGTCTTGAGGTCTTGGATAGTGTGGCGGAGACCATCCGCATCGGCGAGGAGGGCGGGCTGCCGACTCAGATTACGCACCACAAGGTCGTTGGCGCGCCCATGTGGGGGAGGTCGTTAGACACGTTGGCGCTGGTCGATGATGCTCGCGCACGAGGCGTCGACGTCTCAATTGATCAATACCCGTATACAGCTTCCTCTAGCACACTGTCGATTATGTTTCCGGGATGGAGCCTGGACGGCGGGAGAGAGGCGCTCATCGCCCGGCTGCAGGACGGCGAACAAAGGGCTCAAATCAAAGAGGACATCGTCCACAATATTGAGGTAGATCGGGGGGGCAACGATCCTGCGAATGTTGTGCTTGCGGATTGCGCTCACGACAGCACGCTCAACGGCTTGAATCTCTCAGAGATCCTGCGCCAGCAAGGACGCGACGCCTCGCACGAGAATGCCGCGGAGCTCTTGATGGAGTTGGTGGAGGGGAGTAACTGCAGAGCAGTTTTCCATGCGATGAGCGAGGAGGATGTCAGGCGAATCATGCAGCATCCTGTCACGATGACCGCATCCGATGGCGGTATCGAAGCACCGACAGAGAGAAAGCCGCATCCCAGATACTATGGGGCGTTTGCGCGCGTCCTCGGACGTTACGTCAGAGAAGAGAATCTCCTACCGCTTCACACGGCGATTCATAAGATGACGCGTCTCCCGGCAGAGCGTATGGGTCTCACCGACCGCGGTCGCATCGAAGTTGATGCGGTTGCCGATATCGCGGTGTTCGACTCACAAACGGTGATTGATAAAGCGACATTCGAGGATCCACACCAGTATGCGGAAGGCATGCACCACGTTTTTCTGTCGGGTGAGGCAGTGCTTCTTAACGGCGAGATGACGGGCGCGCGGCCCGGGCGGGTGCTCCGATCTGGCGAATACCGGCAGTGATGGGTCGAGGGATAGAACAAAGAACGATTGGGGGCGGGCGATGAAAAGGTTGATACCAGGCAGTACAGGTATAACAACGGCGGTCATGGGCACGCTAGTTCTTCTGAACTACACAGCGAGTCTCGCTCAGGAGAGGGTGGCGACAGTTGACGTGTTTGTCCCGCATGTTTCCACAGTCCCGGCCAATGCTAGTAAGAAGGTCGGCATTTTTGTCAGAGAGAAAATCTCGGAAGGTCTACAGGAAGAGCTTGAAGCTGGCTCGCTGCCACCTGGGCGGGCCGTATTATTTGTGCATGGTTCATTAGCGCCTTCCCTGCCCGTATTCGATTTGCCCTTCGAGGACTACAGTTGGATGAGCGTATTCGCCGAAGCTGGTTTCGACGCTTTCGCTATGGATCACACGGGGTTTGGCCGTTCGCCACAGCCCGAAATGGATGACCCCTGCAATTTTGCTGTCGAGGCTCAGTCGGTGGTGAGCCCGAACCCATTGTCGGCTCCTTGCGAGCCAAGTTACGGGTACAAATTGACGACCAGCCAGTCGGACTGGGACGAGATTGACACGGTGGTTGATTACATCAGGGAATTGCGGGGCATCGACCGCGTGAGTCTAGTGGGCTGGTCGCGGGGTGGGCCTCGCACGGCGGGCTACGCTGCCCGCCATCCGGAGAAGGTAGACAAATTGATTCTGCTGGCCCCGGTGTACTCACCGAGCGGCCCTGCCAGCGCGCCCGAAGATGTGCCAGAGGTAGGGACCCCAATGACGCTGATGACGCGGCAGATGTATATGGGGGAGCGCTGGCATGGCGCTGTCGCCTGTGAGGGGCAGGTCGATTCGGATGTCGAGCCTGTGGTTTGGCAGACCATCATGGGTGTTGATTCACTCGGCTCGGTTTGGGGGCCGCCGGATGGTGTCCTTCGTGTGAGTACTGCAACCCAATGGGGATGGAATAGAGAATATGCGGCGCGTGTGCAGACTCCGACACTCATTCTTGTGGGAGAAGAGGACTTCCTGTACGAGGCCGCAGAGCCCTTGTACGCAGACCTGACCGGTACCGCGAGCAAGGCGCTTATCAACATGGAATGCGCAACGCATTATCCGTTCTGGGAGAGTTTCCACTACAAGTTCATGCAAGACGTGTCTATGGAGTGGCTGAGGACGGGGAAATATCAGGGCCGGACCGACGGTGTCCATAGGGTCAGAGTTGATCGGCGCTGATTTGCGAACGCGTAGGGGTCTCATGGAATTGTCGTTATGCCTCGGTGACGATAGTGTGCAGGCGGATTCGCAGGCACTTCATCAGCTTGTTATAGCGGGCTGGACCGGACGCGATCCAGAGGCTCTGGAACGGCATATCGCTGAGCTTGAAGCGCTTGGAGTCAAGCGCCCCAGTACGACGCCGATTTTTTATCACGTATCGGTGAACCGGGCCACGCTCGGCACACAGATCGAGGTGACGAGCGGCGAGACGAGCGGTGAGGTGGAGTTCGTTTTACTCACTGCTGCTGGGAAACTCTGGGTTGGTGTTGGTTCTGACCATACCGATAGAGGAGCCGAGACTTACGATGTCACGGCGTCGAAGCAGATGTGCGAAAAGCCCATCGCTCCGATTTTTTGGGAACACGCGGAAGTAGCGCCCCACTGGGGTGAGCTTCGCTTGCGTTCATACATAGTGGAGGCGGGTGAGCGTGTGCTTTACCAGGAAGGTTCTGTTCTCGCGATGCTCGACCCTCTCGAGACCATTAGCATGTACACGGGTTCGTCGGGGCTGCCGGAAGGGTGCATGATGTTTTGTGGCACGCTTGCTGCTCGAGGCGGCGTTAGGCCTTCGGACACCTTCGAATTCGAGATTGAAGACCCAGTGTTGGGTCGGCGGATCTCTCATCGTTACAGTGTCGCGCGTCTGCCTTACTCCGCTTAAGGTGCGGTATTAGACACCGTAGCGGGTCACTCGGAATGGGTCACAGTCAACATGTGCTGATCTCTGGCGGTGGGCCTGTGGGACTGTTTGCGGCTCTGCTGTTGGGTCGGCGTGGTATCGAAGTCACCGTCTTCGATGAAAACGACTGCTTGCAAGAAGATCCACGGGCAGCGACCACGCATCCTGGAACGCTCGAAATCCTGAATGTCGATGACTTGGTGGAGGACATGGCGCGGGTTGGGTTGGTCGCGCATGTTTTCCAATTCTGGGATCGACCGTCAGCTTCAAAGATTGCCGAATTCGATCATAGGCTCCTTGGAGAGGACACGGATTTTCCCTTCGTGATTCAGTGTGAGCAGTTCAAGACGGCGAAGCTCATTCTTGCGCGCCTTAACGAATTGCCTAATGTGGAGGTTCTGTTTGCGCACACCGTCGAAGCGTTTGAGCAGGATGAGGACTCCGTAACAGTCTCGGTGATGACCCCACAAGGTGTAGAGACCTTTTCGGGTTCATATCTCATAGGTGCGGACGGCGGGACGAGCACCGTCCGCAAGCAAGCGGGCATTGACTTTGAGGGTTTTACTTACCCCGAGCGCTTTCTGGTTTTGACGACGCCGTTTGATTTCGAGGCTCACAGAGGGTTCTGTTATCGTACGTACATTGCCGACCCTGAGGAGTGGTGTAACTGTTTCAAGGTCTCTGGTGATGGGCCTCCAGGGCTTTGGCGCACGGTTTTCCCAACGGTTCGCGATGAAAGTAATGAGCAGATCTTGAGCGACGAGGCTGTGCAATTTCGATTACAGAAGTTCTTCGCGCGACCAGAGCCCTATGAGATCGTCCATCGAAATCTTTACGTCACCCATCAACGCGTAGCTGCAACGTTTGTCAAAGGGCGCGTTTTACTTGCCGGTGATGCCGCGCACGTGAACAACTCCATCGGTGGAATGGGCCTAAATGGGGGGTTTCAGGATGCTGCCTGCCTTGCAGAGAACCTAGCGAATGTCATTCTGGGGGAGACCTCGAAATCCCAGCTCGCCCTATACGACAAACAACGGCGCACGGTCACACACGAATTCGTCCAGCAGCAGACGATCGCGAATAAGAAACGGTTGGAAGCGCGCGACCCAGAGACGCGCAGACGAAATCTTAGAGAGTTGGCGCAGACCGCTGCCAATCCAGAAAGGGCGCGCGAGTTTTTGTTGGAAACCTCCATGATTGCAATGCAGCGACGTGCCAACTCGATTACTTTGGAGACGCCTTAGATGACGACGCAAGTTCCGCCTGCGCTCGAACCTTATGCAGACACCGACGGGCAGCCTGAACGCAGTTATCCGGACTTACACGAGCACGTTCTCGCACTGGCGCGCGAGGACCTGCTCTATGTGATAACTGAGCCGATAAACAAAGATACGGAGATGCATCCGCTTGTTCGCTGGCAGTATCGAGGCGGCATCCCGGAATCTGAACGCAAGGCTTTTCTCTTTGTTAAACCCACCGACAGTAAGGGGCGCAACTTCGAGAGCGCCGTGCTCGTGGCAGGGCTTGCAGGTTCGCCACAGGTATACCGCGTTGGATTCGGTTCACCGCTTGAGGGGATCGGTGAGAGCTGGATCAAGGCGATTGCCAATCCTATCGATCCCCGCATTGTAAAGGTCGCACCCTGCCATGATGTGGTCATCAGTGGTGCTGAGCTGGATACACCCGGTAATGCCCTCGAGCGTTTGCCGGTGCCGATTTCCACACCGGGCTGGGATAACGCTCCGTATCTGTCGGCGGGTCACTACATCACTCGGGACCCAGAATCCGGGCTTCAGAATATGGGTAACTACCGTGGTCAGATCAAGGCACCCAGACGTCTCGGTATGAATCCGTCGGTCGAGTTGGGTGCTGGGATTTACGGTCATTGGATGAAATACAAGGAACGTGGCGAGCCCATGCCATGTGCTGTAGCCGTTGGTTGCCCACCCGCCGTCTCATACGCTTCGGTGCAGAAGATGCCACGGCACTTGGACGAGCTTGCGGTTGCCGGTGGTCTGGCCGGAGGGCCTATCAATGTTGTGAAAGCAAAGACGGTCGATGTTTTGGTCCCGGCCGAAGCCGAGTTTGTTATCGAAGGCCTTATTAATACCGAACTCCTCGAGCCGGAAGCTCCATTTGGTGAATCACACGGTTACGTCAACTTAGCTGAGTACAACGCGTTCATGGATGTTACCGCTATCACCCACCGGCGCAGACCGATCGTAACGTCTTTCATTAGTCAGGTAGCTCCGAGCGAGTCCAGCGTCATTCGCAAGGTGGCGATGGAGCCGGTATACCTCAATCACTTGCGTTCAAATATGGGTATAGCCGGCGTCAAGCAGGTCGCGATGCATGAGCCGCTGACGAATCTATATGCAGTGATTGGTGTGCAGTTCGAACGCGATGTGCCGGAGACAGAGGTTTGGCGAGCGCTCTATGGGGCGGCGACACTGCACCGGTTTGCTGGAAAATGGGTCGTAGCGGTCGACGAGGATATCGATCCACATAACGCAGATGCCTTGTTTTGGGCCATGTCCTACCGCTGTCAGCCGCAACACGATATGAAGGTGTTGGGTCGTAAGGATCCCGGTCACGGACCCAGGGGGCCGCTTGACGATGGTGAGAGCGCATCCGTTCTGATCAACGCGGTTCTAAAAACTGACTACGCACCGGTTGCCTTGCCAAAACGGGAATACATGGAGCGTGCTGGTGAGATCTGGAATCGTCTCGGACTTCCCCCGCTCAAGCCGGAGTCGCCCTGGCATGGTTATAACCTTGGCGTGTGGCCACAGCAGCTCGAGAGACAAGCGGAGAAGGCGACTCGCAGCGAGTACTTTGATTTGTCTGACGAGCTAATCGCTGGACGTCGTGGTGACGTAGCAATGAACGAGCCGGTCGTATTCGAAAATGACCCTTCGGTTACAGACGACTAGGGACGTGAGCAGAGAGTTTGATGAAACTTGCTGTACCAGATCTGATTTCTAATTCCTATTTTCCAGCAGTGGCGGCCATCGAGCTCGGTTTCTTCGCCGCGGAAGGGCTCGATATGGAGCTTGAGCTCGTTTTTCCAGTCGACAAGTGTTACTCAGAGCTGCGATCCGGTGGGGTCGATTTCGTCGGTGGTTCCGCACACTCTGCTCTTTCGGCATTTCCTAATTGGGAGGGTGTCAGACTCATCGCGGCCCAGGGGCGAGGGATGTACTGGTTTCTGGTCATGAGGAGCGACCTCAATGCAGTGCACGGAGATCTCGACATCGTAAAGGGCCGCAATATTGGTGCTGCACCGTGGGTCGACATGGGCTTGAAAGCCCTATTAGTCGAGGCGGGTTATGACCTTGAGCGCGATCAGATCAATATCGCACCGGTTCCAGGTGCGGTGGGTTCTACGACTAACTTCGGTTTGACGGCTGCTCGGGCTCTCGAGGCTGGCAAGATCGATGGATTCTGGGCGAATGGCATGGGAACCGAGGTCGCGGTCAGGGGCGGTGCGGGGACCGTCGTGCTCGATGTCCGACGTGGTGACGGACCGAAAGGATGTTTCGATTACACGATGGCTTCTATCGCCACGACCGAGCGCCTTATTGAGGGCTCTCCTGAGACGGTTGCCGCTGTAATCCGCGCGATTGTAAGGACTCAAAAGGTCCTCAAGGCCGATGTTTCACTTGCCACTAAGGTAGGTGACGCACTGTTCCCACCCCAGGAAGCGGCACTGATTGCGGAACTTATAAGGCGCGATCTTCCCTATTACGATGTGGCTATCTCCGAGCGGTCAGTCGCCGGTATGAACGATTTCGCTTGCGGTGTCGGTATACTCGAGACCGACGTCAGTTACGATCAGGTTGTTGCTACCGAGTTCTCGGAATTCTGGCAATCCTGAACGGGTGACGAATGAGAGTTGCCCGAACTCGGAGGTCTCAACGCTATGGCAATTAACAAGGCTCATGACGAGTTCCACGAGCTTGATATGAACGTCGGTTGGGAAACGCTGGATGGTTATCCGGAGGGGATAGAACAGAAAGTTTTGTCCGGCGAAATTGACGAGATTACCAAGACCGGTAGCCGCACGCGGCTCCTAAGGTTTGCGCCCGGCGTATACACCACTGCACCATTTGTGCATGAGTACTGGGAAGAAGTTTTCCTTGTCTCAGGTGATCTAACGGTCGGCAACGACCAGAACGGCGAAGGCGGTACCCCATTCCAGCCCTTCACCTACGCTTGCCGCCCGCCGGGCGCCTATCACGGTCCGTTCGCCTCCGACGGTGGATGCGTCCTGCTAGAGATGCACTACTACGATCCTGCCTGACGATATCGATTTACGAGGTGTGTACTCGGGCCCTTAATGCTGGTGCTCGGCCCATCGACCGCCCTCGGACAGTTTGGCCACCTCCCAGCAGTTTTTGACCTAGCGTCGGAACGTTAGCGTAATCTCTTCTAGGGTTCCGTCCCTACGGATCATGAGGGGTGCCTCATCGCCCCACTCGACAGTAGCCAATATCCGATTTAAATCCGAGCTTGCCGCTATGGCCGTGTCCTTGAAGTGGGTCAATATATCGCCCGGTTCCAGCCCACCACGCTCGGCTGTCGAGTCAGGGTTCACGTGAATAACATGCAGTCCCCCGTCCACGCTCACGGAGATGGCGCCCAGGCTGGGGAAGGCTGGGTCCGTCTCGTTGGGGACACCCCATGCGAAGTCTCCTACGCTCGCTTGCACACGCGTCTCGGGGCTCTGTACCGACACGGGTACGATGGTGGTCGCCGGTGCGTCGTACCACTCGGCTATCTGGCGTGCGATACCGAGCTCATAGACCACGTGCCCTGCGCCGGCTAAAACAACCAACGTTGCCTCGGGGTGTGCCTTGAGGGCTTCGGCTGCGTGATAGGCCATAACCGCGTCCCTTCTGCACTGAGCCATGAATAGCGCTTCCAACTGATCTTCCGGCAGTCCCCCATGTACAGGGTCATCCGTGCCGAAGAATGCACTGAAAAGCGTCCGATGGTCTTGCGAGGATAAGTCCGGAGAAACCCCGTTCTCAGTCAGGACCTCGGAAGGTCCGCGCAGCCCCACCAGGGGAATAGCGTGTGCTCGAGCGAACAAAAGAATCTCTCGGTAGTAACCCCAGTGATATCCCCACGTGGAGTACCAGTCAGATTGTTCGACGAATTCCGTCTCAGTGAGTTGTCCAGCGACCCAGGCATCTAAGGTTGGCTGGTTATCAACTACAAACATCTCCAACCCGATGACAAGAGGTCGTTGCGCTTCTTTAAGCAACTCCAGCACGCGTAGTTGGACCCGGTGGTCTTCCAAACTGGTGTGTTGCTCGGCGACGAGAACGAGACGTGCAGCGGTCAGGTGCTCACTCAAGGCTTGGGGTGATAGTGCGTTACCGCTTAGCGTATTTACTACGGTGTCGACTTGGACGGCGACCCTTTGGTCACTGCGCTCAGCATCCCCCACAGGTAGGGTCAAAACGTCGCGTACGTTGGAACTGATCCCAGTGCAGCCGAGCGAGACGATCGCCCCGTACGAGATCAGAATGAGCAAGCCTGTCTTTTTCTTCATTTGGTGCGAATCTCGCGTCAGTGCGGGACGTCTATTCGAGCTAGGGGCCGGTTTCCCCAGTTCGGATCACAGTTAGAAGGAGTGCTGGAAGGCTAATGAACCTCCCCATGGGGTTGACCTCGGAGGCTGAGTCTAGGGATTTTACTACTATTTGGAACGTCCCTTTCCGGCCGGAGGCGGTCCGTTGGTTCTGATCAGCCCTATTGGACGGTACCCACGCGCCCGGGTGGCGAACTTCTGCAGTGCATGCTATAGCTTGTGGCTTGAATACATTTGCTGGATGTCTGGAGGAAGGACATGAAAACGGTTTGTGCAGCTCTCGCCCTCACGCTTACGGCTTTAACGGGCTTTGCCCAGAATGTGCATATCACCCCAATCGGTTCTCACCCAGGCGAGCTTTGTGCGAACGATCGAGCGACCCTGTTCGAGGACCCCACCGGCGTACGTTTGCTATACGATCCAGCCCACAACCTTACCGCCGGAGATGACCCAAGACTCGGCGACATTCACGTCGTGCTGCTCACCCACATGCATGGAGACCACCTGGGAGATCGTAGACTGCGAGCCGAGGGGGCCGGTACTTGCGCAAACTCCGAGCGTGTGCCCGCTCCGAACTCCATGACTTCCGAGGTCGTTGTCGCAAAAAATGCTGTGCTCGTAACGACCCGTGCCATGGCTGGGTTCGTGGCCAGTGAGGTCGAAGGCATGGTAGGGCGCCCTCTGAGCGTATGCTCGCAGCCCGTTGCTGCTACCGTGCCTGTCGAGGTGGCTTGCAGGTCCAGCATGGACATAGGCGGCAGGTTTGTCGCGACTATGGCTGATGCAGCGCAGGGTGTAGAGATAACGATCGTGTACGCGTCACACGTGAATAATGCCCCTCCTGCACTTCTTTCTGACGCACAACGTGTGGCACTTGAGGCCAATGGCGCCGTTCTAGAGTACGGCCCGCCCACTGGATATGTAGTCAGGTTTACCAACGGTCTTACTGCCTATCTATCGGGCGATACCGGCATCCATTCCGAGATGAGAACCGTCATCAACGAATATCATCGTGCCAACCTCGCCATGCTCAATCTAGGGAATAATCCGGGCATCTACTTCTCCGGGGCGCATGCGATCAACGAGTTGCTCCAACCCGCGTCAGTCATTCTCACGCATGCGAACGAACCCGCGACAGACGGTGGGAGGGTGCGCCCGCAGTCGCGTACGGCCGCGCTCATTGAGCAGTTAGAACCGCCGGTTCATCTGGCCATCAGCGGACGCACGATGGAGTTCAACGGGCAAGGGCAGTGTGTGGCCGGTTGTTGAGATGTGGGCGTTCTATGGCTTTGTCACCTAGCAAAAACATCGATCATCCAATTAGCGTAAGAGAAAACATGAGGTTGCTCACGGCCGCGTTATTTTTTGTCGCGCTATCGGTGTCAGCGCATCACAGTCCTGCTATGTACGACCAGCAGCAGGACATTAGATTGGAGGGTGTCGTCGGGGAGTTCGAGTGGGCGGACCCACACGTCTACATCCGGGTCGAGACGGAGGACGAAGGCGGTGAAAGCGTCATGTGGCTCGTCGAGGGCCGTCCGCCATCCGCCATGAGTAAATTGGGTTGGTCCCGGAACTCGCTAGCGATTGGCGAGCAGGTTACGGTAGCCGCTAATCCCGGAAGAAATGCAAACAGAAAAATTGCATTAGGCCTAACTGTGATCAAGGGAGATGGCACGCTCCTGAATATATTGAGACCTGGGGAAGAAGGTGCCGCGGGGACTTCACCCACTACGTTTGTGGCAGACGAGTTGTCGGGGAACTGGGAGACCCGGACGTCTCTCCAGGTTCTCTCACGATATCAACAACCAGAGATTTCGTGGTCATTGACGGATAAAGGACTTGCGGCAGTGGAAAGTTACGACGAGCTTTCCATGAGTCCCAGCAATAACTGTGTCCCCCAGCTCCCACCTTGGATAATGTTGTTTCCAGCCGTAAAGAGGATTGAGATTGGGGAGGAGGTGACCATGATTCGGTCCGACGAGGCTCCCCCGCGCACGGTTCATATGAACCTCGATTCACACGAAGGCGCGCCGTACACGAACCAGGGTCATTCGATTGGCTGGTGGGAAGACGACATTTTGGTGGTTGATACTGCGCATTTTTCTGAGCATCGCACCGGAAATGCCCGGGGACTGTCATCCGGTCGGCAAAGGCATCACATCGAACGCTTTGAGTTAAACGCAGACCGAAGCGGGTTGACTTATACCTCTAGGGTTGAGGATCCCGAATACCTGCTGGAGCCCATGATCGGGGTATTGGATTTGATTTACAGACCCGATCTCCCATTCGTGAGGGTGTCTTGCGACCCGGAGATTGCTCGCCGCTATCTTGGGGAGTGATCTGAGGCTTGCGTTTAGCGGTGGTCACTCACTGTTGTGGTGACGCGCCACTGCATACAGAGCAGAACCTATTAGTATGAGCAGCATGGTTAGAACGAGAGAGTCTAGACCGACCTGCAACGTCAGCCAGCCGCTTGCGGCGATGCCGAGAAGGGGTAGGAGATACCCGCCCGGTAGTACAAACCCTCCCCTGTCGGCGTAACGTTTTCTCAACGTTGGTACAGCCGCACACGTCAGGATATAGACGATCAGTCGCGAAAACACTGCGGTGGCGGCTAGCCATATGAAGGAGCCGAAGACCGCGAACAAAAAGGACAGGAGACCGAAGAATACGATCGAATTCGCCGGCGTCAGCGCCACTTTGTGAACCTCGCCGAACCAACGGGGTAGGCAACCGTCCAGCGATAACATGTAGGTGATGCGCGGCGTAGAAAACATTCCGGCGACGAGATTGCCGCCTACCGAGGCGACAAGGCCTAGCATCAGCATGACAGCTCCTGCCGGTCCCATGAGGGCACTCGCTGCATCCAGCAGCGGTGAAGTGGAGGTTGCTATCTCAGGCACCACAGCCGTGCTGACCAGCTGGATCGATAGGTAAAGCAATGCCACAACGCCGAGGGCCAGCAGTAAGGCCACTGGCATGTCGCGAGCCGGATTTCGTGATTCGCCCGCAGGAATAACGGCAAACTCGAAACCGCCATAAGCATAGGTGAGGAGCAAAGCGGCGAGGCCGATGTTGCTGGCACTTGGGATCTCGCCATCGAAACGCGGTAGGAGATCACCACCGAGATAGCCGGCACCGACGATTACCAGTAGGAATAGGGAGGCCAGCTTTACCACCGTGAGCGTTGCCAGTGAACGAATCGCCCGCACTGAGCCGATGGCATTGATAAAGACGAGCCCACCGCAAATCAACGCGAGCGCGATGACTCGTCCTGCACCGCTTACTGCGCCTGACCAAAAATAGCCGATGCTGTCTAATAGCAGCGCACTGTTGGCAGCGAAAGCGCCAACGCGGGATACGTAGTACAGCCAGCCGGCTTGGAAACCGATGAGTGCTCCAAACGCCTCAGTACTGTAGCGAATTGGTCCGCCGGTGCTGCGGAAATAGCTGGCCAGCTCGGAAAAACACAAAACGACCGGGAGAATTAATAGGGCACAGAGCACATAGATTAGTGGACTGTATTCGCCAGCGAGTCTTGCTGCGCTACTCGGAAGGCCAAAGATGCCAGCGCCGATCAGGCCGTTGATCGCCAATAGCCAAATGCCCCAAACGCCGAGGCTTCGAGGTAGTTTTTCCCGAGGAAGACGTGAGTTATTGGCCAAAAGCGGTCAAAGGCCTCCGTCTGTTAGAGTGCTTCCAACATTCGGACTAGTTCGTCAATGTCCGGTTCATCCCCTCGGGGACCCAGGTTGATGCATTCGTATTCCTGAAGCTCCTCATCGGGTGCCCAAACCCATTCCCGACTGAGTGAGAAGGTGTCGGTATAGTTTGTCGGGTCGTTGACTGTTAGCTCCATGTGCAAATTATTTTCTCCGGGTTCACGCCAGTAACGCTCTGTGACTTGTGCGCCCTCGCTAATCGGATAGCCTCTATTGTTACGTACCACGTTCGATGTCATATGTGTTGTCTCGATAGTCAGCACGTCTCCCACCCAACGCCCTATCGAGTAGCCGAGTTCGGTATGAGACTGGTCAGATGACGCGGCCGGACCTTCGAGGGGGATGGGGCGAATGGTATTGCCACGCTCATAACGGATCGAAACCTGTCCGCTCTCTTGCCCGATTTGCATGGGACTGTTTGACCAGAGTATTCCGGGCATGAGGTCAGGCGTGCAATCATCGGCCTGGTTGGGGGACAAGACGAGTGGATCGTAGGCGTCGAAGGACCGCTTGCCTTCCGGCGTGAATGGATACACTTCGGGTTCAATGACTGCGATTGTGTCCACGAAAACCGGGGGGGCGTAGATTCCTGAAAAGCCCATTCCAACGTCGGGTGCTTGAGCGTTCACCGCCACGTGGTTGGTGACGCCAACGAGAATCATGATAAATATGAATGCTCTCATTCTGCTTCTCCCTCATTCATCTGAGCGTTCAAACGTCCACGCTGGTTCGCAACTTATTCAGAGCCCGGATCATCGGTTCCGTAGAAAAATAGTGGAACGTTGTCGATTAAAGGTCTCCAGTTATTCCAATTGTGCCCTTGTCGTACTTCGACGTACTTCATGCGCCGTGAGCGCATGCCGTGCTGCCGGATTCATTCGTTCACTCTAATTAATAACCGGCGCCGCCGAAACCCGATCAGGAATACACGGCACCTAATTCTAGAAGCTATATGAACTTCTCCTTCTAACTGACTCTTTTTTGCCTGCTGACAGTTAGGCGTGGAAAGAAAATGCGGTGATCTGGCGCCGATTGGTAGGTTTGCTGTCGGCCCTAATTACGGTTCCCTGGCCCGCGCAATGGGGCGTGCGCCGTATCGTTCCAGATCCAAGCGGAAGAGGCTCTCAGGCGAATGCCTGAAAATACTCGTTATAACAGCTAGTTATGTTCCCTCGCTGGTTTCATCGGAGAACGGTCGTGTGCGGTAATCGGGTTCTTTGCAGCAGGGCCTCGAACCCGGTATCCTGCCCCGAAGCGAGCCTAGGTAAGGGCCGCTTCGGTATAGCAAAAGGGGTTCTCATGAGATCAGTCGCGTTCTCGGCCTTAGTTTTCGCAATCGCGCTCACTGGGCTTTCTGGTACCGCTGCAGCGCAAGATACCACCCAGCCCCCAGGAGTGCTTTTCTTTGAGGGCGATATTGTTCGTCACCGATTGGACGGACAGATTGGTCCGTGGTGCGTGCTGGCTAGTCGATTTAAGCGCGGCGAAGGAATTGCGTGGCGCATGCGAACGATGACTCCTGACGGCGCTAACGCCGACGATTCGGTGATTAGCAGTCTTGTAGTAGAGCTCGGTAACGGTGACAGTTTCCCGCTAGTTTACGGTCCCCACGGCAATCCGCCGACGGATTTCTTCTGGGCCAGCTCCTACACCATCCCTGAAAGCTATCCGACTGGATCGCTGGGCTACAGGGTTTTGGCCACTATGAACGACGGTACGGTCGTGACGTGGGAGCCATTCACCCGCCCCAACAGTCTGCTATGGGTGATTGACGGTGAACCGGATATGGCTGATAACGCTCCCTACGAGTGGCTTCCATCATCAGGAAACTAGTAGCGGTCGCCAACTTAACACTTTCCAACTCTTTCCAACTCTTTCTGGATGGGAGAGGTCCAATGAGGATTCATAGCGGGCTAGTGGCTAGTCTGTCTCTCGCGTTTACCCTTTTGTTTGCTCCGGCGGTATTTTCCGCGCCCGCTGCCGACTTTGGACCTGAGGTCAAAGTCTCTTCGCCACAGGGCGGTTTTGTCGGCCGGATGCAGGTTGATCCGCTTCACGGTGAGGTTGGAGCGCCCTTCACCGTTTCAGCTGAAGGTCTACCACCCAACGAGGAATTCCAGCTGGTCTGGAGTACTGCGGAGGGGCATTGGAAGGTAACTGAGTCAGAATACAACGGCCGTGAGTTCGTTCGTGTCGATTACGAAATGGCGCGAGTGACAACTGATGCGGACGGTCGATTGGAAGCGACCTTCGAGACACCGGAGGATTTCGGGTTCCTGCACGATATCATCTTGCAGCAGGGCGATCGCCAGTTTACCCGGGTTGCCTATTCAATCGATATGTCGATCGAGATGTCTCCAAAGAGCGGTCCGGTTGGTACGCCGATCAACTTCGACGTAAAAGGTATCGGCTACCGGGCGCTGGAACGCTCTTGGAATGTTCTGTACGACAATAATTTTACCGGCTGGGCTTCGTCGATAACGACGCACGGTTCCGCTAACTTCACTATCCCAGCCACCGGCCATATAGGCGATCATATCGTCGAAGTCCTGCACGGAGAGTTCGGCTCTCCCTACCGCAACCCACAGCAGAGCCCCTCGCCGGATCGGCCGCGATTCGCCATGACCTTTACGGTGACGCCGGGCGAGCCGGTTTTGCCGCCGCCGGCTAAGGCCCAAGAGCAGAGAAAGGTACGCTTGGCGCCGCCTGTGGGTGAGTTGATCTCAAGCCCACGTTTTTCCGGGGTCGGTGAGAGGGTTACGGTAAGCGCCACGGGTTTAGAGGCTGGCAAGAGTTATGAGCTCAACTGGACGCGAGTGATCGGCAACCGTATCGACGGCCGTGGTTGGGCCGAATCTTCGACACCTGTCGCCGAAGCAACTGCTGGTATTGACGGGAAGATCGATTTCGAATTCGAGACGCCTGAGGATCTCGGCGGTATACATGGGTTGTGGATCGATGTGGATGGCACGATGAAGCGCGGCACTCACTGGGTGAAGCCAACGGCATATCCCCTCGATGTGACGAGCGGGCCGGTGGGTACCACGTTCACGGTTAATTTGAAGGGTATAGGTTGGACCGAGACTTCGAACATCATGCATATCGTCTATGACAATAGCTATATTGGTTATGCGTGCGGTTTCAACAGCCAGGGCGATTTGACGATCTACATGCAGGCGACCGGGGCACCGGGCATGCATTACATCGATCTCTACCCCGGCATCTACAAAGGAGTGAATGAGACTCCCGACAACTTCCGCATGCCGCAGCTAACCTATGAGGCGGACCACCCAGGTGAGGACTTGCCGGCTTTCCACTTCGCATTCGAAGTGACTAAGGATTGAGTAACGTCGGGTAGTACTGTAAGACTCGGGTAGGCTCCTCGCTCCTCAAGTTCTGAGCATCGGGTTATTAGCCTATCGGCTGGTCTGTGGCTTGATGTGATCGGTCATGTGGCTTCCACTGCCTTGCTAGTGCGAAACCGGTTTAATTGGGGCCTGATGCGAGTATCAAACGGGGAGTTTGGCCATGCGGTACTGCAAGTCCCTCACAACAACTATCCTCTTTTGCCTACTGCTGTATACAGGCTTGACCGGAGCTCAACTCGAGACTGAAAAACCGCAGGTCAGGATCATTGCGACGGGCGGCACGATCGCCAACTCGCCCGACGGGCGCATGGCAGTACAGACTGTCCTGGAGCAGATTCCCAGCATCGGCGATGTTGCTGATATCACGATCCGGGACTACGTCCGCATCGGTAGTTCAGAGATTTCGCTACAAAACTGGATAGACATTGCGAATCTGATCACCGATGAGCTCGCAGACCATCCGGATACCGATGGTGTTGTCGTCACGCATGGTTCGAATACATCGGAGGAGACTGCTTACTTTCTCAACTTGGTGCTAAATACACAGGTTCCGGTGGTCATCGCCGCTGCGCAACGCGAAAGGACGACTCTGAGCGAGGATGGCTCACGTAACCTGTTCGATGCCGTGCGTGTCGCGGCCCATCCCGGCGCTCGTGGTCACGGTGTTCTGATGGTGGTCAACGAAATGATCCACGCCGCGAGAGATGTGACAAAAACGATCAGTTATCGGCCTGAGACATGGGATTCGGGTGATCTTGGTGCACTCGGGCTCGCTGACTCTGATCGAATTCGCTTCTACCGTACACCGACGAGCCGGCACACCTTCAACAGCGATTTGCATCTCGACAGTATCACTCAAGCGGGTAGCCTGCCGCGCGTCGACATTGTCTATACCTATGCGGATGCCGGTCCTGAGCTGGTCGAGGCCGCTGTTGCTGCAGGCGCAGAGGGGATTGTGGTCGCCGGTTTTGCAACCGGTACGCCCACACCGGCCATTGGGACCGCGCTCGAGGATGCCGAGGCTCTAGGTGTCGCTATCGTCATGAGTCATCGGGGTGGGCGTGGGAGAGTGGAGACGGGTCGCCCATTCGTGTCCGCTGACAACTTGACCCCCCAAAAGGCTCGGATTCTGCTTATGCTCGCGCTTGCGCGCGGGGTGCCGGTCGACGCACTCGAAAGTGTCTTTGAGAGCTATTGAAGACCAGTGAGTGTATGGATGTGAAAATTCCGTGAGCGGTGCACAGTGGTCTAGGGACCGCTAGCCGCTGTGAGTTGTCTACTGTTTAGAATTAGGGCCAGGACCCGTAGCTTCAGGGGGAGGCAATCTTGAGATGCTTCACGTCTTCCGAACTTCGTACGCTTACATCC
>CAYLKA010000008.1:0-2898 GCA_964384125.1 uncultured Gammaproteobacteria bacterium | reverse complement strand
GGGGGAGGCAATCTTGAGATGCTTCACGTCTTCCGAACTTCGTACGCTTACATCCTTCGTACGCTTACATCCGCTAATGAGTGATATGGCTTTCATGAGAACAGTATTATTTGCCACTACGATATTTCTGCTAGCTAGCTGTGATGGTTCACCGATGGATGGGCCAAACCAGGCCACTGGACTGAAGATAGGGGAGGTAACCAGCAACAGCGCCATAGTCTGGGTGCGGCTTACTCGCTTTACAGGTCGGGTTAGCGCGGGAGCGCCAGTGCCCGATACCCTGTATATCCATCCTGACACTGGTGAACTCGTTCAGGATCCGCCCTGGCCGGCGACTCCTGAAGATTGGGTGCCGGTTGTGGAATATCCTGAAGGGGCGACGATTGATAGCATCGAGGGGGCGGTTCCAGGCGCTCCTGGAGAGGCGCGAGTGCGCTACCGAGCGGGTGGCGAGGGCGAGTGGCGATCGACGCCCTGGATCTCAGTTGATCCAGGACGGGATTTCACCCACCAATTCCTCCTCACGAATCTTGAGTCGGCGACCCATTACGAGATCGTTACAGAAGGGCGCGATCCGGGAAGTGATAAAGTCGGTTCGTCGCTCGACGGTAAGTTCAGTACCGCGCCATTGCCCAATCGACCCGCCCGGATAGTTTTTGCGGCGACGACGGGGCAGGCTTACCCGGATCAGGATGCTCCGGGCGGTGGGTTTAAAATATATCCTTCCATTCTGGATCTTGAGCCCGATTTTTTCGTGCATACCGGGGATATTCTTTATTACGATCAGTGGGGTAAATCGCTGGACCTTGCACGCTGGGGTTGGGCTCGGATCTTTAGCTTACCGACGAATTTCGAATTTCATCGTCAGCTCGCGAGTTATTTCATGAAAGACGATCACGATACCTTGTCTAATGATAGCTGGCCGACGATGCAGAGTGAGTTTATGGGAGAGTTCACGTTTGCTCAGGGGCAGGCCGTGTTTCTTGAACAGCTCCCGATGAGCGAAGTTACATATCGGACATTTCGCTGGGGACAGGACCTACAGATCTGGATGACAGAAAACAGGGATTATCGAAGCGCCAATACCGATCCTGATGGTCCTGAGAAGACGATCTGGGGTCTAGAGCAAAAGGCATGGTTTATGGAATCATTCCTTGCTTCTGATGCCACCTTCCGAGTACTAATCAGTCCGACTCCTATGTTAGGTCCATACAATGAAGGCGAGATAGATAACCATACGAATCTAGACGGTTTCTATCATGAGGGAGAGGAACTGCGCGGGTTCCTGGCAATGCACGATAACGTGATTGTTGTCTCTGGTGATCGACATTATCAATATGTAATCGAGGACCCTGACACTGGTTTACGGGAGTACGCAACGGGCCCAGCCAGTGACGCACACGCGCGGGGTTGGAATCCCGATGATGTTCGTCCTGAGCACCGTTATCTGAACGTGATCGGTGGTTTTCTGACGGTTACAGTAGAACGATCGGATGATGTGCCTAGATTGATCATGCGGCACCATAACGTCGATGGCGACATACTGAATGAAGATATGCTGACCTTAAGTAGCGAATGACTACTGAGTCGCTGAGATATATGGCGGAGAGGGAGGGATTCGAACCCCCGGACGATTCACACCGTCAACGGTTTTCAAGACCGCCGCATTCGACCACTCTGCCACCTCTCCGGTGAACTCATTCTCGCGACGCCCTTCGGCCAATGCAAGACGGCTCCAGGGAGCGCTCACGCCGCGCTGCGCTTGCGCAAAGGTCGTCTAGCCGGGACCATAGCGCCTAGGGAGCTTGGAGTGGAATGGTTCGTTCGGTCTCAATCTGTCTGATTTCGCTGATTCTGGTAGGCGTATGGGCATCGCTTGCGCAGGAAACCGGCGGGGAGAGCGAGGCGGTTAGTGCGTTCGAGGAAGGCCGCTGGGACGATGCTATTGGCGCCTATCAGGGGCTTTTGGCTAACGATCGTCTCAACGGCGTCTATTGGTTGCGGATCGCACAAGCCCAGAGGGAGCTGGGCCGCAACGCGAACGCGTTGGAGACGCTGGAGCGTGCGCGTGTCGCTCAGGCACCTGAAGCCATGCTGGAGCTCGAGCGCTCCAGAAATCTGGTTGTACTGAATCAGATCGAGCCGGCATATCGTGCACTGCAGGCGGCAGACGAGGCGTTACTGAGGTCTCTCTCCTTGCTCGATGAGGCTGAGGAGTTTCACGTATTACGCGCCGACGAGCGTTTCCAGCGGATTTACCGCAGTGTTCGCCGAAGGATCTATCCCTGCGAGGCGATACCGGCGACAGGGGACTTTGATTTCTGGGTCGGGACTTGGGATGTGCGTCATGCTAACGGCACGCTCATCGGCCGTAACACCATTACCGAGCAGGACGGCGGATGCACGATTCTCGAGCACTGGAACGGTAGCGGCGGGTCCTCCGGTACAAGCACTAGCTTCTATGTCCCCAGCCGAGATCAGTGGCGTCAGGTCTGGGTCGGTTCTGGCGGAACCCTGATCGATATCTCTGGGACGCGAACGGATGGCGTCATGCGCATGGAGGGCACGATCGAGTACGTGGGCCTGTTCAATAACGTAGTGGCCTTCCGGGGCAGCTGGACCGAGCTTGCAGACGGACGAGTGAGGCAGCTCTACGAGGAGTTCGATGTTGGCGCTAATGCCTGGCAGGTCTGGTTCGATGGCTATTACACGTTGGTCGGGCGACCCTAAGGTAGAATGAGTGTTCATGAGTCGTTTAGGTGCGTCGGGGAACCCCATTCTTCAGCTCGCAGGACTTATTCTGGGGGTACTCGTCGCCATTGGGGCAGTCCTGGTAGGGGCGGTCATTCTGTCGTTCATCATCGGCTTTGCAGTGTTGGCGGGTTTAGTCGCATTCGC
>CAYLKA010000007.1:25183-62959 GCA_964384125.1 uncultured Gammaproteobacteria bacterium | reverse complement strand
TCATGCTAGTCAGGCTAGCAACACAGAAAGGCAACAAAGAACGGGAAATTAGGCGGTTAGGTTATGAAATATGGCGAAATGTGGTGGGCCCGGTAGGACTCGAACCTACGACCAAGGGATTATGAGTCCCCTGCTCTAACCAACTGAGCTACAGGCCCACTGGTAACAAGGTTACCATCGAGTGAGCGACGACCTAGTCTTCCAGAAGGAAACTTTTTAGTTGATCGGACCGAGTGGGATGACGGAGTTTTCGAAGTGCCTTTGCTTCAATCTGGCGAATTCGCTCTCGGGTCACGTCAAATTGTTTGCCGACTTCTTCGAGCGTGTGATCCGTGTTCATGTCGATACCGAAGCGCATCCTCAAGACCTTGGCCTCACGCGGGGTCAGCCCGGCCAGTACCGCATGAGTCGTCTCCTTGAGCCCCTCTGAGGTCGCAGAATCCACCGGAGAGTGAACTGCGGCGTCTTCAATGAAGTCGCCAAGGTGCGAATCCTCGTCGTCACCGATGGGCGTTTCCATGGAGATCGGTTCTTTGGCGATCTTCAGCACTTTCCTAACTTTGTCTTCCGGCATCTCCATGCGTTCTGCGAGCTCATCGGGTGTTGGTTCGCGCCCCATCTCCTGCAACATCTGACGTGAGATGCGATTCAGCTTGTTGATGGTCTCGATCATGTGCACCGGAATACGAATGGTTCGAGCCTGGTCGGCGATGGATCGAGTGATAGCCTGGCGAATCCACCAGGTGGCATACGTCGAGAATTTGTAGCCGCGACGATACTCGAACTTATCAACGGCCTTCATGAGTCCGATATTGCCTTCTTGGATCAGATCGAGAAATTGCAGTCCACGGTTGGTGTATTTCTTCGCAATAGAGATGACCAGGCGAAGATTGGCCTCGACCATTTCCTTCTTGGCTCGGCGGGCCTGGGCTTCGCCCAGCGAGATCTCGCGATTGATGTCTTTGATCTCGGCGATGGACAAGAAGGTGCCTTGCTCGATTCTGATTAGACGTTTTTGACATCGCTGAATGTCACCTTTCAGCCTCGCTAGCTGAGAGGAGTGTTTGCGCTTAGCTCGAATGTGCTTATCAACCCAGTTCAGATTGGTTTGGTTGTCTGGGAAGCTCCCAATAAAGTCCTTTCGGGGCATGCGCGCCTCACGCACACATAGCGTCATCACCTGACGTTCCTGACTTCGGATCCCGTTTACGGTGTCTTTGAGCTGCGCCATCATCAGATCGAGCAGTTTTGGTGCGAGCTTCAACTCCATGAATTCGGCGGTCAGAGTTTTGGTGACCTTTTGAACGGAAGCGTGCGCGATGCCATGCTTTTTCAGCCTGTCCATGTAGCGCTTGTAGAGTCTGCGAACTTTCTTCATTCGCGCTGTCACTTCTTTTGGGTCCGGTCCCGTGTCGGCCGGCTTGTCATCATCTTCCACTTTCGGCGCGTTGGGATCAGCGATCTGCGCGTTGGGGTCGATGAATGCAACGATCACGTCCTGCAGTCGAGTGTCACCGCGTAAGACGAGGTCGTGCATGTCGATCAGGAGGCCAACCGTCGGCGGAAATTGCAGTAGAGCCGCACGGACTTGATCAAGACCTTCTTCTATTCGCTTGGCGATTCGGATTTCGCCCTCGCGGGTAAGCAACTCGACCGTGCCCATCTCTCGCATGTACATCCGAACCGGATCCGTTGTACGACCGAATTCGCTGTCCACCGTGGCGAGCGCGGCGGCGGCCTCGTCGGCCGCGTCTTCGTCGTTTGAGACGGCCGAGTCGGACAAGAGCAGTGATTCAGCATCCGGCGCCTTCTCGTACACCGTGATACCCATATCATTGATCATGTTGACGATGTCTTCGATCTGTTGCGGATCTACAATCTCGCTGGGGAGATGGTCATTGACCTCCCCATAGGTGAGATAGCCTTGCTCCTTGCCTTTAGCAATGAGCAGCTTTAACTGGGATTGCTTGTCGCTTTGCGGTGGCTGGGATTGCTTGTCGCTTTGCGGCGATTGTGCGGGGCTGGGAGTGCTCATATGTCCATCGATAAACTAAAACGGCCCACACTACCTTAAACTCCGGGCGCTTGGTAGGGTGCGGACACCTCTTTTAGGCCTGATTTTCGGGGGGGGACTGACTTGGGGGGGGTTCCCTGAGAAGCCCTTCGAGTTCGCTTCTCTCGCCCGGTTCAAGGTTCGGACCCTTCGCCAGAAGCACCCGCAGACGCTCTCTGCGGTAGCTCTCCACGATGCGCTCGAGGTTGTCCCGCAGGACTCTCGGCGCGGCATCTCCATCGTCCAGGGGAATCTCACCGGTCAGGCGGCCCAGATGTTGTCCCTCCTGGTCGTCACGGAAGCGCTCCAGCAGCCCCGCGGTAGTGATTTGGGGGTTTTCGGCAATTGTTTCAAGGAGCCGTCTCAGTAGCTCGGCTCCTGGCTGGTGGACTTGGGCTAGACCCTTAACCACCTCAAGGTTCGTCCCAGAGGCGGGATGGTGCAGGAGCAACTCGATTGCCTTTCGAATGAGGGGGCTGCGCCTTTCCGAACCGGGATCTGAGGGGTAACTCGGGGTTTTGCCGCGTGGCGCCCGAGCGGCTTCCGTGGGCTCAAGGAGGGTCTCGAGATGCTGTGGTGCGAGGCCAATTCGGTCTGCCAGTTGGGTGAGCAATAACGCTCGATAGACGCCCTCAGGCAGTCGCTCGAGCAATGGCCGGGTCAGCGCGGCGAGCTGGGATCGACCATCGGCGCTGGACAAGTCTACGCGTCTCGTAAGCTCTCCGAGCAGGAACTCGGACAGTGGTTGCGCCTTATCCATCAGATCACGGAAGGCTTCCGCTCCGCGATCCCGCACCAGTGAGTCCGGGTCTTCCCCATCGGGCAGGAGGAGGAATTTGAGTTCTACCTGGTCACCTGCGTGGGGAAGCACAGTCTCCAACGCCTTCCAAGCGGCCGCCCTGCCCGCCCGGTCTCCGTCGAAACAAAAAATCACGCTCTCTGCCATGCGAGTTAGCCGACGCACGTGGTCGGTTGTGGTTGCCGTACCCAGGGTCGCCACGGCCGGCCCAATGCCATGTTGAGCCAGGCTTGCCACATCGAGGTAGCCTTCGACCACGAGGATGGCCCCAGGACGACCTTCTTTGGTCCCGAACTGCCTAGCCTCGTAAAGGCCATAGAGTGCTTGACCTTTGTGGAATACCGGAGTCTCCGGCGAATTAAGATATTTGGGTTCACCGCTGTCGAGCGCTCGGCCCCCGAAACCGATGACCCGCCCTCTCGGGTCTCTTATCGGAAACATGATCCGACCTCGAAACCGGTCGTATTGGCGCCCCTGCTCGTTCTTAACGATGAGCCCCGCTTCGAGAAGGTCCTTCACCCGGGTTTCGTTTCCGCCCAGGCGCTTTAGCACGGTGTCCCAAGCGTCCGGAGCGTACCCCATCCCAAAATGGCCCGCTGTGGCTCCGTCGATGCCCCGGTTCTTTAGGTACGTGACAGCCGCCTCATTCTCCCGCAGAGCGCCCCTGTAGAGCTGATCCGCTTCAGCTAGTAAGGCGTAGAGTGCCGCCTCGCGTCCGACATCCCGTTCCGGTCCGCTGCTCGGCACCTCCATACCCAGCATCTCGGCGAGGGTTTCGACCGCATCGATGAAACCGAGGTTTTCATAGTTCATTAGGAAACCGATGGCGGTTCCGTGTGCCCCGCAGCCAAAGCAGTGATAGAAACCCTTCTGTGGGCTCACTGTGAAGGAGGGGGTTTTCTCGTCGTGAAACGGGCACACGGCCTTGTATTCCCGGCCCGCCATCTTTAGCGCGATGCGGTTGCCGATGATTTCGACGACGTCGGCGCGTGCGATCAACTCGTCAATGAAAGATTGAGGAATTCGTCCGCTCATGCAGTCCCGTAGCATAACCCGTGACCCGCAAGCAGGCTCCAGGTTCGGGATTAATCGTCTCTGGGTGGCTGGAGCCTGGAGCGTACCAAGGCGCTCACATTCCCAAGGTTTACCCGGCCAGCACCACGTTGCTTGATTTCCCCCATCACACGGCCCATGTCCTTGGGCGAGGAGGCGCCAAGCGTTGCGATCACCTCTTCGACCAGCGTGACAGTCTCTTCTTCGCTCATTGGTTCTGGTAGGTAGGTTTTCAGAACCGCGATCTCAGCGGTTTCTTTGTCGAAAAGGTCGTCTCTGCCCCCTGCCCGAAACTGTTCAGCGGCTTCGTACCGTTGCTTGACCATTTTCTCGAGGACCGCCTGGACACCACCCTCGTCCAGACTCTCTCTGGAGTCCACCTCGCGCTGCTGGATAGCGGCCATCGCCATTCGTAGCACCGAGAGGCGAAGTTTATCGCCCGCGCGCAACGCCTTCTTGACGTCATCCTGGAGACGTTCTTTGAGTGGGATATTGGGGTCTGCGGGCATGCAACCTTGGCCCGGTCTGCGGGGGAGTGACCCGGTCAGTACAAACGTCGGCGCCGGGACACCGTTCTCGCCTGACGTTTCATGTGGCGTTTCACGGCCGCGGCTTTCTTTCGCTTGCGTTCCTGAGTTGGTTTCTCGTAGTACTCGCGCCGGCGCAGCTCGGAGAGCACCCCGGCTTTCTCGCAGGCGCGTTTGAACCGCCGCAGCGCTGCGTCGAAGTGTTCGCTTTCTCTGATCCTTACACCCGGCATCAAGTTCTCTCGTAAGCCCAACGGACAGCCAGCTGGGACGCCATTAATAAATAGGCCGGCAGAAGCCGGCGCTGAATCGGCGGATGATATCCCTTAGGATGGCGCTCTGTAAAGAATCCTTGGAAGGCCTTACCTTGAAAATCCTGGGCATCGAGACCAGTTGCGACGAGACGGGTGTGGCCGTTTACGAGCCGGGTGCCGGTGTGCTCGCCGAGGCACTTTTTAGCCAGGTGGCGCTCCACGACCGGTTCGGCGGGATCGTGCCTGAGCTCGCTTCCCGAGACCACATTGCAAAGCTCACTCCCATGGTGCGTGATGTGCTTGCCAGCGCCGACCTTGAGCTGGCGGACCTCGATGCGATTGCATACACCGCCGGGCCGGGCCTCGTGGGAGCGCTCATGGTCGGCGGATCGCTGGCGAGTGGCCTTGCGCTTGGTTTGGGGATTCCTGTAATTCCAGTCCATCACATGGAGGCGCACCTCTTGTCGCCCATGCTAGTGGATGATCCACCGGAGCTGCCGTTCCTGGCCCTCTTGGTGTCAGGAGGGCATACGTTGCTCGTGGAAGCCAGGGGGGTGGGCGAGTACCGGATCATCGGCGAGACGTTGGATGATGCGGCTGGCGAGGCGTTCGACAAAGTCGCCCGTCTATTGTCGTTGCCGTACCCTGGTGGCCCGGCGCTCGCGGCGTTGGCCCAGGAGGGCGATCCGAACGCTTTCGACTTCCCGCGGCCGATGAGACATAAAGGGCTCGACTTCAGCTTTAGTGGTCTGAAAACAGCGGTCAGACTCGTGCTGGAGGAGGTGCAGTCTTCTGATGGCAGGCTCACTGACGCTGTTCGTAGAGATGTCGCAGCGTCCTTCCAGGCGGCGGCCGTTGATTCTCTGGTCGAGAAGTGCATTCGGGCCCTCGAGGTGACGGGGCTCGGACGCTTGGTTGTGGCGGGCGGAGTCGGTGCAAACCGACAGTTGCGCACACAACTGAAAGCGACCTGCGCTGATAGTGGCGTCCGCGTGTATTACCCGAGCGTGGAGCTTTGTACGGACAACGGGGTGATGATCGCGTTTGCAGGGTGGTGGCGCCGGGGAGAGGCGCTCTCATCGCCGGCGATCATAGCAAAGCCACGCTGGCCACTCAGTGAGCTGGCACCGGTGCACTGAGGGAGTCTGGATGGACACGATCTTTCTACGTCGGTTAGAAGTAGACGCAATCATCGGTATCTGGGACTGGGAACGACGTGTCAAACAGACCGTTCGTATCGACTTGGAGATGGGAGCTGACGCGCGAGTAGCAGCCGCTACCGATTCGCTGGACGGCAGTCTCGACTATCGGGCTGTCGCGAAAAGATTGTTAGGATTTGTTGGCGCCTCGGAATATCGGCTGGTGGAGACTTTGGCAGAGTCGGTTGCTCGTATTGTTGTTACGGAGTTCACCGTGCCATGGGTCAAAGTGTCCATTGCCAAGCCCGGAGCGATTCGCGGGGCTCAGGACGTTGGCATCACTATAGAGCGCACGTCTGAGGACTATGTCGACTGAAGTCTTCGTCGGGCTCGGCAGTAACATTGATCCGGAGTCCCACCTAAACGCGGCGGTCGATGCTATCCGGGGACGCTTTACACTGATCGGAATCTCGCCGGTATACCGCAACGCTGCGGTGGGCTTTAAGGGTGATGAATTCCTGAACATGATCATTCAGCTGCGGTGTTCGGCGACCCCTTCGGAGCTGGGGCAGTTCTTCTCTGAGGTTGAAAAGGTTTGCGGTCGACGGCGTGACGCCCACTCTGAGGACGCGGGCGCGACAGGTTCCAGAACACTCGATCTCGACCTTCTGCTTTACGGGTCGGTCGTGGATCCGGAGCTCAGATTGCCTCGCAGTGATGTGTTGCGCTACGCGTTCGTCCTGCGGCCCCTGAAGGATCTGGCTCCGGAATTGGTGCATCCGGTGACTGGACGGCCCATTTGTGTCGAGTGGGCTGCAGTGGCGGCTAAAAGCCCGTCGATGGAGCCTCAGGAGTTGCTTATATCAGGTGGATTTCGGCCGTGAAGGCGGGTGATCTCGTTACCAGCCGACGCTTCGACCGCCATCGACGGCCAGAATCTGTCCGGTGACATAGGGTGCATCGCGGACCAGGAAGAGTACGGCGGCAGCGATGTCGTCCGGCTCCCCGGTGCGCTTCAGTGGAATCTGCTGGATGATGTTTTCCTGGATCCGTTCCTGCATCCCAGCTTCCGGCCAGAGAATCGCGCCAGGTGATACCCCGTTGACTCTGATCTCCGGGCCGAGATCCTTCGCGAGGGAACGAGTGAGCATACCCAGCCCGGCCTTAGCGGCACCGTAGAGCGGGTGGTTTTTTAACGGCCGTTGCCCGTGGACGTCGACTATATTGACGATGACCCCCCTGGTTTCGCGCAAGTGAGGCAGTGCGGCCTGGCAAAGAAAGAGTGGCGCCTTAAGATTGCTGCCAACAAGATCTTCCCATTGCTCTTCTGTAATTGCGCCTAGAGGGGTCGGATAGAAAGTCGAGGCGTTGTTGATCAGTGCGTCGAGCCGACCCGTCTGGTCGAGGACTTCACGAATCATGTGCTCGAGGTTCGAGATTCCTCTCAGATCGCCATGCACCGTAATTGCGGAGTCAGGGCGCTCGGCGTTCAGTCGGGTGGCCAACGCATCGGCGGCCTCGGCACTTGCCAAGTAATGAATGGCGACGTTCGCGCCCGCCTCATGAAGACGACTCGCGATGGCGGCACCGATTCTTTTCCCCGCACCGGTAATGAGCGCCCAGCGGCCTATGAGCAGGTTCCCGTTCTTTGACTCAACCACGGTGGGCTCCCGGGCGGTAACAAGGGGTCGTAAGGTTACACTAGCTCGCACATAACGCCAGGCGGCGGATCCCCTATGACGAGAGTGTCTGAACCCTTTCCAAAACCCGATGAGCATGGACTCGACGTTTCCAATCGCCTGGGCGAGCGAATTCGTGCGGAGCTGCATGCCAGCGATGGTTGGATGGGTTTTGAGCGTTACATGCAATTCGCTCTTTATGAGCCGGAGCTCGGTTACTACCACAATGGCAGTCGTAAGTTCGGCTTTGGTGGTGATTTTGTTACTGCGCCGGAGTTATCGAGTCTCTTCGCCAAAAGTATCGCTAAGGAGGTCTCCGGAGTACTCGTCCAATTACACGATCCGGTGATTCTGGAAATCGGTGCAGGAACCGGTCGGTTCGCGCAAGACATGATCAATGCGTTACGTTCCCGATCCATCGATGTGCGTTATTTGATACTCGAGCCGAGCGCCGAGCTTAGGGCTCGGCAGCAGGAGCGTCTCGCCTCCGCTCATATGGATGCAACGTGGCTCGAGAAGCTGCCCGCCGATCCGGTCCAAGGGGTGATTCTGGCCAACGAGGTCTTGGACGCGTTTCCCGTGACTTGCTTCGTGAAAAGGGAAGGAGAGACTAGGCCACTCGGCGTGGGTTTGGTGGGGGAGAGCTTTGAGTGGGTCGAGGGTGAGCCCGAGCCCGGCCTAACCGATCGAATAGCGGCGCTCGAGGCTCGTCTTGGCCGGGTTCTTCCCGATGGTTTTCGTTCGGAGATCTGCCCGGCAGGACCCGCGTGGATGGCCAGTGCCGCATCCGCGCTCGACAAGGGAGCGATCTTAGCGATCGACTACGGATTGGCGGAGCGAGAGTATTATCATCCGCAGCGAGATAGCGGAACGCTGATTTGCCACTATCGGCATCGTGCACACGCTAATCCATTTCTATGGCCCGGACTGCAGGACATTAGCGCGTGGGTCGACTTCAGCGCCTGTGCACGAGCTGCAGAGAGTGTCGGATTGGCCGTTTCCGGTTTCACGACTCAGGGGCAATTCCTCATCGAAGGCGGTGCGGCCGAGAGACTGGGAGAACCAGACGACAGTACGCCACTGCAGGCCGCGCAGGCTCTTAAAACGCTCATATTGCCGGGCGAGATGGGGGAACGCTTCAAGCTGCTGTTGCTTAGTCGGGACTTGCCGCTCGGCCCACCCCCGGGGCGAGATTTCCGAAATCGGCTCTGATTCACATAACGGTTTCTCGCAGGTCGTTAATCGGGGCGCGATTCAGGGGATTCTCAGGCCTTGAACGATCGAGAGTCTACGGGCGCCGATCTGCGCTGATCTCGAGCAGCACTTCCCGAATCGCCTGGATACGGCGCTCTCTGAGTTGTTCCCCCAGTTCGGCGCCCTTAGCCGTTCCTTGCAGATCTTCGATTTGGACGTTGCGAGCGGCATTCAGTGCCGCCCGCAGTGAGTTCGCCTGGGGGTAAGGTTGATTCTCAAGGCCAGCCCGGCCGCGAGCGTCGGCCTCGCAGGCAAGGAGGAACTCTTCGAATCGCTCCGGGCGTCTCACGGCGTCAACGGCCTCTATTAGGCGTCCCACCGTGCTCGGCCTAAGCTCGTGTGTTCGATGCACGCTGCCGTGGTGCCGTGCGACAGAAACTGCTAGTTCCCGATACCGTCGGGGTACGGGTAACCGGCTGCAGAAGCTGGCGAGAATCTTCACCGAGCGTTCCTCGTGACCTCGGTGCTTGGGCAAGATTTCCTTGGGTGTCTCGGCCTTTCCCAGGTCGTGCGTCAGCACGGCGAATCGGACTGCCACGCTTTCGGTAAGACGTGCGGCGATCTGAAGCGCCATCAACGTATGGACACCGGTGTCAATTTCCGGATGCCACTTGGCAGGTTGGGGTACGCCGAAAAGCGCATCGATTTCGGGGAATACAACCTTGAGTGCGCCGCAGCCGCGTAATACCTCGAAGTAGACCTCGGGATTGCGCTCAGCCAGCGCTTTTCCAGTTTCCTGCCACACACGGTCCGGCTTCAGCTCGTTCGCCTCGCCGGAAGTTACCATCCCGTGCATCAGTTCCATGGTCTGTGGCGCAACCTTGAAATCAAATTCCTGAAATCGCGCGGCGAACCGAGCGACTCTCAAGATGCGCAGCGGATCTTCGCCGAAGGCATCCGAGACGTGGCGCAGTAATCGGTCTTTCAGATCTCTCAGTCCGCCGTGGGGGTCGATCAGTGTGCCATCGGAATCTAAGGCCATCGCGTTGATGGTGAGGTCTCGTCTAAGCAGGTCCTCTTCAAGGGTTACTTCCGCAGACGTATTAAAATCGAATCCGTGATACCCGGGGCCGACCTTGCGTTCGGTTCGTGCGAGGGCGTACTCCTCTCCAGTTTCAGGATGCAAGAAAACCGGAAAGTCCTTACCGACGGGTTTGTAACCGGCTCGCAGCAGTTCTTCACCACTACTGCCGACGACCACCCAATCGCGCTCGCGTACCGGACACTCCAGTAGCTTGTCGCGTACCGCACCACCGACTTCGAAGACTTTCATGCGCGCATGATACCGTAGCCCCTTCGCGTGCTAAGGTTCCTTGGATGAGCACACTCCGGGTCCTCATCGCGACATTGTGCATCAGCAGTGTGCTCTCCGGATGTTCGCTGTCCTACTACTGGCAGGCTGTCGGAGGGCAGTTGGACCTTCTCCGAAAACGTATGCCCATAGAGGAAGTCCTCGAGAGGGCGGAGACGAGCCCACGGACCCGAGAATCACTACGACAGGTCCTAGAGATCCGGCATTTTGCAACAACGGAGCTAGGCCTCCCCGATAACGGGAGCTACCGTAGCTACGTTGACCTCGGTCGGGCCTACGTCGTGTGGAACGTCGTCGCCGCAGAGGAATTTTCCGTCGAGCCGATTAGTTGGTGTTTCCCTTTTGCGGGATGTGTGAGCTACCGTGGATACTTCGACGAGGAGGCTGCGCGTGGTTTTTCGGCTCACCTCGATGCGGAGGGCTTCGACACTACCGTGGGGGGCACGACTGCGTACTCCACCCTGGGTTACTTTGCGGATCCGGTTCTAAACACCATGATCGAAAGTGGAGGGTTATCTATCGTCGCCCTCCTCATACATGAACTTGCCCATCAACGTTTCTACCTCCAAGACGATAGCGAGCTGAACGAAGCGTTTGCGACAGCCGTCGAGGAGTATGGAACGGAACTCTGGTTGATGCGTGCGGGTGATCAGGATGCTATCGCAGAATACCGAGCGCGTATGCGCAGACGCACGGATTTCAGCAAGCTCGTAACCGATCAGCAAGAACGGCTGCGCGAAGTGTTCGACCGCGGCGACTCCGAAGAGTCCAAGAGAGTGGCCAAGCAGGCCTCCTTCGACGTCATGCGAACAGAGTACGAAGCGCTTAGACAGACTTGGGGTGGGGTCACCGACTACGACGCGTGGTTTGATCGACCCCTCAATAACGCTCATCTGGTTTCTGTTGCGACCTATAGGCGTTGGCTGCCCGGGCTGCGGTGGCTTCTGGAAGGCCAGGGCCTAGAGGAGTTCTATGGGGAGATGGAGGCCCTAGAGGACTTGAGCCTCAGCGAGCGTCATGCCCGTCTAGAAGAGTGGCTTGGGGAAGCGTTTAACCCCTAGACTGCTGATGGCACCGGGAGAACAGTTGCTGGTGCCGAGCCTGATCGCCTTAGTACTGCGGGAGAATCCCTGCCATGGACGTCGCGTTAATTCCTAGTGCCTCGAGCCCATTTTTGGAGTGTGCACTGGTAACCGTCGATGAGCGGGTGGTTGTCGACGGAGAGCCCCCCGAACAATGCTCCATCGCGGCCCAAGCTGCTCATAGCCTCCCCTCTGTGAGGCGCACGTCAGGACGCTTAGCGCATGGGTAACAGTACGCCGCGATTCTCTCGAGAGACTTGAAGAAGGACGGAACCAGCGTTATCGATAATTTCTCGCATCGCGTCGACGGACAGAACTCTCTCTCGGTTGACATGGGTAATCACATCCGCTGTGCGTAGCCCTCTCAGATAAGCGGTGCTTCCGGGTTCCACCGCTGTCGCCAACACGCCCGCGACACCATTGAAACTGGGCCGGGAGGCGTTATTGGTCTCGAACTCTGCGCCTTCGAACACCGGGTCGACCTCGGCGAGCTGCTCGGGTTCACCGCCTGGAACCACGAGCTCTCCGAGCGTCGTGGTCACCGAAACTTCGCGACCTTCACGGATGTAGCCTACCGACACCTCGTCTCCCGGTCGCATTAGACCGATGGAGTTTCTAAGCCCACTGGGGTTTTCGATCGGTTCACCATTCACGCTGACGATGACATCGCCGATCTGAAGCCCGGCGGTTTCCGCTGCCGAACCCGAACCAACGACGGTCACCAATGCGCCGGAGGTGTCATCGAGGTCATAGCTTTCTGCAATATCAGGTGTCAACGTCGCGATGCTCACACCGAGTAGGCCGCGACGTACCCCACCATAAGCAATGATCTGATCCATGACACTGCGCGCCATATTCACCGGGATTGCGAACCCAATCCCGATGTTTCCACCGTTGCGGGAGAAGATGGCTGTGTTAATGCCGATCAGCTCACCCCTGAGATTTATCAGGGCGCCCCCGGAGTTGCCGGGGTTGATAGAGGCATCGGTCTGGATGAAGTCCTCATAGCCTTGCGGATTGATCCCAGTTCGGCTGAGACCACTGACTATCCCAGACGTAACGGTGTGACGGAGTCGAAACGGGTTACCGATCGCAAGCACGAAGTCTCCGACACGAAGCCCCTCAGAGTCTCCGAACGGCATTTCCAAGAGGTCGTCCGGATCTACTTGCAGTACGGCGATATCAGAACCAGCGTCTGAACCGACGACGGTCGCGTCAAGCGTGCGATCGTCAATTAACGAAACGGTAATCTCATCGGCGTTATCGATGACGTGATGATTGGTGAGTATGTAGCCGTTCTCGGCATCGATGATCACCCCGGAGCCCGCGCTCTGAACCTCCCTTCTCCCATTCGGTGGGGAGAACCGTCTGAAAAACGGATCCTGGGACGGAGAATTGTTGGTTGCCACACTGCCCTGAACGGAAATGTTGACCACGGCGGGAGCGACTTGTTCGATGATGGGTGCGAGACTGGGTATCTCCTGATCTCCCACCTGTTGGGGAAGCGTTTGTCCATAGGCCGTGGCCAAGGTCAGGCAGAGACCAAGAGCTAAACCAGGAAGCCATTTGTCAGCCCAGCGACTTCCGAGAATTACAGTTCCGTTCATATGCTCAATCCCTCTTTACCCTCTAGGTTTAGCGGTTAGTTCTGACACTCGGCTCCGATGATTCTGGCCGCGCCTTTAGTTAAAAAATGCCCGGCCGGCGGGTAAGACCGCAGAAGGCCTACGCGTCTCCTATAAGTTTACAACTCTACGGAGCTATCAGCTGGATTTGACTGCTGCGATTCGCTTGGGTTCCCCTACTCGCTGCTTGGGGGCCGCAATCTCCAAGAGGCCGTTAAAGGCTCACATTTTCTATCAAAAAATTCGTTGATGATCCCGAAAAGAGGTCTCGTATTGGGCAGGGGAATGGGGTCCAGTTTGTGGTTTTCAAGAGGCTGATGCAGGGCTCTGCAGCGGTGATTCTGTGGCTAAACCTGTGAGTATCCTGTTCTTTTTGCGGGGGTGAGGTGGGGATACTCAGACACAACATATTGTGTCTTGCGGGTTGTTGAGAAAGCTCGCCTTGATCTCTATAAATATTTTCGAAAAAAATGAGGTATTAAACTTAAGTAATTGTTTTATATTAAAATATAATCCTTCATGAGTTTCACGTAACCTCTTGACACCAGCCCTGGGTAGGCCTAATCTACGTCGCCAGTGGCACAACATCTTGTGTCACGAGTTTTCGCGGAAAAAGCTGAAACGGGCAGCTTAGAGGCTGGCCCATGGGGATGGTTTTCGCGCGAAAAACTGAGGATCTGAGTACTTAAGGGGGAGGTCTACGCACAAACATGAAGTCGGCGCTAGAGCTCAATACTACGAAGGTTGCGGACCTTCCTCTACAGGAGGCCTCCCTCAGCATCTGGGATACGAAATACCGGCTGCAGACTAAAACCGGTGACCCGGTGGACAAGGACATCCAGGGGACGTACGAGCGGGTGGCTTGCGCGTTAGCGGATGTTGAGGACGACGCTCGGCGCGACTATTGGTATGAGCGATTTGTCTGGGCATTGCAACGGGGCGCAATTCCTGCGGGACGCATTATTTCCAACGCCGGCGCGGAGGCCCACAAGCCGGCCACCTCGACGATTAATTGCACCGTATCCGGGACCATCGAAGATTCCATGCATCACATCCTGGACAAGGTTCATGAAGCCGGGCTGACACTTAAAGCAGGTTGCGGGATCGGTTACGAGTTCTCGACTCTAAGGCCTCGAGGAGCCTACGTATCGGGTGCAGGCGCGCATACGTCTGGTCCTCTCTCCTTCATGGATATCTACGACAAGATGTGTTTCACGGTGTCTTCCGCCGGTGGCCGTCGGGGAGCCCAGATGGGCACATTCGACGTGGGTCACCCGGATGCGATGGAGTTCATTCGTGCCAAACGAGAAGACGGTCGTCTCAGACAGTTCAATCTTTCCCTCTTGATCACAGATGAGTTCATGCAGGCTGTTAAGGAAGACCGGTCTTGGTCGCTGGCCTTCCCAGTCACTGCAAAGGAGGCTGAAGAGGACGGAATCGATCTGGATGACGGGACGCAGGTGGTTTGGCGAGAGTGGCCAGTACATGACGGGTACGTTCGGAAGGACGGCGGCTTGGTCGCATGTCGAATCTATAAAACGCTCCCGGCGCGGCGTATGTGGGACGTCATCATGTCCTCCACCTACGATTTTGCAGAACCAGGTTTCGTGCTGATCGACAGGGTCAATGAGTTCAACAACAACTGGTGGTGCGAGAACATCAGGGCAACCAATCCCTGCGGCGAGCAACCGCTACCGGGCTATGGGGCGTGTTTGTTGGGCTCGGTCAATCTGACTAAGTTTGTCGTGGATCCGTTCACGGAAGAGGCGCGCTTCGACTGGGAAGAGTACCGGGAGGTTGTCCGAGTTTTTACTCGAATGCTGGATAACGTCGTCGAGATCAATGGACTGCCGTTAGGCGCTCAACGCGAGGAGATTCTTCGAAAACGCCGGCACGGTATGGGATTTCTGGGCCTCGGGTCGACACTGACATTGCTGGGAATCCGTTACGGCTCGCCGGAGTCGGTTGGGTTTACAGAAGACGTTTCTCGGGAGCTGGCCTTGGCAGGGTGGGAGATGGGATTGGAACTTGCTAGAGAAAAAGGTCCTGCGCCCATTCTCTTTGAAGAGTTCGAGGTCACCGAAGACATGCTTCGCAAGCGACCAGCTATGAAGGCAGATGGCTGGAATGTGGGTGATGCCATCCCAGGGCGGATATTGCATGCGCGTTATAGCCGCTATATGAACAAGATAGCCGAGGTGGCTCCCGAGCTCATTGAAAAAATTGAACAGGAGGGTGCTCGATTTACGCATCACAGCTCTATCGCGCCCACGGGCACCATTTCCCTCTCTCTGGCGAATAATGCTAGCAATGGCATAGAACCCTCGTTTGCTCATCACTACTTCCGAAACGTGATTACGGAGGGTAAGAAGACGAAGGAAAAAATCGACGTCTTCTCGTTCGAGCTCTTGGCGTATAGGGAGCTGGTTAACGCTAACGCCAGCCCGGATTCGGAGGATCCCGCAGAGGCGATGCCCGATTATTTCGTTAGCTCTGAGGACATTAAGCCTACGGAGCATGTGGACATACAGGCAGCGGCTCAGGTCTGGGTGGACTCTTCAATCTCAAAGACGGCGAACGTACCAACGAACTATCCCTATGGGGATTTTAAGGATATCTACCTTTACTCCTATGAGAAGGGGCTGAAGGGATGTACCACATTCCGTTTCAACCCAGAGGCTTTCCAGGGTGTTCTGGTGAAGGAAAAGGATCTGAAGAACACGACCTATCAGTTCACGCTTGAGGATGGGAGCGTCGTGACGGCAAAAGGGGACGATGAGATTACGTATGACGGAGAGGCGCACACTGCGGCGAATCTTTTTGATGCGCTAAAAGAAGGTTATTACGGGAAACTTTGAGCTCATGGAAGATGTCAAACACAGATCTTACAAAGACGCCCACAAGGGTAAGCCAGTCTTCTGGCGAACCGAGTCCAATAGTTCCCGATGGTTGAGGCTCGTTCGAAACGCTGCTCGGCAGTTGAGACTCCCGGCTCGCCGGGCGGCTAAACGACAGGACGATTAGCGGTGTCACGAATCAAGGTGGAAAGCAGGATAGTGGACTACAGCGTCAGCCAGGATGGGCCGACAGAAGAACAGGTGCCTACCCCGAAACCGGCGGAGAAGTTGGAAGAAGCCAAAGTTATCCGGATGCACGAAAAGCTCGAGCGTCCGGAAATGCTCATCGGCTCAACGTACAAAGTTAAGACGCCCGTCTCGGACCATGCGATGTATGTGACGATCAACGATATCGTTCTCAATGAAGGCACAGAGCACGAGAAACGTCGACCGTTCGAGATATTCATTAACTCGAAAAATTTGGATCACTATCAATGGATAGTAGCCCTGACCCGAATTATGTCTGCTGTGTTCCGCAAAGGTGGAGATTGCACTTTTCTGGTTGACGAGCTCAAGGCCGTATTCGACCCGAGAGGTGGCTATTGGCAGCCAGGCGGAAAGTTTATGCCGTCCATCATCGCGGAGCTTGGGCACATCGTGGAGCGCCATCTCATAGAGATCGGTCTTCTAAAGCCACTGGAGCCCACCGAGGAGCAGAAGCAGTTGATTGAGGGGAAACGTGCCGATTTTGAGGCGCGGGGTGGTCAGAAGGATGCTTTTGCAAGCGACAGGTTTCCGGAGGGGGCACAACTTTGTGGCAAGTGCAATACAGCGGCAAGCGTGATGTTGGACGGTTGCCTGACTTGTTTGAACTGTGGGTACTCCAAATGCGGTTAATGTCGGCACACTGAGTGCGTCGGCATCTGGGTTCTAGGTTTTGCTGGTCCGCCGTTGGTCCGCCCTCTAAATCTTTGATGATTGGGGGCGGGCCTTTTTTTAAGGTGAACCGGTTGTAGGACAAACCGGGCGGAAAACGTAGAATGATCCGGTTACTTCTACGAGATCCTGCGACTCCGTGACATTGAATATTCCCGATTTCTCGACCCTACGGGTGCTCGTTGCGGGCGACGCAATGCTGGACGAGTATTGGTTCGGAGACACGCGGCGAATATCACCCGAGGCACCGGTGCCTGTGGTCAGGGCTCGCGATACAGAATGCAGGCCCGGTGGCGCGGCTAACGTTGCTTGCAACATAGTGGCGCTCGGTGCCCAGGCGCATCTGGCTGCCATCATAGGTGTGGATGATCCCGGGAAGAGACTTGCGGAGCTCCTGGCCGCTGACCGTGTTGATTGCCATTTTTTAGAGTCGGGCGATACCCCGACGACCCATAAGCTCCGCGTTTTATCTCGAAATCAACAACTTATACGGTTGGATTCGGAGGGGAGTTTCGTCGGGTATGGCGAGGCGTTTAGCAAGCACGTCTTGGGGCTGCTGGAAGATATCGATGTCATTGTGCTCTCCGATTACGGTAAAGGATCTCTTAGCCAGGTAGAGGAACTGATTTCAGCGGCGCGCGAAGCGGGGATCCCTGTTCTGGTTGATCCCAAGGGCGTGGAGTTTGGCCGCTACGCTGGCGCGACGGTCTTAACGCCGAACCAAGTTGAATTTGCCGCTGTGGTCGGGGGCTGGGGTTCGGAGGACGAGTTCCTTTCCCGTGGCGAGGCGTTGCGAACGCAGTTAGATCTCGAAGCGTTGCTCGTCACGCGGGGCGAACGTGGGTTGACACTGTTTCGACGGAGCGAGCAAGCGCTGTCCCTCCCGGCAGAGGCGCGAGAAGTCTTCGATGTGACTGGTGCCGGGGATACCGTCATCGGTTTGATGGCTGCAGGGATCGGTTGTGGACTTGAGCTGGAGGATGCGGCGGCGCTCGCGAACCTGGGTGCTGGGCTCGTGGTACGCAAGATCGGAGTTGCTAGCGTAAGCACGTCCGAGCTGCGCATTTCGCTTCACCGTAAAGGAGCTGGTGGCCGTGGTCTCGTAAGCGCACACGAATTGGAGGAGCTGATCAATGAATCACGATCCCGTGGTGAACGCCTCGTCATGACGAACGGATGTTTCGACATTCTTCACTCGGGCCACGTGAGTTACTTGGAAGAGGCGAAGACGCTCGGTGACCGTCTCATAGTGGCGGTGAACGACGACGATTCGGTGTCACGATTGAAAGGTGATTCGCGACCCATTAACCCTTTGGCAGACAGAATGGCTGTACTCTCGGGTCTAGCGGCTGTCGACTGGGTTGTGCCGTTCTCTGAGGATACGCCTGAACACCTCATCTCCAGTTTGCTGCCGGATGTTTTGGTGAAAGGCGGAGACTACAAGAGCGATGAAATCGCCGGTGGGAAGGCCGTCATTCAAAACGGCGGGGAAGTCCGGGTGCTCAGTCATAAAGAGGGCCGTTCTACGAGCGCTGTCATCAAAGTAATTCGGAGCGGCTGAACTTCGGTTCAACTCTCTTCAAGCCAGCTGTTTACCTCCTCGAAATCGGTGACGTTCAAGCTTCCCGCTGCGAGTTTAAGTCGCAGTACATTCAGAATGTAGTCGTATCGGCTCCGCGCGTAGGTCGTCTCCGCCGCACTCAGAAGATTCTGAGAGATAAGCACGTCGACCGTCGTTCGTGTGCCTACTTCGAATCCAGCTTCTGTGGCCCGCAAAGCAGTCTCTGAAGACTCGACCGCCTGGCGAAGCGCCATGACTCGGGAGATCTCGGAGATCACACTCAGATAGGCGTCTCGCGTCTCGCGTTCGGTAGCGCGGGCGACGGCTTCCAGCCCTTCTAGAGAGGCGCGGTGTTCGTAAACGGATTGTTGAATTCTTGATGAGTTGTAGCCGCCAGCGAACAGCGGGATGCTGAAATTAAGTGAGAAAGAGTATCTTTGAGAGTCGCTTTGCGAGTCTGCTCGCAAGGGCGGGCAGGCGCTCGGAGACTGAAGACACGGCGCGTTGTTGATTAGATTATTAATCCGCGTGGTAGCACTGCCCGACTCGCCGACGCTGCCAGAGAAGCTCAGTCTCGGGAGTCGAACGCTGCGCTGAATGGAGATCTCGTCGAGCGCTATGTCTGATTCGATCCTGCTGGAGATCAATGGCAGGCTCTGATCCAGTGCCGTTTGCACCCATTCCTCCGCGTTGGCAGGATCGGGCCGGAGCAGCGGAATCTCAACGGCGGGACCGGCGAGATCTACGACTGACTCACCGATGATTTCACGCAGGAATTCCTGCGTGGTAGCGAGGTTTTGTTGCGCAAGGATCTCAGCTGCGATGGCTAGGTCGTAGCCTGCCTGGGCTTCCTGTACGTCAGTTATAGCGATAAGCCCAACTTCGAAACGCCGTTCCGCCTGATCCAATTGCCGGCCGATAGCTTCCCGCGCCGACACCTCCGAGGCTAGTGTGTCCTCGGCCGCAAGGACCATGAAGTAGGTGGTTGCGACGCGGACGAGTAGGTCCTGTTGCGCGATTTGATAGTTAATCTCGGTCTGTGTGAGGAACCTGTCCGCCTGTTTGAGCGCAAGAAATTGTCCCCAGTCGAACACAGTCTGATTTAAGCTCACGTTGAAGCTGGATCCGCTCTGATCCTGTTCCCGGCTTATGATGTCTGGGTCCGGCTGTCCGGTTGCGAAACTAATCGGACGGTTAGGATCCTCAGAGTGCGAGGTGGACGAACCGGCTGATAACCATAATGACGGTAGTAGGGCGCTCCGAGCCTGTGGCCTAGCTTCCAGCCTGGCTAGGTAAATTGCTTCGGCCTGGCGAAGAACCGGATCGTACTGAACGGCGCGTTCATAGATTTCCATGAGATCTTCCGCCGCTACTGGCGAAGCAGCGCAGATGAACAATGAAACTACGATTAATATGCGATCTGTGTAGCGACTCATAGTGGTTCTACCATTGAGTTGTTAAGTGAGGGGCTGGTTTTAGTATCGGGGAACGGAGGGATCGATTTGCTGCGACCATGCATCAATTCCCCCTGAGAGATTGAAAACGTGTTTGAAGCCCGAGGCTAACAGGAACTCCGCGACGCGTCGGCTACGGCCACCGCTGTGACACATGACCACGACGGTGGCATCAGGGTTTAACTCCTGCAACCGGTTGGGGATCGACATCATGGGTATGATTGTGGTGTCCGGGATGGAAGCTATCTCGATCTCCGCCGGCTCTCGGACATCCAGGAGCGTAATTTCTTCGCGTTTTTCTTTCGGCCAACGCCTGCAGAACTCAGTGGGGGTCAGTTCGAGGACATCGGGCATGAACGATCTAGAGCACGAAAGTCTCGGATTGCGATGCGTTTAGTAGGGGGGGGACGACCGTTTCGAACAGGCTCTCCCGGGTCCAATTTCCATCGTCGTGCAGGGTAATTAGAAGCGCTTCCATAACAGGAGCCCTACCGACAATGATAAATAGCCTTCCCCCCGGGCGAAGCATTCGGATGAAGTGATCATCGAATGCCGGTAAAGAGCCGGTAACTGCTATCGCGTCGAATTGCGCCGCCGCAGTCATGTCGAACGCGTCTTCTGTCTTTAGTTCAACATTGCTAAAGTCCGCGTGATCTAGCTTCTTTTTGGCTTCCGCGGTGAACTCGGGAAAAATGTCGATGCTCAGCACCGTATCCGAGAGCTTGGCTAGGCAGGCGGTCAGAAAGCCGCTTCCGGTGCCCACTTCCAGTACGGCGTCTTCCGGTAGCAGGGCTAGGGACTGAAGGAGTCGTCCCTCCACCTTTGGAGACATAATCCGTTGGTCGTGCGCAAGTGGAATTTCCATGTCCGCGAAGGCTAGATCATGGTAGGGCGCCGGTACGAAGCGCTCCCGCTGAGTGCGGCCAATCACCCCCAGGATCCGATCGTCAAAGACGTCCCAAGTGCGGAGTTGTTGCCCAAGCATGCGGGCTTGTGCCTCTTCGAGATTCATTGAGTATTTCGGTTGGATGTGCGCTAGGCCTGCGAAAAGTAGCAGGTAAGGTTACGGAGTTTACCTAACCCAGACAAGGCGATGTCTTAGGAATTATGATGAATTTTGAGGGCCGAGGCCGGTATGTCCAGGGATCTTGAAACGAAGGAGGGACAAAGCTCCAGCTCTTTTAAGGTTTTCGGAGACGCACCCTGCCGTGGCATGGCCAGGCAGGGCCATTACTAATTACATCGCCGACACCAATCTGGGCTCTGCCCGGTCGCGTTCGGACCACTCGTCTTACAAGAGCGGTACGGACAAGAGCGCCACGATGTTGATGATCTTAATAAGCGGATTGATGGCCGGGCCTGCAGTGTCCTTGTATGGATCGCCCACGGTATCGCCGGTTACAGCGGCTTTGTGAGCTTCGGAGCCCTTGCCGCCGAGGTTGCCGTCCTCGATGTACTTCTTCGCGTTATCCCAGGCACCGCCACCCGTTGTCATCGAGATAGCCAGAAATATCCCAGTCACGATGGTGCCCAGCAGCAAACCGCCTAGCGCCTCTGGGCCGAGCAGCTGACCCACTAAGATCGGTACCAACACCGGAAGGAGTGATGGAACGATCATCTCTTTGATTGCAGCTTTCGTCAGCAGGTCCACGGCCTTGGTGTAGTCGGGTCGGGTCGTGCCCTCCATGATTCCAGCGATTTCCCTGAACTGCCTGCGAACCTCCTCCACAACGGAGCTGGCGGCTCGGCCTACGGCTTCCATTGCCAACGCGCCGAATAGGAACGGCACTAGGCCTCCGATGAACAGCCCGATAATGACACGGTGGTCTGACAGATCGAACCGCAGCACGCCGAGTCCCGCTTCTTCGAGGCTGTGTGTGTAGTCGGAAAAGAGCACGAGGGCCGCCAACCCTGCAGAACCGATAGCGTATCCCTTTGTCACTGCTTTTGTGGTGTTGCCGACCGCATCAAGTGCGTCTGTGACATTGCGGACGTCTGAAGGCAGTTCCGCCATCTCTGCGATGCCCCCGGCGTTGTCAGTGATCGGTCCGAACGCATCCAGTGCGACGATCATCCCAGTCATGGATAGCATGCTTGTGGCGGCGATAGCGATGCCATAGAGTTCCGCCAGCTCGTAGGCGCCCCAGATGGACGCACAGACCGCGATAACCGGCCAAGCGGTGGCCTTCATCGATACTCCGAGTCCGGCGATGATGTTGGTTGCATGCCCGGTGGTGGACGCACTCGCCACCTTTTTGACGGGGTCGAATTCTGTGCTCGTGTAGTACTCAGTGATCACAACCATCGCTGCCGTCAACGCTAGGCCGATCAAGGCTGCGAAGTACAAATTCGTGGAGCCCTCGCCCATGAGTGCGGTTGTAATCGGATAGAAAGCGATAGCGGCGAGAATCCCGGAGACAATCACTCCCTTGTAGAGAGCGCTCATGATCTTGCCGCTCTTTGTGCCCACGAAGAATGTTCCGAGAATAGATGCAACGATGGAGACGCCGCCCAGCACCATTGGGTATAGCACCGCGTTTTCGCCGATGGAGGCGGCGGTCAGCCCGCCAAGCAGCATCGTAGCAATTAGCGTTACGGCATAGGTCTCGAATAGATCTGCGGCCATGCCCGCGCAGTCACCGACATTGTCTCCGACGTTGTCGGCAATAACGGCTGGGTTGCGGGGATCATCTTCCGGGATGCCGGCTTCGACTTTACCCACGAGGTCGGCTCCGACGTCAGCTCCCTTCGTAAAGATCCCGCCTCCGAGACGGGCGAAGATCGAAATCAATGAGCCGCCGAACGCAAGGCCGACGAGCGCCTGTAAGATCGCGTCCTCTTCCATGCCCATGGCTTGAAGGATCGCGTAATAGCCCGCAACTCCTAGAAGTCCAAGCCCAACGACCAGCAGCCCCGTGATGGCTCCGCCGCGAAAAGCGATCTGCAACGCTGGGTTGACACCTTGGGTAGCCGCCTCTGCCGTTCGCACGTTGGCCCGCACAGAGACAAACATACCGATATAACCGGCGAGGCCGGAGAATACCGCTCCGATCGCGAAGCCGACGGCCGAACTCCAAGTGATCGCGATTCCTAGGACGACGAACAGCACGACGCCGACGATACCGATCGTCAGGTATTGCCGGTTCATGTAGGCCTGGGCACCTTCTTGTATGGCTGAAGCGATTTCCTGCATGCGCTCGTTGCCTGGGGAACGTGCAAGCACCCAAGTAACAGAGATCATCCCGTACACCACGGCCAATAGGGCCGCTCCCAGCGAGAGCCACAGTGCCATTTCTGCATTCATCCCGTTTTCTCCCAACTTACCCGCGTCCCGCGACGTCGCTGCCGATGATTAATCGGTAGTCGATCGTCACGGTGCCTGCGGGGGAATTTTCTTAAGTGTGTCCAACGTGCACTCGCGGCCGTGAAAGCGACCTAGGTACCATCTCCAGAGTGCATCGCGCTCGATTCGAACCTGATATTTCTTTAGTCTCGCGGCCTATGGGCGCCCGCGGAAGGCGCGCTATCTTAGCACAAAGTTACCACCTAGCCGTGGTGGAGCAGCGACATTACGGAGCTTCGCGTAGCGTGGGAGGCCTTTATGGTACGGAGGATAATCCTCGCCACGTATGAGCGGCTCGAGGTAGCGGCGACAAGACTTCGTTATTGAGAATCCGTCTCGAGTAATGAACTTGCGGGGCATCATCTTTTCTTTGTTCGCGACGTGGCTGAGTGGGACCTGCCCGATCGTCCAGCGGTAAGGCGTATTCGACGTACGCACTATCGTCGGCATCACGGCGTTCTGTCCTTTGAGGGCGAATTCAACGGCTTTCTTGCCCACCGCATAAGACTGCTCCACATCAACCTTCGATGCGATGTGGCGCGCTGATCGCTGGAGATAATCAGCGATTGCGTAATGGTATTTCAGTCCGAGCCTATCTCTGACCAGAGTTGCCACTGTAGAGGCGACTCCTCCCAACTGCGCGTGCCCGAAGGCGTCCCGAGTTCCGGCCTCGGCCAGAAAGCGGCCGTCAGCGTGTCGAGCACCCTCGGAAACAACGATTACACAGTACTCGTACTTGTCTACGCACTCTTTGACCCGCAACAGAAACCGGGCTTCGTCGAACGCGATCTCTGGGAAAAGGATGATGTGAGGGGCTTCGCTGCGGTCCTGGCCCGCGAGGCCACCCGCTGCGGCAATCCAACCCGCGTGTCGTCCCATGACTTCAAGGATAAAAACCTTAGTCGACGTCCTTGCCATCGACGCTACGTCGAGCGCCGCCTCTCTTGTAGAGACCGCAACGTACTTGGCTACTGAACCAAAGCCGGGGCAGTTATCGGTTACGGGCAGGTCATTGTCGACGGTCTTGGGGATGCCTACACAGGTCACGGGGAACCCCAGTTTCTTACCTATCTGCGAGACCTTGTGTGCGGTATCCATCGAATCACCGCCGCCGTTGTAAAAGAAATAGCCAATATTGTGAGCTTTGAATACCTCTATCAGGCGTTCGTATTCCGCCCGATTCTCATCGAATCCCTTTAGCTTGTAGCGCGCAGACCCGAATGCGCCTCCCGGCGTGTGACGTAACGCCGCGATCGTCCTAGCACTCTCCTTGCTCGTATCAATGAGGTCTTCTGTTAGCGCGCCGATAATCCCGTTTCGGCCGGCGAAAACCTTGCCGATCTTGTCCTTCCTTTTTCTGGCGGCCTCCAATACTCCGCAAGCGGTGGCATTGATGACAGCAGTTACGCCGCCTGACTGCGCATAAAAACCGTTCTGTTTCACTGTACCTCCCGGTAACCGTCTCTGTTCCACCAGACTGGCAGGATACCAAACGGATGACTCAGTTTGACCGTGCGCTAATGCCGGGCTAGCTTTAACTATCGCTTCGTGGGGGCAACGCTCCTGGAGTATCGACATGCAAATAGTGCTGCTAGGAGCCCCCGGATCTGGAAAGGGCACGCAGGCCCAATGTTTGGAGCGGGACCTGGTCCTGCCTCAGGTGTCAACGGGAGATCTGTTGCGCAGAGCCGTTAGTGAAGGGACAGAGTTAGGTCTTAGCGCGAAGGCGGCGATGGATGCAGGTGAGCTGGTATCGGACGACATCGTGCTCGGTATGATCAAGCAAAGACTGGAGGATAGCGATGCCGCTAGCGGTTATATTTTGGACGGTTTCCCGAGAAACGTCGCACAAGCGAAGGGCCTAGCTGGCGTCTTGAGGGATCTCGGTAAGCACCTGGACGCTGCGGTGTTGATGGATGTCGACTTCGAGGTTTTGATGAAGCGACTGACCGGAAGACGCACGTGCTCCAAAACCGGGAAGCTGTTGAACATCTATTTTTCACCGCAGGAAGAGTTGGACGCGTGTATCGACGCAGGCGGCGAGTTGCTTCAACGAGACGATGATAATGAGGATACGATAAGGAATCGGTTGGACGTCTACGAGCGAGAGACACAACCGCTGATTGGTTACTATCGCGAGCGAGAGGTCCTGCAGGTCGTCAACGCCGATGGCTGTGTCGAGGACGTTTACGCTCGCCTGAGGGAAGCGCTCGGGACACTTCGGACATCAGGCCCAATCTAGCGAGCTCGCCGACAGGGCGGTTAGCTATTTTGTTGAGACTCGGCGACTATGTGTTTCAACTGGTTCCACCGCCAGCCCTTCGCCGTTCTTCCCGATGGCATTCCCACTAGCAGATCGACGAGCTCCTGACGTGTTGCCAAGACCTCAGGCTGAATACCGAGTTCCTGGGCACACCGCTTCGAGGCATCCTGGAGTCGCTTTAGACCGTTCTTGTTGGGGCGTGGTTTGTCTAGGTGCCCTTCGACAAAGCTTAGCCTCTCAGATCCTCCGCAATTTGCGGTGCTCGCGAGTATCTCATCGCCGAAGCGCTCCACGAAGCGTTGTGGCATCTCGGGAATCGACGCTAGATTGCTTTGTGTGCTTGGAAGGGTGTTGGCAATACGGAGTAACAATTCGTCGCTTAGGATCCAGCGACGTGGGCGATTGAGTTGCTGGGCGCATTTTTCGCGCCACTCGACCAAGGAAAGTGCCGCAGACTTGCCGTGAGAGCTTAACGAGCCGAGCCCCCTCAGACGGGCCCACAGGGTTGTTGGTGGCGTCAACAGCGGGACGTCGAGTGCTAGCTGACAATCCTCTTCCAGCCAGCCCAGACGATCGTGTTTCGCGAGCTCCTTTTCCAAGGTTTGCCACAGCTCGGTGAGATACCGCACGTCGTCCAATGCGTAGCGGATTGCAGGTTCGGGTAACGGACGTTTTGCCCAGTTCGTGCGAGCGAACGCCTTGTCGAGTTTCACATTCAGAACGTTGTTAAGGAGGTCCTGCAGACCGATTTGCGGGGGATAGCCAAGTAAACCAGCGGCTATCTGTGAATCAATGAGTCGAGCGGGAAGGCGGTCGGTATGCTGAGATATGACTTCGAGGTCTTGACGTGCACTGTGCAAAAGCCAAGTCTTCCGAGAGTCCAACAGGGAGTTCAAGAGTGGTTCCAGATCAGAATCAGTCAAACAATCGATACACGCCGTCAGCTTGGGGGTGGCGATCTGGATCAGGCATAGCTGAGCGTAATATGTGCGCTCGCGCACAAATTCCGTATCGAGTGGAACGATCGTGTCGGTAGATGTCCGGGCGACTAGATCTGCCAATGCTTCGTCGCTGTCGATGAAAAGATCTGTGTCAGCCATGGTTTTCTTTTACACTTGTGATCAATCCGGACAAATGAGCCAGGTTAAGTCCCGTTGTGGCGTCTGACACAGGTATTCGCTGAAATCGCCCTACACCGACGGGGCCCTGACGACCTACCGGCGTCGCGTTTCTTATTTGGCCTCATTCTCGGTGCCTATCTCACCGTGGGGTTCCTGTCACTGCTCGTCAGTGAACCGGCAGAACGCCTTCTCGAACTGACGATATTAGGTTCGACGCTTGACCTCGGCTTCATCGGCCTGATCATACTCGAGACATTTTTTTATCTCTTGTTCGTCTGGGTCGTACTGAGGGTATCTGATCACTCCACGCGTTTTTTTCAAACGGGGACGGCTCTACTAGGGGCGGAGACACTCCTTGGCCTTATCGGCATACCTATTCTCGTTTGGATCGACGCGGTTAGTGGGTCTGGGGGAGAGCCTACAGCTGGTACGTTTGTCTATCTGCTCCTGTTTCTGTGGTCCGTAGATGTCGCTGGGTTCATTCTGTCAAGGGCGCTTCAGCGCGGATATTTTGTGGGTGTTCTGATGGTGTTAGGGTATCTCATGATCTCGTTCACGTTGCGCGAGCGTTTCTTTCCAGTGACCGGTTGACCTTGTCAGTGACCAGCTGATGCGTGTCCATATACTCGGAATCTGCGGCACCTTCATGGGCGGAATCGCCGCAATAGCCAAGGCTGCAGGGCACCAGGTATCAGGTTCGGACGAGAACGTTTATCCACCAATGAGTACTCAGCTGAGGAAGCTGGGCATCCGGCTGCAAGAAGGTTATGACGCAGCGGCGTTTAGCAAAGGGGTGGACTGTGTGGTTGTCGGCAATACATTAGGAAGGGGTAATGCGGCTGTAGAGGCATTATTAGATTCAGGCCTCCCTTATTATTCAGGCCCTGAGTGGCTCTTCGGCAATGTTCTGCAGGACAAGTGGGTATTGGCGGTCGCTGGGACTCACGGTAAGACAACTACCAGTAGCATGCTCGCGTGGATCCTCGACTACGCTAACTACTCGCCTGGTTTTTTGATCGGCGGGGTGCCGAGTGATTTCGGTATATCGGCTCGGCTCGGGGATTCTGAGTTTTTTGTGATCGAGGCGGATGAGTACGATACGGCTTTTTTCGATAAGCGAGCAAAGTTCCTCCACTATCGACCGCGTACGCTCTCGATCACGAATATCGAGTACGACCATGCTGATATATACCCCGACCTTAACGCGATTCTCTGGCAATTCCATCAGCTGTTGCGAACTGTTCCCAACCACGGCCTAGTCAGTGTGAACGGACGGGATGAGAACATCGGAAAATTACTGGAGAAGGGGGTTTGGACTCCAGTCGAAACTTTCAGCTCAGAAGGGAGCGCTAATTGGTCGACGACTTACGATTATGTTGGGGCGGAGTCTGGTTTCGAAGTATTTCATGATGGGAAGAATGTCGGTCAGGCGTGCTGGACTCTGCCCGGTTCGCACAATCTGGAAAATGCCCTGGCCGCTCTGAGCTCCGCCGTGCATGCGGGTGTTGACATAGAGGTCGCACTTGAGGCGCTCTCCAAGTTCAAAGGTGTCAAAAGGAGGCTGGAGAAGCGGGGAGTCTTCAACGGAGTCACGTTGTATGATGATTTTGCTCACCATCCTACTGCTATCAAGGCAACCATCCGTGCGCTCCGGAGCCAGAAAGCCGAACGCCGAATCGTGGTCGTTATGGAGCCAAGGTCGAATTCAATGAAAATGGGGGTTCACCAAGACTCTCTGCTAAAGGCATTCGACGAGGCTGACCGGGTGTTCGTATTAGCGTCGGAAAACCTGAAGTGGAGCCCCGAGTCGGTGCTGCGGCCGGTGGGAGAAAAGCTCTCCGTAGCATGGAACGTTGAGGATATGCTTGGGGAACTATTGGAGGAATTGCAGAGAGGTGACCATGTCATCATGATGTCCAATGGAAGTTTTCAGGGATTACCCAGGCGGCTTCAACAAGCCCTCGAGAATCACGAACCCGAGTCCGCGAGCACTTGACGGTCGTTTCGAGCTTGAGTCATGGGCACAACACAGCTCCCGTTGTTTCCGCTCAACACCGTGCTATTCCCCGGAGGGCCGCTGCCTCTTAGGGTCTTCGAGCCGCGCTACCTGGACATGGTTAGCCGGTGTCTCAGAGAGGAAAGTGGGTTCGGCGTATTGTTGATTACGGATGGTGAGGAGGCTGGCGTTGCTGATACTTTCAACGTCGGCACCGTAGCCGAGATCGTCGATTGGGGCCAAGGTAGTGATGGGCTGCTGAGCGTTAGCGCCGAGGGTAAACATCGGTTCGAGTTGGTGTCTACGGGGCGACAACCCGACGGCTTGTACATCGGCAGTGTTCGACCCATTGAAGCTGAGCCCGAGATACCCGTTCCAGATGAGTATCAGTTCTTGGTTCGGTTGCTTGAGAGATTGCTCAAGGAGTTGGGTAGCCACTATAAGAGCATCCCGAAAAACTATGGGGACTCAACTTGGATGGGATACCGTCTTACCGAGATTCTTCCGCTGCCGCTGCAGACGAAACAAAGCGTGTTGGAAATGAGCGAGCCGGTGGCACGTCTAGGATTGCTGGCTTCGTATGTTAAAGAAGAGGCTGGATGAATCGTGCAATAGAGGTTAGAGGGAGTTTCCATATCGGCCTGATTGTGATGCACCGCCGCTTTGGTTATAGAGGCGTCATCTATGATGTGGATCCGCGCTTTATGCTCAGCGATGAATGGTACGATCGCGTAGCCCTCAGTCGACCGCCGAAGGATCTTCCCTGGTATCACGTGCTCGTCGACAATCTCGATAGCCCTACGTATGTTTCGGAAAGAAACCTCGAGTCCGCAAAGGGCTATGAACCTATACGACACCCGCTTATAGAGAGATACTTTGCGCTGTTCAACGGCAGCTCCTACGAGCCACTAAATCTCAGAAATTGATTTGGCCATAGTCCTTATGGGTGACCTAGGGATGAAGAGGTACAGGTGTTTGATCCGCGGCTTCGTTTACTGACGAGGAGGCCTGACTGCGGAGCCGGTAAGGAGGATTTCGAGAGGGTTGAGGTATAAGCCTTTCTAGTTTATTTCGATGACCGAAAGGCCCTGATGCTGGAGCAGCTCAATCACGCTGTCGTCACCGACGAGGTGTAGTGCGCCGACCACAACCAGGTAACGTTCCCCGGTTTCCAGGAGCTGCCGCAGGGGGTTGAGCCAACGCTCGTTTCTATCGATCACGAGATGCCGATATAGTATGGGGAAGTCCTCGAAATTTGCGGTGAGCTCATTTGCAAGCGTATTTACACGGCCATCACGCCACGCATTCAGCAGCTCATCCATGGCATCGTCGGCCGAATCGATCTCGTTCAGCGTTTGCAACAGTAAGGCTTCCTGCTCTTTGATTGAAAGCTGATCGAAGACATGAATTTGATCTTCAAGGGTTTCCAAGCCAAGGACCTGTTTTCCGTCGCTAGTCGCTCGGCGTAAAAGGTGCTGCTCTAGGCCCCGGCTAGCGTTGAAGCCTAAAGCATTCATGCCTAGGTCCATGAGCGTAATAGCGACCAACCAAGGTTCGAGCCTTGTCGCGAACGCTAAATCCAGACCGAATTCTGCCGAGCGAGTCTCGGCGAGCTCATATACTGCAGGTGTCAGCACGGTTTGCAGTGAACTTCCGGGTGGCAGCGTTCCGGCCTCGACGAATAAATTCTCGACCGAAAGCGTATCCAGATCATCGAGATCGAGCTCCATCACGAGCGTGTCCGCCTGTTGATAGAGCTCGTCGATGTTCGAAGGTAAGGGGTAGTCTTCCTGTCGCAGATAATGGATGGAGCCAAGCAACAATAACTCGCCGGTGTCTTCGCCGGTTACCCGCCACGCCGCAGGTTCCGCCTGGGCTGAAACTGACACGGCACACAGCAGTGAGAAGAACGTTAGTAAATAACCTTTCACGTCTTCTTTGCGGGGTCGATCCACTCGACTTCAGTCGCTATCCTGCCGTCTGACCCCAGTTCCAACCATCTCAAGCCCGGCGGACGGTCGTCGAGTGCGAAGGAATCGCTATGTGGAAGAAACTGCGAGCATGTGGACGGTGTACTCATGAACTGCACCTTGTTCCGTTCTCGATCCGAGGCCTGATGTACGTGACCCCAGACCACGCCTCGCACCCGACTATAACGATCGATGATCGCGAGGAACTGATCAGCATCACGCAGTCCGATACTGTCCAGCCAGGCGCTACCCATGGGTAGGGGTTGATGATGTAAGCAAATCAACACGTGCTCATTCGAGAATTTCTTCAGTGATGCGTCCAATTCAGTCAACCCGTCGGGGCCGATCGCACCCGCGCTTTCACCTCGTTGAAACGTACTCAGCAGGAGGATGCGCCACTCTCCCAATTTGGCGTCTCCGCCTACCTGGAACGGTGGCGTCATCAAAAGTTCTTCCATTAGACCGGGGTTGTCATGGTTGCCGGGAACGCAAAATACCGGACATTCGTAGGCTGAGAGCATCTGCCTAAAGCGTTCATAACCGGCGCGGCTTTCGTCCTCGACGATATCTCCCGTAACGAGAACCGCGTCGGGGGGCCACCGAGGGTCTTTGCGGGCGTGATCAAATACGGCGAGAAAGGTGGCCTGAGTGGTTACGCCGCGCATCTGGCTATCTGGTGCCGCGAGCAGATGCGAGTCGGTGACTTGGAGAACCACCGCTGCACTTCCGTCGTTACTACGTGCCATCGGTTGAGCTGAGGATCGGCCTTGACAAATCCAGGGACCATCTGAGATTTCACTATGATACTGAATTCTCCTGTTACAAGGGTCGGAACTAGCCCACAGGTCATGCTGGTTGCGGAGACTATGTACAGTGAGCGACAATCCTTGCCTTCCACCTAAGCCACCACCAAAGATGTCATCTGATGGCATTGACCGGAGATAACACTATGGCAGCCACTCGGCCGCCCCGGCGACAGCTTGCCAATGCGATTCGTGCGCTCTCAATGGATGCGGTGGAACAAGCTCAGTCTGGTCACCCCGGCATGCCCATGGGGATGGCCGACATTGCGGAGGTTTTGTGGAATGACCACCTTCGATATAACCCCACCAATCCTCGGTGGCCCGATCGAGATCGGTTCGTTGTGTCGAACGGCCACGGCTCCATGCTGCTGTATTCGCTCGCGTACCTGACTGGTTACGCTATAGATGTAGAGGAACTCAGACAGTTTCGTCAGTTTGGTCAGAGAACAGCTGGGCACCCGGAACGCGACCTGGACATCGGCGTGGAAACCACGACAGGGCCGCTCGGGCAGGGACTGGCGAACGCCGTCGGTATGGCGCTAGCGGAGAAAACCTTAGCCGCGACTTTCAATCGCCCGGGCGCCGAGATCGTAGACCACCATACCTACGTGTTTGTGGGCGATGGCTGCATGATGGAAGGTATTTCGCATGAGGCTTGCTCCCTCGCCGGCACCCTAGGCCTGGGCAAACTGATCGCTCTCTACGATGACAACGGGATTTCGATCGATGGTGCAACAGAGGCTTGGTTTACTGATGATACCGCTGAGCGCTTTCGGGCTTATGGGTGGCACGTCATCGATCAAGTCGACGGGCATGATTCCGAGAGCGTGCATTCCGCGCTCGAGGCAGCGCGTGCGGAAACAGCACGGCCTACTTTGGTTATCTGCAAGACCATCATTGGGTGGGGTGCTCCGAATGTCCAGGGTTCGGCCGCGACCCACGGTGCTCCGCTGGGGGCGGAAGAGGTGGCTGCGGTCCGATCGGAGCTAGGCTGGCATCATCCACCATTTCACGTGCCGGAAGACGTCATTGCTGCCTGGGACGCACGGGATCGGGGGGGCGCGCTCGAGGCCGAGTGGCAGGAGCGCTTCGACGCCTATCGAGCCAGCTACCCGGAGCTGGCGGCCGAGTACGAGCGCAGGATGGAAGGTCAGCTCCCTGCAGACTGGATTGATCGATCAACGAGCGCCATTTCCGAGATTGCCGGGGAAGCCAAGGACCTCGCGACGCGAAAGGCGTCGTTACGAGCGCTCGACGCCTTCTCACCTTTGCTATCGGAGTTGTTCGGTGGGTCGGCGGATCTGACGGGATCGAATCTCACCCTTCATAGCCGGTCAAAGCCGGTGAACACCGACGGCGCAGATGGAAACTATGTGTACTTCGGCGTTCGTGAGTTCGGCATGACAGCTATTTTGAATGGCATGTCGCTTCATGGCGGGTTCATTCCTTACAGTGGTACGTTCCTCGTATTCTCTGACTATGCTCGCAACGCGCTGAGAATGGCTGCGCTCATGCGAATACGGAACATTCTCGTGTTCACGCACGATTCGATCGGCCTTGGTGAAGACGGTCCGACGCATCAACCCATTGAACATCTGGCCAGTCTGCGAGCCATGCCTAACATGGCAGTCTGGCGCCCCTGCGATTCTGTTGAGACCGCCGTAGCCTGGCGTGCTGCCGTGGAGCGAGCCGATGGGCCAACCAGCCTGATCTTAACGCGACAGGGCCTTCCACACGTAAATCGCACCGCCGATCAGCTCGATGCTATTTCCCGCGGAGGATACATCCTGCTGGATAGTGATGGTGATCCTGAGCTCATTCTCATCGCCACAGGCTCGGAGGTGGGCCTGTCCATGTCGGCGGCTCGGGAGCTGATGGCTGACGGTTATCGGGTTCGTGTGGTTTCAATGCCATGCTGTGAAGTCTTCGATGACCAGCCGCAAAGTTATCGGGTCCACGTGCTTCCCGACTCGCAGGCCAAGCGCCTCGCGGTCGAAGCAGGCGCGACGGCTTGTTGGTGGCGCTATGTTGATGGCAAAGGAGATGTCCTCGGCATACAAGAGTTCGGTCAATCGGCTCCCGCCAAAGAGTTGTTTGAACATTACGGCTTCACGGTAGAAGCAACCGTAGAGGCTGCGCGACGAATACTTACAGCATGAGGGCGTTTGCTGGGAGGCATCACCCCACGATAAGGAGATACGCATGCCAGTGAAGATCGCCATCAATGGATATGGCCGCATCGGTAGGAACGTGTTACGTGCTCTCTACGAGGGAGACAAAAGAGGCGAATTGCAGATCGTTGCGGTCAACGATCTTGGTGACGCAAATACTAACGCTCATTTGACGCGACATGATTCAGCGCACGGCCCGTTCCCGTATGAGGTCGAAGTCGGTGATGGAGAGCTCATTGTGGATGGTGACACGATCCGAGTTTGCTCGGAGCGTGATCCTGCAGAGCTACCCTGGAAGGAAATGGGTGTGGACATCGTGTTGGAGAGCACGGGGTTCTTCGCATCTAAAGAGAAGTCATCCGCGCATCTGAAGGCGGGAGCAAACAAAGTAGTCATTTCGGCTCCCGCCGGAACCGACGTGGATGCGACGGTTGTGTACGGCGTCAATCATCATGTTTTGAAGGCATCAGACCAAATCATTTCGAACGCTTCCTGCACTACGAACTGTCTTGCGCCCGTGGCAAAGGTCTTGCACGAGACCGTAGGCATCGAACAGGGCTTGATGACTACGATCCACGCGTTCACGAACGACCAGGTGTTGACAGACGTTTTCCACTCGGATTTGAGGCGGGGCCGTTCAGCAACTCAGTCGATGATTCCAACAAAGACGGGAGCGGCCTCAGCCGTTGGCCTGGTCCTGCCTGAGCTTGACGGTCGGCTTGATGGATTCGCAATCAGAGTCCCGACAATCAACGTTTCTGTCGTTGATCTGACGTTTACTTCTGGACGGGAGACTTCCGCGGAGGAGCTGAACGAGGCCGTGCGAGCGGCGAGCCTGGGTGAGCTTAAGGGCGTACTCGCCTATTCCGATGAGCCGCTGGTGTCGATTGACTTTAACCACGACCCGGCCTCATCAACACTCGACGCTGGGCTCACCAAGGTTTCTGGCAATCTTGCCAAGGTTTGCGCGTGGTACGACAACGAGTGGGGTTTCTCGAACCGCATGCTTGATACGACCCTGGCTTTCGCCAACGCAACCTAGCGGAGACGAGGATGGCGCTTGCGGTCAAGCGCATGGTAGATCTCCCGCTTCATGCGAAGAGAGTCCTCATCCGCGAGGACTTGAATACACCGATGGCGGACGGCGTCATCACCAACGACAAACGGATTCGAGCAGCCTTGCCGACGATCGAGCTGGCGCTCGATCAGGGCGCGAGAGTGCTGTTGATGTCTCACCTCGGGAGACCCGAGGAGGGACGTTTCGAAGAGCGGTTTTCGCTCGAGCCCGTCGCTCAGCGCCTCGGCGAGCTGCTCGAAAGACCCGTTCCCCTTGTCCGGCCTTGGCTGGATAACGTAGAGGTTGCGCCCGGCAACGCCGTGCTGTGTGAAAACGTACGTTTCCAACCAGGGGAAAAGAGTGACGATGATGACCTCGCGCGGCGAATAGCAAGTCTTTGCGACGTATTCGTGATGGATGCGTTCGGTACGGCGCACAGGGCGCATGCGAGCACCCACGGCGTTGCCCGGTTCGCTCCCATTGCCTGTGCTGGGCCGCTGCTTGTGGCAGAGCTGGAGGCGCTCGCCGCCGCTTTGGAGAATCCCCAGCGGCCGACGATCGCCATCGTCGGTGGGTCTAAGGTCTCTACCAAACTTGAAGTTCTCCAGTCTCTCGCTGGGATCGTCGACGAGCTCATTCTAGGTGGTGGCATCGCGAATACGTTGCTCGCTGCAAAGGGAGCGAATATTGGGCGCTCGCTTCACGAGTCGGACATGTCTTCGTTTGCCGGCAGGCTCCTGGAGGGACACTTCGGAGACGTGTCGATTCCTCTGCCCACCGATGTCGTCGTCGCGGACGAACTGGATGCAACCGCACGCGGAGTAGTGAAGCGCATCGGTGATGTTTCTGAAGTCGACAGAATATTGGATATCGGTCCGGATACCGCTCAGGATTATTGCCGCCGCTTACAGGGTGCCCGCACTATTTTGTGGAACGGCCCCGTCGGGGTTTTCGAGCATCCGGAGTTCGCGGCCGGGACAGAGAAAATCTCACGAGCCGTTGCGGAGAGTGGTGCGTTCTCTATCGCGGGTGGCGGAGACACTCTAGCTGCGATAGATCAGTTCGGCGTCACCGAGCGAATCTCTTACATATCGACCGGCGGAGGTGCTTTTCTGGAATTCCTGGAGGGCAAGCGACTTCCTGCGGTCTCCGTTCTGGAGTCAAGCGCCGAGGACACATAATAACCTGGACCAGGAATCTAACGGGGCTGAGGTATAGTGCTCAGTCAAGTATAAGGAGCTTGCGTGTGGAAGCTGAAACCTTTGGTCCCCGGAGGCGAACTAAAATCGTCGCCACCTTGGGGCCAGCCACAGACGAGCCTGATGTTCTCGAGTCCCTAATCCGCGCCGGCGCGGACGTGCTGAGGTTCAATTTCTCCCATGGCGCCGCGGAAGATCAAAGGGAACGCGTGGAGCAAGTACGATCGATCGCGTCGAAGCTTGGTCGCTATGTGGGCATCATGGGGGATCTGCAAGGACCGAAGATACGGATCGAGTCCTTTAAGGAAGGTTCAGCGGTTCTTGAGTCAGGGCAGGTGTTCCTACTGGATACCGCTCTAGGATCCGGTGATGGTGACGAAACGCGTGTGGGTGTTGCGTATCCGGATCTCATTGCAGACTTAGGGCCGGGAGACGTGCTGCTGCTCGATGACGGGCAGATTGTTCTGGAGGTCGAGGATCTGAGTGAGAGTCAGATCCGTTGCCGCGTAAGAGAGGGTGGCGTTCTAACCGATCACAAGGGCCTCAATAAACAGGGCGGAGGATTGTCCGCCTCCGCGCTTACGGATAAGGACAGAATGGACATCCGGGCGGCTGCGGAATTGCAGATGGACTTCGTCTCGGTCTCCTTCGCCAGGAGTGCCTCTGACATTACAGAAGCACGTGAGCTGCTGCGAGCCGCAGGTGGTCAGGGACATCTCGTTGCGAAGATCGAGCGGGCGGAAGCTGTCGAGAATATAGAGGAGATCATCGATGCCAGCGATGTGATCATGGTAGCTCGGGGCGACCTGGCAGTGGAAGTTGGCTATGCATCAATGACTGGATTACAGAAAAGTCTGATCCGGCGCACTCGAGCTCAAAATAAGATCTCTATTACGGCTACTCAGATGCTGGAGTCGATGATCTCTAATCAGTCCCCCACCCGAGCTGAGGTTTCCGACGTTGCGAACGCAGTCATGGATGGGACGGACGCGGTCATGCTGTCTGCGGAAACCGCCGTCGGCCGATTTCCGGCACAGGCCATCGAGACTATGAGTGAGTTGTGTATCGGTGCGGAGAAACACGAGACCTTTCGCAGGCCCCGGAATTACCGCTTAGAGGACGTCTTCAGGTATGTTGATGAAGCAATCGCTCTCGCCGCGATGTACACGGCCAACCATCTCCAGGTCAGCGCTATTATCGCTTTCACGGAGTCTGGTTCGACCCCCTTGTGGATGTCCAGGGTTCGCAGTGATATTCCGATTTATGCCTTCACAAGGCATGAGGCAACTCGCCGGCGAGTCACGCTCTACCGGGGGGTCTATCCAGCATCTTTCGACATCTTTGACGATGAACCAGAGCGTATCGATCAAAGGGCGATTCAGCTGCTAGAGCGGGTAGGGGCCGTTCAGGCCGGCGATCTAGTGCTGTTCACTTCGGGTGATATGGCAGGGGTGTCGGGGCGTACGAACACGCTGCGTATCATAGAAGTGGCTGAGAGCAGAGTCGAATCGGGCAATGAGGGGCGTGGCTGAGGCAACGCGTAAAGCTCTCGTCCTCCCAGGAGCGGGTGCGCGGGGTGCTTATCAGGTTGGTGTGCTCAAGGCTATTGCGACGCTTCTTCCGGAGCGCGCATCTAACCCTTTCTCCGTAATCTCTGGTACGTCGGCGGGAGCGATTAACGCAAGTGTGTTGGCGAGTCGTGCTTCACGGTTCGATGTTGCGGTCGCTGAAATGGAACGTGTCTGGTCCAATTTTTCGGCTCATCAGGTATACCGGACGGACACCTGGACGATGCTTCGCTCTAGCTTGCACTGGCTGGGCGCTTTCGTTTTCGGGGGGCTGGGCGTCAGAAACCCAGAGTCCCTACTGGACAATCAACCGCTTCGCGAGTTACTCGCCGAGAACATAAACCTTCGACACATTGACCGAGCTATCGAGAAGGGCCAGCTTGATGCACTGGCAATCACGGCGTCCGCCTACAGTTCGTCCCGCTCGGTAACTTTTTTTCAGGGATCCGGCTCTTTGAGACCCTGGGCTCGCGTAAGGCGCGTAGGTCAGCCCGCGAAAATAGGTATCGACCATCTAATGGCGAGTGCGGCAGTGCCGTTCGTATTCGCGCCTGTAAAAATCGGCAGCCAGTACTTCGGTGATGGTGCGATGCGACAAAGTGCACCGCTGAGTTCAGCAATCCATCTCGGTGCGGATAGGATGCTGGTGATCGGTGTGCGTGATGAGCATCCTGACCCAGAGCCAAACAAGTCGGCTCCAGCAGAGGTCCCTAATCTGGC
>CAYLKA010000007.1:0-25083 GCA_964384125.1 uncultured Gammaproteobacteria bacterium | reverse complement strand
GGCATGCAGCTCGTTAGCTACCTCCTGTTCGAATCGGGGTTTACGCGCGAGCTGATCGATATGGGATTTCGCGATGCTATGGAGGTCGAAGAAGATCTTAAGGCGCTCCTATTCGACTAGGCGATGGATACGTTAGACGGGTGGGCTGATATCAAGCATGCACGGATGCTTGACCAACACGACAGGTAGGTCCCGCCTCAACCTGGAAGTCCGCGATGGCGCGTCTTGATTTTTTCGTCCGTAGAGAGCCTCTCGGCAACCGCCTCAGCGATATAGACTGAACGGTGCTGACCACCCGTACACCCTATCGCTACTGTTAGGTAGGAGCGTTGAAAATCTCTGTAGTGAGGGATCCAGCGCTCCAGGAAGTTTACGATGTCGTCGGTCATAGACATAACCTTGGGCTGGTCCTCCAAAAAGTCCTTCACAGGCTGATCCCGGCCGTTTAGACGGCGAAGCTTCGGCTCCCAATAGGGGTTCGGTAGGCAGCGCACGTCGAAAACGAAGTCGGCGTCAGCTGGGAGCCCATTTTTGTACCCGAAGGACTCAATCAGTATCGAGAGATTGTCTTGCTTGCGTGTTCTGAGTCGGACGCCAATGAGCTCCCGCAGGTCATAGACACTCGTGTCGCTAGTGTCCACTATCAAGTCTGCTATATCGATAATGTCGCCCAGCAATTCTCGTTCCTTCGATACCGCTTCCCTCAGGCTGAGCGCACTCGACGTCAAGGGATGTTTTCTCCTCGTCTCACTGAAGCGTGACAATATGACGTCGTCGTTCGCTTGGAGAAAAATTACTTCACAGGTGGCGCCCGTTTTTCGGAGCTTTTCGATGATTTCTGGTAGCCGCTTGATGTCGGGGACGTTGCGCGCGTCCAGCCCTACACCAACATTGTCATAGGCCTGATCGGTACGAGGCCTGATCTCCTTCACGAAGGATTGCAGCAGGCCGGCGGGGATGTTGTCGATGCAGTAGAAACCGGCGTCTTCTAGAACGTTGAGGGCGACACTCTTTCCTGAGCCCGATAAACCGCTGACGATCACTAGTCGCATCGAACCCTCCAGTAGCTGGGTTGCAGTCGCCTGCGGATTAGCGTCAGAGAGTCCGCCGGATCGGTTGTCTCGAGTAGTTGAATCCGTAGCATCGAGTTTCGAAGGTGCCGGATGCGTATCTTCATCTCATGGACTTGTTCGTCGTTGCAATCTATCGGTGCGTTTCCTCTTCCCGGATGAGACGATCTTCATCACCTCCCGGTATTTTGCCACGGTCCGGCGCGCCACCTTGATACCGTCTTCAGAAAGTAATTTCGCTATTTGATTATCGCTTAACGGTTTCATTGGGTTCTCGGCCGAGATTAACTTTCGTATCTTGGCTCTCACGGCAGTCGAGGACTGTTGGTCGTCGTCGCTGGCTAAGTGGCTTGAGAAGAAGAACCGGAACTCAGATATGCCCCTCGGCGTATGCATGTACTTATTGGTCGTCACACGAGACACGGTTGACTCATGCAAGCCAACAGCTTCGGCGACATCGCGGAGTATCATTGGGCGCATGTGCTCCTCTCCGCGCTCCAAAAAATCCGTCTGTTTCTGTACGATTGTGGAGGCCACCTTCAATAGCGTTTCGTTCCTAATTTCCAAGCTCCGAATTAACCATTTGGCTTCTTGCAGCTGTGTCCTTAGCGTATCGTATTTGCCATTGCGCCCTAGGGATCCCGCATAAGTTTGGTTAACTCGGAGTTGTGGGGTAGCGGACGTATTGAGCTCGACGACCCAGAAACCGTCATTGCGCCGCACATAGACGTCGGGTATCACATATTCGGCAGTGGGAGCGTTTATTGAATCGCCCGGGCGTGGATGACAGGCTCTGACTAGAAGCAATGCGTTATTAAGCTCCTCATCCGATGCTCGAAACTGCTTCCTCAGCACGCCGATCTGTTGTGAAGCGACGAGGGTCAGGTGCTCTCGTGCGATGGAACATGCCAAGTCCAGTCCCGGTGTTGATTGGTCGAGCTGGTCGAGCTGCAGCAATACGCACTCACTGACCGAGCGAGCACCAACCCCCGGGGGGTCGAGTCGCTGGACGAGCTTGATGACAGCCTCAATCTCATCGATGCTGCTTTCCAGGTCTGGTGCCAGAGTCTCCCGAATCGTTTCGGGTTTATCCATCAGATAGCCACCTTCGTTGATCGCGCCGATCACGGCTTGTCCGATCGCTGTCGTCCTGGGCTCTAAGTTCTCAAGTTCGAGCTGCCACAGGAGGTGATCTAACAGAGTCTCTTCGGACTGATCGGCGTACTCGACCATCCCTCGAGGCTCAAAGCTCGTCTGCGTGTTCGAGGGCCCCGCCGGCTGTGTGTCGGCCCAGTCAGTCTCCGGTGCGACGCTGATCTCGTCCAGCCGGACGGGGGTTTCCGCGTTTGTCTCTGAGACTGCTGGCTCCGGGCTATCGAGCGAATTGGCAGTGGGACCTGTTTCCGGCTCGTCGATTTCGAGCATAACATTTTCGTCTAGTGCCTCTTGGATCTGCGTATGGAGGTCCATGATTGGTAGCTGCAGGAGACGGATTGCCTGCTGCAGCTGGGGCGTCATGGTTAGCTGCTGTGAAAACCTGAGTTGAAGGGAGGGTTTCAACATTTTGGCTCTGTGAAGTTACAGGGAAAAGCTTTCCCCGAGATACACATCTCGCACGCTCTGATTCGACAAAATTTCATCCGGAGTACCGGCAGCCATCAACTCTCCATCGTTCAAAATATAGGCGTGTCCGCAGATTCCAAGGGTCTCGCGCACATTATGGTCTGTAATTAGGACACCGATATCTCGTTGTGTGAGATGCTGAATGATCCGTTGAATGTCCATGACGGAAATGGGGTCGACGCCGGCGAAAGGCTCGTCGAGTAGAACGAATTTAGGTTCCACCGCCAGCGCTCGGGCAATTTCCACCCGACGCCGTTCGCCGCCAGACAGCGATATCCCGAGAGTGTCACGGACATGGCTGATGTGGAGTTCCTCCATGAGTTCCTCCATTAGCCTTTGGCGGGCGGCACGGTCCAGATCCGGTCGAGTCTGTAGGATTGCACGGATATTGTCAGCCACGCTGAGTTTGCGAAATACTGAAGCCTCCTGAGGCAGATACCCGAGGCCTTGACGAGCTCGCCTGTGCACGGGCAGCCGAGTGACGTCTTTGCCATTTAGTACGATTTTTCCTCGGTCGCATCGGAGTAGTCCAACAATCATGTAAAAGGCCGTGGTCTTTCCGGCGCCGTTCGGGCCCAGCAGACCAACCACTTCGCCGCTGTCTATCGAAATAGAAAGATCCTTAACCACCTCGCGCGTTCGATAACGCTTGGCGATACCGCGCGCTTCGAGTCTGTTCATGGTGAGGCTGGGTTGTCCAGGGCGGAATCCTCAACGGCGTCCTCTTCGGCCAGTGGTGGTAAGACCGTTATGACGACTGGTTCGCCACACTCCGACGAACCGGACGTGATTTTTTCTTCATCGATGTCGTAAATTAGATCGCAGCCCCTGAACTCGTTAGAGCCCTCGCTCAGCCATGCGCCGTCGGTCATTCTTAGCGTGCGCTCTTTGCTATCGAACTCCAGCAACGAAGCGCTACCCCTAATAGGCTCCTCGCGGGCTGCGCTGAAATCTTCAAAGGTAGCTGGTTCGCCGAGAAGCCTCACTATCAAGAGCTCATGGGCCTGGAAGGTGACCTCGGCGGTCGAGGACTCGATGTTTGTCGAGTCAATCGCTATGCGAACGTTGCCCCGAAAGGTCCACTCGCTCATCTCGAAGTCGAGCCCAGAGGCTTCGGCCTGGTCGGCTTCAATCGTGAAGTCACCCTGATTGATGCGCAATCCTTCAAAGACTACGGCATTCGACTGTCTATCGAACGACGAAGAATCTGCGTCGAGCGAAATCGACAAGGGCCCTTCCCCTTGTTGGGCCGTTGCAAAGACGGGGAAGAGTATTAAGGCTATGAGCCTTTTTCTGCGGTTATGGGGGAAACTCACCATGTACGTTAGATTCTAGCGCCAACTGGTCAGCCTTCAAATCAGCGCGCATCCCGACGGCATCCAGGCGCCTCTCGCCTATGAATACACTGACGGGTGCCCTAGTCTCTGCCACGAAACTCTCTGGCCGTAAGCGCAATTGCACCGTACGAATGATCGTCGGACCTAGGCCCTCCTGAGGGCTAGTCGCGAGCTCAACTTCACCGCTCAGATCCAGATAGGACTCGTTCGTGGACACTTCACCGCGCGCGGCTTTTAGAGTCCATGAAATGTCATTCTCGGGCTCATATTGGACGGTTACGTCACTGAGCACTAAGCGCCGTTCGCCGGGGCTCTCCTCGGCACTGCTCGCCCAGATCTGATACAGGGGTCGGCCGTTCTCATCCATTCCAAGGATCTCAGCATCGGTGAGATAGTAACCTAGAGGTCCGGGCCTGATGGGAGCCTGCGCCGTTTGGTCCTGGGCGTCCTCCCGGCTCCATAGCCAGCTCAGAAGTGCTGTCGATACCAGAAGTGTGGCGCCGAGGGCATTCTTGGGGCTCGCCTGCATATCGGGGTCACTCCTAGCGGGCTACCAGCATCAGGTTGCAGATATCACAGGCTGCACCGTGCCAGTTTCTTGCAGAGGTTGAGTAGTGATGAGTTTCCACTTTTTCCTATTTTGCATCTACTGCCCCAAGTGCCAAGTCTACGCTGTGCTTCATCGGTACGATAGCGCGCGACCCTAGCAGGCGGTTCTCACCTGTAGACTGGTTTGGTGGCCGACGGTGGTAGGTTAGACTGTGGCCTTAAGGGCGTAGAGCAGTTCCGTACAATGGATCCAAAAGAGATAGCGAGCTTGATTGAAGAGGGTCTCCCTGGGTCACGGGTCGAGGTTCGTACTGATGGCCAGGGGCATTACGAAGCGTTGGTCGTATCGTCGGTCTTCGATGGTGAGCGCAGCGTGCGCCGCCACCAGCTCGTCTACGGGACCCTCGGTGAACGGGTTGGTACGGACATTCACGCGCTGGCGTTAAAGACCTTGACCCCCGAGGAGTGGCAGACCTCGGAGCCATAATCGGGGGACCGCTTTGGACAGACTGGAAATCGTCGGGGGTTCCGCGCTGTCCGGGGAGGTTCGTATCTCCGGTGCCAAGAACGCCGCGTTGCCTATATTGACCGCGTCATTGCTAGCGGAAGGCCCGCTGATTCTCGAGAATGTTCCGCATCTGAATGACGTCACCACGACGGTCAAGCTACTCCGTCGCATTGGTGTTGAGGTAACGTTTCACGACGGGGTGCGCCTGGAGGTCGATTCCTCTGGTGTGTCCCATTTTGAGGCGCCCTACGAGCTAGTTAAAACCATGCGGGCGTCGGTGCTCGTGCTCGGCCCGTTGCTGAGTCGTTATGGGCGTGCGGACGTGTCTCTGCCTGGCGGGTGTGCAATCGGTGCGCGCCCGGTCAATCTCCACGTCACCGGGCTCCGGGCCATGGGTGCAGAGATCAGCATCGATAACGGCTACATTCGGGCGCGCGCTGACCGGTTACGGGGTGCGAGACTCGTCCTCGACAGCGTCACCGTTACGGGCACCGAGAATCTGATGATGGCGGCAGTTCTGGCGAGGGGAGAATCCGTTATCGAGAACGCCGCCCGGGAGCCGGAGGTCGAGGATCTCGCTGACGCACTAAAAAAAATGGGCGCTCTGATCGAGGGGGCGGGAACCGATACGATCCGTGTGCAGGGTGTGGATGCGTTACAAGGGGTCAGTCACTCGGTGTTGCCGGATCGAATTGAGAGTGGTACCTATCTTGTCGCCGGAGCCATCACCGGCGGCAGGGTCAGAATCAATCACACGCGACCCGATCACCTGGATGCGGTACTTAAAAAACTGATGAAGGCCGGGGCCGGCATCGAGGCCGGGAAGGACTGGATCCAGTTGGATATGGGGGGGCAGCGTCCTCGGGCGGTGGACGTTCGGACGGCGCCCTATCCTGGGTTTCCCACGGATATGCAGGCTCAGTTCTGTGCGCTGAATTCGATCGCTTGCGGCACGGGGACCATTAGGGAAACGATCTTCGAAAACCGCTTCCAGCATGCGCCGGAGTTACAGCGCATGGGCGCTGATCTGATCGTGAAGGGCAATACTGCAATTAGCCGCGGTGTTAAATGTCTTGAGGGGGCGCCGGTCATGGCAACGGACCTGCGGGCATCCGCATCGCTGGTACTTGCGGGGCTGGCGGCGAAGGGTGCGACGGTGGTCGATCGCATCTATCATGTTGACCGCGGCTACGAATGTATCGAGGAGAAGCTGTCGCAGCTAGGCGCCGAGATTCGCCGCCTCCCGAGCTAGAGAAATTCTCAGACGCCGCGATACGTCGTTAAGGCTCAGCCTAGAATGTGGCGGGTAAACTGGGCTTTTTAGCCGATTCTTGCCTCGACTCGTAATGGCTGGGAGTTTTTCTACTGTCTCGAGAATCCTAACCGCCTGAGGGCCGTTCCTCGAGGACGGCTACGGTCTCAAACACACCTGTCCCGCGCCTGATACCGCGGATCTGAATTGCCTGTCCGGGTCGAGTCCCTGCCACGAGATTCATGGCTTGACCCTGACTCATCACCCGTTCGCCATTGATGTGGGTGATGATATCTCCGGGCCGCAAACCCGCGGTTACGGCTGGGCCGCTCACCTGCAAGAGTTCCACGGCAGAGTCGGCGATCCCGGCCGACTCTGCTTGAGAACTCGGTAAGTCGCGGGTATCGACGCCCAACCAGCCCCGAATGACCCGTCCGTGCTCTATTAATTCTTCCATGACGCCGCGGACAAGGTTCACGGGGATCGCGAAGCCGATCCCATCCGGCGCACTCTGGTTTAGAGTCGCGAACCGGGCCGTGTTGATTCCGATGAGCTCGCCCTGAGAGTTGACCAGTGCTCCGCCGGAATTGCCGATATTGATCGCCGCGTCGGTCTGGATGAAATTCTCAAAGTTTGTCAGACCTAGGCCGCGACCGGTCGCGCTGATAATTCCGAGGGTCACGGTCTGACTCAAGCCATAGGAGTTTCCGATCGCGAGGACGACTTCACCTATTTCCAGGGTGTCGCTGCGACCCAATTTGATAGCCGGCAAGTCTGGCAGATCGATTCTGAGGAGTGCGAGGTCGGTTTCTGGGTCCGCTCCTAGAATCTGTGGTTCCGCTACACGGCCATCCGCGAGCTGGACGACGATCTGATCCGCGTCACGGATCACGTGCCAGTTGGTGACCAGATATCCGTCCTGGCTAACGACTACCCCAGACCCGAGTCCCTGGTTCACGACGCCCGTCACGAATCCGCCGCGCTGTCCGAGTTGGGCCGTTCTCAGGCTGACAACCGAAGGTGCGCTGGCGTTGACAGCTACCGCGTAGCTTAATTTTGGCGTTGTGACGCGCGCGCCTAGATTCACCAGATCGGGTCGGGAGAGAACAATCAGAAACGCCACTGCCAACCCGGCTGTGGCCGACTGGCCGACGAAGGTTAAAACCTTCCTGTAGGACGTCATTTCGGTAGTTTAGCAGGGCGTCTGGACCGCGGCTCAGTGGTCAAGCGCGAGAGGCGGTGTGTATAATCGCGCCCTCTCGGGGGAAGCACCTAGCCCGGGCGTGCGGACCTGCGGGGCGCGGTGCGCATGAAAATGTGTGTCCCCGTGCATATCGTGGCTCTGCACGAGGTCGGATCCAATAACCCCGACAGGATCGAGATCAAGGATCACAAGAACAACGACGGGATGCAGATCGACGGCGTTTTACCGTCTGGTTTGTTTCGTGCCGTTCAAGGTCAATTAGGAGATTCTCATGGCGGTAATCGCTAACCGTCGTTCGGTTATGACGTTGTTCTCGAGGCCCACGGGTCCGTGGAGTCACCGCGCGCGGTTGGTGCTTGCGGAGAAGAGCATCAATATAGACTTCATCGATGTAGAGGAGGGAAGCCTTCCCGAGGACCTACTAGACCTGAACCCTTACAACAGTGTGCCGACGCTCGTCGACAGGGATCTCGTTTTATACGATTCTCGCGTGATTATCGAGTATCTGGACGAACGTTTTCCGCATCCGCCACTCATGCCTGTCGACCCTGTGAGTCGAGCACAGTTTCGTCTGGCGCTATATCGCATCGAGCGAGACTGGTATTCCGCGGCGGAGGAAATAGCCGGGGGAGGGGACCGTAAGCCAGTGACGCAGGCACGCAAGGTGTTGCAGGATAGCATCGTGTCCAGTGTGGAGATTTTTTCCGCGAAGAGGTTTTTCTTGAGCGAAGAGTTTTCACTTGTCGACTGCACTATCGCCCCGATCCTTTGGCGGCTGCCTACGTACAATATCGAGCTGCCAATACAAGCGCGCCCCATTCTCCAATATATGGATGAGGTGTTTGCTCGCCCGTCCTTCCAGGAGAGCCTCACTGAGCTTGAGCAAGAAATGCGTCAGTAGGCTTATGACTGAAACCACGTCGAAGCGTCCTTATCTCATTCGGGCAATGCACGAATGGATGATGGATAACGGCTTAACACCGCACATCGTCGTGGACGCGGAAGCCGAAGGGTTGACCGTGCCTGATCAATACATCATCGATGGCAAGATCGTTCTCAACGTCAGCTACGCTGCAACTCGCGAGCTTGCGTTCGATAATGACGCCGTGCGATTCGAAGCTCGATTCTCAGGTGTCAATCATGAGATCGAGGTCCCCGGGCCGGCCGTCATGGGCATTTATGCGCGTGAAACCGGACAGGGAATGATCTTCACAGATGAGGAGCTCCCACCGAACACGGAAACGCTTGGTGGCGGCGACACCCCGGTCCGGCCCAGCCTAAAAGTTGTCAAGTAACGAATTTCCGCGTCACCGCTGGTCCCAACGACCAACGACCCAACGACGGGCGTGATGCTTTATGCGGTTCGAGGCTCGTGCGGCGAGGCTTAAGTTTATGGGACTCGCGACTTTGCCCCGCGCTCTGATTCTCAAAACCGAAATCGTCCGAATCGGTAGGGTGGACCCAGCTTGAGTGGGAACTGTAGCAAGCCCTTTGGGCAAAGGCGCCGATGCATGAACTGTCGTGCTCGTCATCAGCGTCTGTAGATTCTGGTGTTTATTCTTGGGTCGGTCAGCTGCCGAGCAGTTCCGAGTCGACGAGGTCACATAAGGAATGGATGATGAGAATGTGCACCTCTTGGATTCGAGCGGTACGCTGTGCAGGCACCCGAATCTCGATGTCTTCGGGATCTAGGGCTTGCGCGATCGTGCCGCCGTCTCCACCTGTTAGCGCGACGACCCTGATATCGCGTTCGTGCGCCGTGTTCACGGCCCGCAGTACGTTTTCAGAGTTGCCGGATGTGGAAATCGCCAACAACACGTCGCCGGCCTGACCCAAGGCGCGTACCTGTCTGGAAAAAATGTCCGCGTACTGATAGTCATTTGCTATAGCGGTTAGGGTTGAGGTGTCAGTGGTTAGGGCGACGGCCGGTAGGCCAGGTCGTTCCATCTCGAACCGACCGAGCATCTCTCCCGAGAAATGCTGTGCATCCGCCGCCGATCCGCCGTTACCGCAGCTCAATATTTTTCCGTCATTGAGGAGACACGAGGTGAGTGTGCGGCCCGCCGCGACGATGGTGGGGGTCAGCGCTTCTGACGCTTGCTTGAGAGCGACGCTCTCGCGGAACTGTTCTAGGACGCGGTCATCCAGGCTCATCCGGATCTCCAGGTGCTTTCGTTATCGTTTTTTTGCCGAGTGCTATGGTCTATCTGAGATCTGCAAGGTCGGTGGACTCGCCCGCCAGGCCCGTTTCAAAGACCATGGGCCCAGGCTGGATGTCTCCTCCCTCAATGGGCAAGGGTCTGCCGTTGCGGAATTGGGCGAACGGCAACCGTCTGCGTACCCGGCCGTCCTCCCCCAGGCTCAATTCGCCCGATAATGCGGATACCGACGAAAAACCTTCCAATTGGTTGTACAGCAAAGGCACCAACCGGTAGGCGTCGAACCCAAGGCCATAGAAACGGGTCCAAGGGGGTGAAGTCCGCTGCGGCCAGTGCGTCTCAAGTGAGGTTTTCAGTTCGATAGTGAGATCATCCTCCTGCAGCACCCAGGGCGTATCGGGGAATAAAACGCCGTTCAGATCTGAGTCGCTGGCGTGGCTCTCATGCACGGCAGAGGTGGCATAAGTTGGGATATCTCCGGCGTAGTGAAAGCGCAGCTGCGGTAACAGCAAACGGCCGGCGCTCGCGTCGGCCGCGATGAAGATTACGTCCACATCCTGGCGCCGCCTTGGTTCGAACTCTAATGGCGTCCTGAGGTTGGCGGTCAATCTTTGACGACGTTGATTGCTCCTCTCGATGTTGAGCAGAGTGGTAATCGCGAGGGAGAAGTCCTGGTTTCCCGGGTCGTAACTTCTGAACTGTAGGATTTGCCCGCCGAGGGATTCTAGCTCAGACCTAAAGCTGGCGAGCAGGCGCAAACCCCACTCGCTGTTCTGGATCAATGCGACGGCGTTAATGGCGCCGCTCGCCACCGCATGTCGGGCAACCTCTCTTGCTTCATCTTCCGGGGCGAGCGCGAATTGATAGAGGTTCGACGGTACTGGAGACTCGTTGTCGATGGAGTTCAGCGCCAGAGTAGGTATGTGGCCAGCGTTTCCAATGATCTCTTCCAACTCGGGCTTCAGCAGCGGACCTACGACGAAATCAGCGCCGTCGATCTGCGCCCTGAGATAAGCTTCTTCGGGTCCCAACAACGTCGTATCGTAGAACTTCAGCGTGGGGCTCACCCCATCCGGGGTTTCGCCCGGGCTACTCAGATGTGCGGCCATGAAACCATCGCGGATAGCTCTCGCCACGGATTGCTGCACGCTGCTGAATGGCAGGAGGATGGCTATCTGCGTCGGGTAGGTCAGCCACAAATGCGATTCGGACAGCAGCTCCAATAAGAAGGTCCCGGCTGCGGGATGGTCTGGGTGAGTCTGCTGCCACTGAAGCAACCCTTCTCGCAATTCAAAGGGATTTGCCCGCGATGTGTGCGCAATCGGCTGCAGGTCCAACCAGCCGTCGATCACGGGTTCGCCCGTCGGCTCGACTGCCGCACCGGGAGTCTGCCCGATCAGCCCAGCCCAGACGAGTCGGTGGTTCTCCAGAATCTGAGCGCTCTCATTCAGCCGCAGCTCTCGTTCGACCAGGGTCGAGACAGCCTCTTCGATGTGTCCGAGTCCGAACAAGGCTCGCCCGCGGGCTGAGGCTACCGCGTCTATCAACTCATCCGAAGCGGGTCGCGTAATGAGTTCGAGTGTCTCCAGCGCAGCTTCGGGCCGGTCATCCAAGATATCCACTTCGGCCAGTAATACTTGTGCGTGTTGCATTTGCACCGGGGTGGCGGCATTTTGCGCGCGCGCAAGCCATTGACGCGCTGAGCTATGGTTTCCGAGCTCAATCAGCACGCGGGCGCCCTCCATCAGGAAGCGGCTCTGCGTGCTCCCGGAAGAAGTGTTGATGAGTTGCGTGTAGGCCTGCGCCGCTTGGTCGAACTCACCGGCGGCGACCAGTTTCTCGGCCCTCTCCTCAAGCGCCCGGACGTCCGTCGATAGCGTTGGGCCCTGCGTCCCGCACGCCGTGAGTGTTGCGAGGCAAGTCAGTGTGGCGATCGTTCTCAAGCGTTTCATGACCAGCAATCCTTGCATATTCAGCTTTGCCACAGGCAGCATGAGCTCATGGACACTGACTCCAGCGGAACACTCTATGTCGTAGGGACGCCAATAGGGAATCTGGACGATCTCAGCCCTCGGGCCCGCCGAATTCTCGACGCAGTAGATCTGATTGCTGCCGAGGATACCCGGCGAACCCGGGGATTGCTATCCAGTATCCAGGTAAAGAATCGACTAGTGGCTTACCACGAGCACAATGAGGCTCAAAGGGCCCCCGACCTTATCGCACGGTTGCGCGGCGGTGAGTCTATTGCGCTGGTCAGCGATGCGGGTTCGCCTTTGCTTAGCGATCCGGGTCTGATCCTGGTCCGAGCGGCCCGCGAGGCTGGCATTCCAGTTATCGCCGTTCCCGGTCCCAGTGCCCTCACGGCGGGTTTGTCGGTGGCGGGGTTACCGACTGATAGGTTTGTCTTCGAAGGATTTCTCCCGCGCCGAGCAGGGCCGAGGCGATCGCGACTCTCCCTACTGGTCAATGAGGCTCGCACGCTCGTCCTTTATGAATCCGTGCACCGGCTCTCCGACATGTTGACCGCCTTGGAGGAGCATCTGGGGTCTGACCGCCGAGCCGTCATCTGCCGGGAGCTCTCTAAGGTCCACGAGGGGGTTTACGAGGGCACGCTCGCCGAGCTCCGGACCCGATTGGGCGCTGATATCGTGTTGAAGGGCGAGTTCGTGGTGTTGGTTGAGGGGGAGGCCGACCCATTGTCGTCGGGGGACAGCGAAATTGCGCGGGTATTTGATCTCTTAGTCGAAGCGCTCCCGCCCAATGAGGCGGTGGCTTTGGCAGCTAAGATCACGGGAGCCTCGAGAAACCGGGTCTACTCGATCACCCGGGGGGTCACGGGCGGGGAATAGCTCTGGTAACCTTAGCGGCGGAGTCGGCCGGGCAGTCGCTGGGAGAGATCCCGGAGGAAAGTCCGGGCTTCGCTGGGCAGGGTGCCAGGTAACGCCTGGGGGGCGCGAGCCCACGGAAAGTGCCACAGAAAATAAACCGCCAGCCCGAAGGGCTGGTAAGGGTGAAATGGTGCGGTAAGAGCGCACCGCGCAGGTGGCAACACCTGTGGCAGGGTAAACCCCACCCGGAGCAAGACCGAATAGGGGAGCGTTAAGCGGGCCCACGCAAGCTCCCGGGTAGGTCGCTAGAGGTGCGCGGCGACGCGCACCCAAGATGAATGACTGTTCTCGACAGAACCCGGCTTACAGGCCGGCTCCTTACTTTTTCTGCTTTCTCTGGTTAGATCGGTTCCGACCGTTTGTTAAAAGCGGGTCGAGATAGTGCTCTTAAGCTGTTGATTTCAAGTTGTCAACGTCTAGGCTCGAACGTCCTAACCCACTGGCAAACAAAAAAAATTTGCCTATGTTCGGGTTGACAGTGCCCCGCCGCCCTACCTATAGTTCCCCAAAGTGGTAAAAAGTGGGAGAAAATGGGTCAGCCATGTTCCGCGGCGCGTCCAAAGTTACCCTGGATTCAAAAGGGAGGCTGGCGGTCCCGAGTCGCTATCGGGATCGGCTTGCAACCCGTGGAGATGGGCACTTGGTCGCAACCGTGGATCGGGACTACTGCCTGCTCATTTACCCGTTACCTGATTGGGAGGAGATCGAGCGGAAGCTCGTCCGACTACCTGCCCTCAACAAACAAGCACGCCGGCTCCAACGTCTCATGGTGGGATATGCCACCGAGCTTGAGATGGATGGCCACGGGCGCATTCTTTTGCCTAGAGAGCTTCGCGAATTTGCGGGCCTGGATAGGCAAGCCATGTTGATCGGTCAGGGGAACAAGTTCGAGCTGTGGGATGAGGATCGGTGGAACACGCGGCGGGACGAGTGGTTGTCAGACGAGGAAGCTGACGGCGCGGGCCTGCCTGCAGAACTCGAATCGCTCTCCCTCTAGAGCGCCCGGTGATTGATTGGTATGTCCAACCATCAGCCAGTGCTGGTGACGGAGGTGCTGGAGGGGTTGGCGGTTATTGAAGACGGCTGGTACGTCGATGGGACGTACGGACGTGGGGGGCACAGCGCTGGGATTCTGGCTCGGCTTGGGGAACATGGGAGGTTGCTGGCACTGGATAAAGACCCTCAGGCGGTGGATCACGCCCAACGCAGCTTCGCTGCGGACGCACGATTCTCGGTCAGACACGGTGGATTTGAGGACTTGCGCAAGCATACCGAACCGTGGATTGGGGCTCATCCCCTGGCGGGCGTTCTGCTCGACCTCGGTGTTTCCTCTCCGCAGCTCGAAGTTTCGGAACGCGGGTTCAGCTTCTCGATGGACGGACCTCTCGACATGCGGATGAATCCAACTGAGGGCATCACTGCGGCGGAATGGCTTCGGCAAGTGGACAAATCGGAGCTGACCGATGTTCTTCGCCGATTGGGGGAAGAGCCACGCGCGCGCCAGATCGCCCGGGCGATTCTAAAGGCCAGGGGTAAGGCTCCGATCACGACCACGGGTGAGCTGGTCGAGATCATCATGAGCGTGTCCGATGGCCGAGCGAGCCGAATCCACCCCGCCACCCGAACGTTTCAGGCCATTCGCATCTGTATCAACGATGAATTGCAGAACCTGAGATTGGGGCTCAGAGTGTGTGCGAGCTTACTTGCCGAAGGCGGTCGGTTGTGCGTGATCAGCTTCCACTCCTTGGAGGACCGCATCGTCAAGCGCTTCATGGCTCGAGAGGCCAAAGGAGATCCCGTCTACGCTGGGTTGCCGGAGGTCCCCCTGGAGGCTCGGCCGACGCTGCGACTGCTTGGCGGCTTGACTCGACCCTCTCAGAGGGAGATCGAAGCCAACCCGAGGGCCCGCAGCGCTCGGCTACGAGTCGCTGAGAAGCTGGGGGCAAGCGCTTGAGTAATCGATGCTTGCAGTTGGGCCTAATATCGTCTCTGGCTGTTGCGGTGGTCGTGTCGAGTGTTTGGGTTATCAAAGCCAAACACCAGTCACGTCAATTGTTCGTCGAGCTTGAAGAGCTCAACCGTGAAAGAGATCGGTTGCAGATCGATTGGGGGCGCCTCCAGCTCGAGCAGAGTACTTGGGGCACGCATCCGCGGATCGAGTCACTCGCGTCTCAAAGATTAAACCTTGCAAGTCCCCGCCCAGACGAGGTTGTAGTGATCGTGGAGCCGAGCCAATGAAGGGACGCGGTAAACCGTTCGCCTTGCACTGGAAGCGCTGGCGGACCTTAGTTCTTCTCGTCGGCGTCATGTGTGCCGGCCTATTGCTGGAGGGCCGCATTCTCTACCTGCAGGTATTAGAAGCGGACTTCCTATCGGCCCAGGGTGACGACCGGCACTTGCGGGCGGTGCAGATCTCTGCACACCGGGGTTCTATCACTGATCGTCACGGCGAGCCGCTCGCCGTGAGCACACCGGTGGATAGTATTTGGGCCAATCCCCAGGAGCTAAGAACGGCCATGGAACGCCTGGGCGAGTTGGCCCGCGTGCTGGAGCTTGATGAGGACTGGCTCGCCCGTCGTATTACCAGCAGCCTGGATCGGGAGTTTGTGTATCTGCGTCGCCATCTGCGCCCCGACCATGCCGTTCAAGTTCTACAACTGGGGATTCCAGGGGTGGCGACGCTTCGGGAGTACCGGCGTTACTACCCGGCCGGTGAGGTGGCTGGACATCTGCTCGGCTTTACGAATATCGATGACATTGGCCAGGAGGGGCTCGAGTACGAATTCGACTACTGGCTCCGCGGGGAGAGTGGCACGAAACGCGTCCTACAGGATCGGCTGGGTCGCGTGATCGAGGACGTGGAACTGCTTAGCGCGCCCAGACCGGGCAAAGTGCTGAGAGCGAGCCTCGACCTGCGACTTCAGTACCTCGCCTATCGCGAACTCAAGCAAGCTATCACGCAAAACGGGGCGTTATCCGGGTCGGTCGTCGTGCTTGATGCTCAGACAGGTGAAGTCTTGGCCATGGCAAATCAGCCCTCTTACAACCCGAACAACCGTGCCCAGCTTGCTGCCTCACGTTATCGTAACCGCGCCGCCACAGACATCTTCGAACCAGGTTCGAGCTTCAAGCCGTTCGTGATTGCCGCGGCTCTGGAGAGCGGCCGGTATGCCCCGGATTCCATTGTCGACACATCCCCGGGCTTTCTGCGGGTCAACGGTAATGTCATCACCCAGGATAACAATAACCTCGGCGAGGTCGATGTGACGACGATCTTGGCGAAGTCCAGTAACGTCGGGGTGGCTAAGATCGCGCTCGATTTGGATCATCGGGACTTGTGGGCGGCGCTATCTCGATTCGGTATCGGCCGGCTTACAGATAGCGGCTTTCCCGGCGAGTCCGCGGGGGTGCTCAACGACCCACAGCACTGGCGTCCAGTGGGGCAGGCAACGCTTGCCTACGGTTACGGATTGTCGGTGACGCCGCTGCAACTTGCCCAGGCCTATGCGGTCATTGCCGCGGGCGGGGTGCGCCGGCCAATCTCGTTGATCGCTGTTGATGAGATACCGGTTGGCGAACAGGTTATCTCGAGTAATACGGCTGAGGCACTCAACGGGATGCTGGAGGCTGTGGTCTCACCAGTAGGCACGGGTAACCGGGCGGCCATTGCCAATTTCCGAGTCGCGGGTAAGACGGGCACTGCGTGGAAGTCGAGCGTTGGCGGATACTCCAAGGATCGTTATCTGGCCGTGTTCGGAGGATTCGCGCCGGTTACGGATCCGAAGCTGGTGGCGGTGGTGGTCATCGACGAGCCGCGCGGCGAAGAGTACTACGGGGGAGATGTAGCCGCACCGGTCTTCTCCCGAATCCTGTCGGGCGCGTTGCGGTTGCTCGCTGTGCCTCCAGATGCCTTAGCGGAGCCACCTGTGACCATCGTTGCCCGAAACCCCGCGATCGAGGTGGACCGATGATGGCGGCGTTGGCGACAACTGTGATGACGGTGGGTGAGTTGCTGGGAGCGGTGCCGCCAGATGTGGGTGGTATTCAAATCACCGATCTGGTTTCCGACAGTCGCCAGGTGCGGCCAGGCGCCGCCTTCGTCGCCGTTAGCGGTGAGCGGAGCCATGGCCTTGACTACGCTGAGGAGGCTATCCGCAAAGGAGCCGTGGTGGTGCTTTTTGAACCCGAGTCCCAGACAGGGCCCGAGGAGGAGCACCTCGGAACTCGGTGGGCACCATTGGCGGCGAACCCGGTTTCCGGCGTCGAGGAGTCCACTGTGCCGAGGCTTGCCGTCCCCGATCTGAGCGTTCGGTTGGGAGAGTTGGCGCAGCGCTTCTATCGCCTGGGTGAGCAGGGACTGAGATTGGCTGGATTCACTGGTACCAACGGCAAGAGCACCGTTGCCTACCTGGTGGCCCAGGCCCAGACGCTACGCGGTTACCCCTGCGCGTATGTTGGGACCATAGGGGCTGGCGTCCCCCCGTCGCTCAAAACCCAGACACTAACCACGCCGGACTGCCTCAGCCTTCACCGGACACTGGCGTCGTTTGAAACCGACTTCGCGGCTACGGAAGTCTCCTCGCACGCACTCGCGCAGGATCGAGTCGCTGGGCTGACCTTCGATACGGCCGTGTTCACAAATCTCACTCGGGATCACTTGGATTATCACAAGGATGCTGCTGAGTATCGGGCCGCAAAGGCTCGTCTATTCAGAGTGCATGGCCTGCGCCATGCCGTGATTTTTATCGACGATCCCTTCGGTGAAATCTTAGCGGGAGGGCTCGCTGAGTCTATAGAGCGGATAGACGTAAGCTTGGCGTCCGACCGTGGTATTCGAGGGACCCTCACCGCTTCGGGGTTGCAGGGTGTCACGATCGAGATCTCGGGTGCTCTAGTGGAAGAGGTTCGAGGTGCCAGCGTGATTACCTCGCCGTTGATTGGCGATTTTAATGCCGAGAATCTTGTTCTAGCCCTGGGGACCTTGCTCAGCTGGAACGTTCCGTTGGATGAGGCTTGCGAAGCATTAAGTCGTTGTCAGCCTCCGCCGGGACGTATGGAAATGTTGGGAGGAGCCGCAGACCAGCCTACGGTGGTGGTCGACTATGCGCATACCCCAGCGGGGCTCGAGCGAGCGCTCTTCAATCTGCGCAGCCTGACTGGGGCAGATCTCTGGTGTGTGTTTGGTTGCGGTGGCGAGCGGGATGCTGGCAAGCGGCCGCTCATGGGTGCCGCGGCGGCTCGTTTTGCCGATCACATTGTGCTAACCGATGACAATCCTCGCGGCGAGGATCCCGGCGAAATAGTTGCGGCGATCCGGGCCGCAATAATTGATCACCCTAATGTCTGGATTGAGCATGATCGTGCGCGAGCGATTCGAGATGCTGTCCTTAAGGCGAGTGCCGGGGATATCGTTCTGGTGGCAGGCAAGGGTCATGAAGCTTGGCAATGGGTGGCGGGAGAGTGCCACCCATTCAGCGATCGTGCTGTCGTCAAGGCAGCCTTAGGAGGACAGGCGTGATGGCCCGCACGCTTTCTGCTGTGGCTCGGGAAGCAGGCGGGGAGCTCGTAGGCGAGGATTCGGCGTTCGAGGGCGTCAGCATCGACAGTCGGGAGCTCAAATCTGGAGCGCTCTTTGTCGCGATTTCCGGTGATCGGTTCGATGGTAACGATTTTCTGGCTGACGCGCAGTCAAAGGGTGCGGCCGGCGCAATGGTATCGCGGCTAACGAGTTTTCCGTTTCCACAGGTCAGGGTTCTCGATACACGTGACGCATTCGCTCAGGCGGCGCGTGCCTGGAGAGGGAATTTCTCTATCCCTGTGATTGCGGTGACCGGGAGTAACGGAAAGACGACGGTCAAAGCACTGATTGCGAGCATCCTTGGAGCGCGGCGCGACATTTGCATCACTCGTGGCAACCTGAATAACGATCTTGGCGTGCCACTGACCTTGATGGAGCTCGGCGAAGAACACGAGGTGTTAGTAATCGAGCTCGGCGCGAATCATCCCGGCGAGATCGGTTATCTGAGCGAGTTGGCTCAACCGACAGTGGGCGTCATCACGAACGCGAACGCTGCCCATCTCGAGGGTTTCGGATCCGTAGAGGGAGTTGCGGCGGCTAAGGGCGAGCTCCTTGACCACCTCCCCAGCGCTGGGACGGCAGTCATAAACGCCGACGATAAATATTGTGCGGACTGGCGCGCGCGCAGCCAAGCGGAAAAGGTGATCAGCTTTGGCTTGGGGAACGGAGCTGACTGCAAGGTCAACGGGGAAATCGTGGTTGAGCCCGAGGGCTCTCGATTCACGCTCCAACTGCCCGAAGGCGCCGAGCTCCAAATGCAATTGCCCTTGGCAGGCCGACACAATGTACTGAACTCATTGGCCGCGGCTGCGGCCGCGCACGCGGTGGGTGCATCGGGCGAGGAGATCCAGACTGGTTTGAGCCAAGCGCATGCCGTGGAGGGACGGCTGAATCTACTCCCTGGTCGCGGGGGAGCGATGATTATCGACGATAGCTATAACGCCAACCCGGAGTCTACCCGTGCTGCTTTGGACTTTCTGCGCGAGCGCGAGGGAAATCGCCTCTTTGTTCTCGGTGATATGGCGGAGCTCGGTGAAACTGCGCCAGCGTTGCACCGAGAGATTGGTGAATACGCTAGAGAGTGTTGCGATGCGTTGTTCGCGATCGGAGATCTAAGCCGACATGCTGCCGCGGGGTATGGGGGGGGTGGGCGGTTTTTCTCTGAGCTTGCATCCCTTCAGCAAGCTTTAGAACCATTGCTGGCGGAGGACACGACACTCCTGTTGAAAGGTTCCCGGGTCATGAAACTGGACCGGTTGGTTGCAAGACTCGGTGCCGGGCGCGAAGTGAGCGAGGCGTCAGCGTGTTGATCTACGTCACCGAGTATCTAGCCCGGTTTCACTCCGGCTTCAACGTATTCAATTACTTGACACTGCGCGCCATTCTTGGGGCGCTTACCGCTCTTATCCTGTCTTTTGCCATGGGGCCGTTCGTCATTAAGCGACTGACCTCGCGGCGTGTGGGGCAGCCGATTCGGGAGCTGGGACCGAGAAGCCACCAGCCGAAAGCGGGCACCCCCACCATGGGTGGTGCGCTGATACTCCTGGCGATCGTCGTGAGCACCCTACTCTGGGCCAACCTAACCAACCGATTCGTGTGGATCGTACTGATCGCAACGCTCGCGTTCGGGCTGATCGGTTCCGTGGACGATTACAGAAAAATCGTCGTCGGCGACGCTGAGGGTGTGCGTCCATCCACGAAGTTCTTCTGGCAGTCCGTCGTCGGTCTTGCTGCCGCAACGGCGTTATACACGACAGCGGAAAATCCCGCAGTGGAGCATGCGTTGCTCATCCCTTATTTCCCCGATCTGATGATCCCTCTTAGCGGCATCGTCTACATTGTATTTACCTATCTGGTGATAGTTGGTTCGTCGAACGGTGTCAATCTAACCGATGGCCTCGACGGGCTTGCCATCATGCCGGCGGTACTCGTGGGCTCTGCTCTGGGCATATGCGCGTACGTTGCTGGCAACAGTGTGTTCTCGTCTTATCTAGGCATCCCCTACGTTTCGGGTGCCGGTGAGATGCTCGTTTTCTGTGCGGCCCTGGCTGGCGCCGGCCTGGGCTTTTTGTGGTTTAACACCTACCCCGCTCAGGTCTTTATGGGCGACATCGGAGCTCTGGCTCTTGGTGCCGCATTGGGCCTGGTGGCTGTGGTGGTGAGGCAGGAACTGGTGTTGTTCATCATGGGCGGAGTGTTCGTCGTTGAAACCGTCTCAGTCATTATCCAGGTTGCCTCCTACAAGATGACCGGCCGGCGCATTTTTCGTATGGCCCCGCTGCATCACCATTTCGAGTTAAAGGGTTGGGCTGAGCCGAAGGTTATCGTGCGGTTTTGGATTATCACGGTAATCCTTGTGCTCATTGGGTTGGCGAGCTTGAAGATCAGGTAGAACCCGCCAGGGGACACCAAGAAGCTTGATGAGATCTGCGGAAAAATGGTGTGAAGAGGAGATGAACGCCTCGCGCGAGGACAAGCGGACGCTAGTGGTGGGCCTGGGTGTCACCGGGCTTTCCGTCGCCCGATTTCTCGCTTCACGGGGCGACGAGACTTTGGTCATCGACAGCCGTGCCCGGCCACCCGGGCTAGAGGCGCTGCGCCAAGACCAGCCCCAGATTTCGATCGTTCTTGAGAGTCTGGATGTTCGTTGGCTCGAGGGTGTCTCTCAGGTGGTGTTGTCTCCCGGGCTTGGCCTGGACATACCCATCGTCGTCGAGGCGCAGCGTTTGGGTATACCGATCATCAACGATATAGAGCTTTTCGCTCAGGCGGTGGACACACCCGTCATCGGAGTGACCGGCTCCAACGGTAAGAGCACGGTAGTTACGTTGCTGGAACGCCTCCTATCCGCCACCGGAGTACGAGTCGCTTCGGGAGGAAATCTCGGACCGCCCGCACTCGAGTTACTCGAAGTCCCAGCAGAAGCTTATCTGCTCGAGCTCTCCAGCTTTCAACTTGAAACCGCGGAGAATCTCAGGCCCATCGCTTGCGCCGTGCTGAACGTTTCGCCCGATCATCTGGATCGGCACGGAAGCTTTGAGCGCTACGTTTCTTTGAAGGCAAAGCTCGCGCAGTCAGCGGACACCTTTGTCTTCAATTGGGACGACGAGGCGGTTAGGGAAATGGCGCGCGAGCACGGGCAGACGATCGCGTACTCTGTGTACGAGCCATTGGAGGCAGGCTACTCGTCTGCAGAGCATCGAGGCGAGCGGTGGTTGTGCAGAGACGGTGCTCCGCTCATGAAGGTCGCGGAGCTTGCGCTCCAAGGTCTGCACAATGAAGCCAACTCGCTCGCCGCCATGGCCCTTGCCGGGGTTGTAACCGGCGAGTTTCTAGGACCGCGAAGCGAGGTCGAGTTGGATGAGCTTCGCGCGTTTCCGGGCCTCCCCCATCGTTGCCAGAGGGTGGCTGAGGAAGACGGAGTCGTATTCATCAATGACTCCAAGGGCACCAACGTGGGCGCGACCGTTGCAGCATTGCGGGGGCTCTCGGGGCCGTTCGTGCTTATCGCTGGTGGTCGGGCTAAGGATGCAGATTTCGCCCCACTGGTTGCTGCCGCCGAAGGTAGATTAGTCGGTGCGGTCGTTATCGGTGAGGCGGCCGCTGAGCTTCAGACGGCGTTGTCACCGACTGTGTCCGTGCAAGCCGCGCAGGACATGCGGGAAGCGGTGGGAAGCGCTCTTGAAATCGCCCGCGCGGCGACGGCTCGTCCGGTCACGGTATTACTGTCTCCCGCCTGCGCCAGTCTGGACATGTACCCCAACTACCGGAAACGCGGTGATGTCTTTGTTGAGGCAGTGAAGGAGCACCTGAGATGAATCAGGATCTCGGATTCAAAGGCTTCAATCTGGATCCAAAACTGTTATCAGCAGTCATCGCTTTGCTGGTACTGGGAAGCGTCATGGTGAGCTCGGCATCCATAAGTTTGGCGGATAGTGCTATGGGAGAACCGCACTATTTTCTCGTTCGCCATATTGGCGCTATTGCCATCGGCTGCTTCGGAGCGGCAGTAGCGATGGCGACACCAACCGACCTGTGGTTTCGGCTGAATGGATTGTTGTTGCTGGCTGCGATGGTGTTGTTCGCATCGGTGTTCGTGCCCGGCATCGGGCACACGGTGAACGGTGCCACGCGGTGGTTGGACCTTGGCCCGTTGACCTTGCAGCCATCAGAACCAGCGCGTTTTTGCCTGTTGGTCTATCTGTCGAGCTATGTGGTTCGACATCAGACTGAGCTTAATGCAAAGACGCTGGGGTTTCTTAAGCCTATGTCACTCGTTGCCCTGGCCTGCGCACTCCTATTGGCGCAGCCGGACTTCGGGGCCGCCGTGGTATTGACGGCGACGGGTCTCGGGTTGCTATTCGTAGGTGGTGCACGTCTGAGGGATTTCTTCCTCTCGTTTGTTGTGGCGGTTGCCGCCCTATCCGCGCTGGCGCTGACCTCAAGTTACCGGTTGCAACGGCTGACCACGTTTCTCGATCCGTGGGCGGACCCTTATAACAGCGGTTTCCAACTCACTCAGTCTTTGATTGCGATCGGGCGGGGAGATTGGTTGGGTGTGGGGCTTGGTGAGAGCGTCCAGAAGCTGTTCTACCTGCCCGAAGCGCACACTGATTTCGTCTTCGCAGTCATGGCCGAAGAACTCGGTTTCATGGGCGTAACGCTGGCAATCGTTCTTTTCGGCATCGTCGTCTTCAAAGCTATCGCGATGGGGCCGCGAGCGAGCGAGCTAGGAATGCCGTTCCAGGGGTTGGTCAGCACGGGTATCGGGCTGACTTTGGGCATCCAGGCCTTTATCAACATGGGGGTTAATACGGGTCTCCTCCCCACCAAGGGACTGACCCTCCCGTTAATCAGCTACGGCCGAACGAGTGTAGTGATCACGCTGGTCTCACTTGGGCTCCTAGCGCGCATACATCACGAGCTGGTGACTGCGGCGAGACGGGCGGAAGCTCTCGAGACCCGGCAGAGGAAGAAGACGTGACTGCGCCGATCATGATCATGGCAGGCGGCACCGGGGGGCACGTGTTCCCCGGGTTAGCAGTTGCCGAGGAGATCCGCAGTCGCTCGGGTTCCGTAGTTTGGATGGGGACGCGAAAGGGTTTGGAGGCTCGCCTCGTGCCGGACGCAGGTATCGAAGTCGAGTGGATCTCGGTGTCAGGGCTTAGAGGTCGAGGGGCGTTCGCTTGGCTGGCCGCTCCGTTTCGTCTTGCGCTCGCACTCCTGCAAGCGTTCGTAGCGATGCGCCGTCGCAAGCCGGCCGCTGTGCTGGGTCTGGGTGGCTTCGTCTCCGGTCCTGGTGGTATCGCGGCTTGGTTGAGCGGACGACCGTTGTTAATCCACGAGCAGAACGCGGTTGCGGGAACGACTAACCGTATTTTGGCGCGTTTCGCCAGACGGGTCTTTCAGGCTTTTCCGAACAGTTTTCCGAGCGGAGTTCGAGCGGAGTTAATCGGTAATCCGGTGCGGCGGGAGATCCTTAACCTACCTGAGAGTTCCAAACGCGCTGAGGCGAGTGCGGGCGCTCCATTTAGGGTGCTGATTCTTGGCGGCAGCCAGGGGGCGGCGGTTCTTAATCAGCGAGTCCCGGCGGCACTGGCCGTGTTGCCCGAGCGACTGAGGCTCGAGATCTGGCACCAGGCTGGGCGGGGACTCGAGGATGCGTGCGATACGTACGCCAAGTGCGGTGTGGAGGCGCGCCTGGATGCTTTCGTGGACGACATGGCGAACGCGTATGGTTGGGCTGACCTCGTAATTTGTCGCGCTGGCGCGCTCACCATCGCCGAGCTTGCTGCAGCTGGGCTAGGGGCCATATTGGTGCCTTATCCCTATGCCATTGACGACCACCAGACTCGAAACGCAGATAGTTTTGCATCCCGTGGCGCAGGTGTCGTGATACCGGAGGATGAGTTCACTTCGGAGCGACTCGCCCGCGAGCTTACTCGACTGCTCGAGGATCGCAGTTTTCTGACTCAGTTCTGCGAGAGTGCGCGCGCTCAAGCGCTACCGGATGCGACTAAGGACCTGGCGGACATATGTTTTGAGCTTGCTGAGGTGCGGTCATGACTGACCGAATGGGTGCCATTCACCACATTCACTTCGTCGGAATCGGCGGCGTAGGCATGGGGGGAATTGCTGAGGTGCTGATCAGCCTTGGTTATTCGGTTCAGGGCTCGGACACCAAACTCAATTCGGTCACCGAACGACTGTCGAGTCTTGGTGCTCGGATCCAAGTGGGTCACGATGCTAGCCATTTGGGCGCGGCAGATGTCGTCGTGGTGAGCAGCGCGATTCCTGCGGGTAACCCGGAGGTCCTTGAGGCGAATCGGCGGCGAATCCCCGTCGTGCAGCGAGCAGAGATGCTGGCAGAGCTGATGAGGTTCCGCTACGGAATTGCGGTTGCGGGAACGCACGGTAAGACCACGACGACGAGCCTTGTCGCCAGTGTGCTCGCCGAAGGCGAACTGGATCCAACTTTTGTGATCGGTGGGCGACTCGCCAGTGCCAACGCTAACGCCCGGCTGGGTGAGGGTAGCTACCTGGTGGCCGAGGCCGATGCGAGCGACGCCTCGTTTCTGCATCTACAGCCCGTCATCGCCGTTGTAACAAATATCGATGCCGAGCATCTCGAGAGCTACGAAGGGGATCTCGGGCGCCTAAAGCAGGGCTTCACGGATTTCCTACTCAATTTGCCTTTTTATGGTTTGGCGATTGTGTGCTGTGATGATCCAAATACTCGCGAAATCATCCCAGACTTGGGGCGACGAGTTTTGAGTTACGGGTTTTCGGAGCAGGCCGACGTGCGTGCCGGGAGCGCCCAGCCGTCCGCTCTCTCGAACTCTTTCTCGGTATATCGCGCCGATCGCGATCCGTTGCAACTTACTCTAAACCTGCCGGGTCGGCACAACATACTCA
>CAYLKA010000006.1:30628-65240 GCA_964384125.1 uncultured Gammaproteobacteria bacterium | reverse complement strand
TTTCACCGTCTTCGTTCAATAACTCCAAAGACTGCTGAAAGATCGTGGGCGGTGGTCTACCCGCCGGCGACGTTGCTTCTACTATGTAGAGGCGCAGGTCGTGAAGATAAATTCCCACATACGTGCGGGATTGATCCGCGTTCGTGATCTGCAGTTGGTGTCCATCCACGCGCTGAATATAGTGAAAGGCGTCGTAGGTGACCTCGCCGCCCCGCCTGCGGATGTTCCACGCTGCATAGGCAATCGAGCCGAGGACATCGACCGACCAATAGATGGAGCCATCGTCGGCAGAGGTCTTGTTGGTTCGCTCGGAATGGATCCTTTGGGCTTCGCTGTAGTCGACCACCGTTAACGAGTAACGGTTAGGGTCGTCTTCATAGGTGTAGAGTCGTGCCGGATTCACCACACCGTATTACGAAGGGTATGAGATCTCCTCAACCTCGGGCTGACCCGGACCGAACATCCTGAAACGGTCTTCCATGCTGACGAATTCGGTCCAGTCCTGCGCAAATATCAACAACGAAAAGGACAGTGCGGATGCGCAGAGACTGACTCGTCGTATGAGCATGACAGATCTCTATACTTGTGAGGTCGGCAGCGTTCTGGGGGATCGGGTGTGCGGCGTGGACACCGAGCACGAGCGTCGCTGCTTCAACGCAGTGTTAACGCGATGACTCTGCATCTTTTTCGACCTCCCCCGCGCCGGGACAGCTGTCTTCACCGGCGAAACCTAATTCTACTCCTGTTTGCCGACAGATCGTCTCAATCGATCTCGAACGGTAAAGGGCAGGTAACACAGGAGACAGGTAACGATGACCAGCACAGCCAGCCCGAGGATGTACCACGGCCAAGGCCCCATATAGTCGAGCGGTGAGGGCCGAAAGGGCTTGCGTACCAGATAGAGGTAATTGGACCCGAGGAGGAGGTTGACGGGGAGCATCGCGAGGGCGTAGGCGGCCGTGGCCCCGACGGCGATCCCGACGGATCTGGGTCTTGGGCGGAACCCAAAAACGAGTGTGGCGTACATCACCCCCACCAGGGCCAGGCCGTGGCCTGTAAAGAAGGCTAGGAAAAGCGGGTGTGGGAACCCATCTTGGAGGTCAGGCGTGAGGAGGGCGGCTACTACACCACCGATTCCCCAGAAATAGACGACCTCATACACCCGGAAGCTGCGTAGCCAAAGCATGAGAACGCCGAGTGCGACGGAGGCACCGCACAGGTGTAGCGGTAGGCTCTCTTGGAGGGGGAAGTTGTAAACGCTCGAACGAATGATGGGGCTGGCAACAAGATAGGTCGCCATACACAGTGCTAGTACTTTGGCCAGGATTTCCTTGAGTCTGTCGTCAGCAAGCTGGCGTACCAGAAGCGGTAAAAGGACCGCTAGGCCGATCGTGATGCCGCTTGAGAGCCAGTGCTGAAACCCGAAGAGCTCGAAAACCGTCATGGTGCTGGTGAGGAAATCCGGGGTTCCCATTATCCCCCAAAGAGGCTGTGAAACCCGAACGGGATCACTGGCAGTTGATGGGCGCTGGGCACGATCGAGGCCAGAGACCGGTTGTCGAGTGGGGCAGGGAGGGAGCCCAGCGGTGCGAGCCCCTAGCTCCCGCGCTGGTGAGCGCGTACGCCGGCTCGGCGTAGCTTGGGGCTACATCATCCGGCTGATGATCTTGTCGCTCTGTTCCTTTGAGATGCCCAGGGGGCGGCTGCTCATGCCGCCTCCTTCCTTAAGGATGGGTTCGGCCTCGTCAAGTGAGGGCCGGTCTTTAACATGCAGGAACAGCCCAGTGTAGATGGTGTCACCCCAGAGCATTGCCTTCTCACAGGCGCTCTTCCAGTCGCTAGTGTCGTGCTCCTCGTCCTCGAGTTTTTTCACCCGCTTCTTGAAGAACTGGACGGTGTTGTCATGATTAAACGTGATGCAGGGGCTGAAGACGCTGATCAGCGCGAAGCCCCTATGCTCGACGGCCTGTTGCATCAGCATCGACATATGCTTCGTGTCGGAGCTGAACGCTCTGGCGACGAAAGTTGCACCGTTCATGATGGCTGAGGTGATTGGGTTGAACGGAAACTCAACGCTGCCATGAGGTGAGCTCTTCGTTTTCATGTCCAGTGAGCTGGTGGGAGACAACTGCCCGGTCGTGAGTCCGTAGATCTCATTGTCCATGACGATATAGGTCAGATCGACGTTGCGACGTGCGGTATGGGTAAAGTGGTTACCACCGATGCCGTAGCCGTCCCCATCTCCTCCGGTGACAAATACGTTCAACTCGTGGTTCGCCATTTTGGCACCGGTAGCGACTGCCAATGACCGTCCATGCAGGGTGTGCATGCCATAGGAATTAAAGTAACCGGGGAAGTTCGACGAGCAGCCGATGCCGCTGATGGTGAGGATTTCATGGGGTTTCAGGCCCATGTCGGCGCAAGCCTTTCGCAGGCTGTTGAGCACGCCGAAATCACCACAACCGGGACACCAGTCTGGGTCGACCTTGCCTTTGAAGTCATTCGCCGTCTGCGGATTGAAAGCGAGCTGTCGAGTGTCTATGCCATCCATTACGGGATCCTCTAAACCATGATTTCCTGATACGGGACAGAGTGATTTGTCTTACCGGCGATCTGTTCCAGCACCGCATCGACGATGTGATGTGGCATGAACGGCTCGCCATCATATTTGCGTATATGTCCGTCGATGTTGAGACCTGTCTCACTGCGTAGATAACGGTGGAACTGCCCGGAGTAATTGTTCTCTACGATGATCGTGCGTTTGGCGTTGTTAACGATGTCAATGACTGCTTCGGCGTGGAAGGGCACGATCCAACGGATTGGCAGATGGTTCACAGAGACGCCTTGTTCGTTCAGAAGCTCCAGCGCCTCCTTGATCACGCCGTAGGTCGAGCCCCAGCCGATCAGTGTTACGTCGGCGTCCGACGGTCCCTCGAGCTCGGGCGGTGCGATCTGCTCCACCACGTTCGCAATCTTACGTGCCCGCTTCTCGACCATGCGGCGACGCTTGTGCGGGTTGGTGTATTCATCGCTGATGAGCACGCCGTCCTGGTCATGCTCATCCGTCGCGACGACATGCTGGTGGCCCTCGAGGCCCGGTAGGGCACGGGGCGAGACGCCGCTTTCGGTAATCTCGTAGCGGAGATACTCGCCGTTTGGCTCGCCACTGCTAATGAGATCGCCGCGATCGATCTCGGGCTGGAGATCGATGTCATCGGGGTCGGCGCTGAAGGTGCCCTCGGAAATCAGGAGGTCGGTGATGACGATGCCGGGGCATTGATTCTGGTCACAGAGGTTGAAGATTTCGGGGACGCACTTGAAGGCATCCAGAGCATCGGTGGGGGCTACGATCAAACGTTCGAAGTCGCCTTGGCTGGCACCAAGTACCTGCCAGAGATCACCCTGCTCTGTCTTCGTCGGCACGCCAGTGGAGGGTCCCGCCCTCATCACGTTGATGAATACCACAGGGATTTCCATCATTGCCGCCGCGCCCACGGCCTCAGTCATCAACGCGAAGCCGCCCCCGGACGTAGCGGTCATGGAGCGGGCGCCCACATGGGCTGCGCCGATGGCCATGTTGGCGACAGCAATCTCGTCCTCGCCTTGGCGAACCATAATGTCGAGTTCTCGGGCATTTTGCGCCATCCAATGCAGGACGCCAGTCGAGGGGCTCATAGGGTAGGCTGTGTAGAACTTTACACCTGCGGCTGCGCCACCCATGGCCAGGGCGTCGTTGCCGGTCCAAAGCGCGAGCGGCTTGGTCCCGCTAGCCAACGGTTCGGAGTAGGATTCGAAGTTCTCTTTGGCGTATTCGTATCCGGCGCGGGCCGCGTTAGCATTTTCCTCGACGACGGCGTCACCCTTGCGACCAAATTGAAGTTTCAGTGCGTTCTCTAAAACGTCGAACTCAAGGCCCAGCAGAGAATTGATGGCTCCGAGCGAGATGGTGTTTTGTATGACTTTGTTACGGCTCTTGTTTGCAAGTTCCTTGATGGGCATCGGGCAGAGCTGGACACCCTCTGGCAACTCACCTGGCGTAATCTTGTCGCTGTTGAAGATGACTCGCCCGCCGGCACCCATGAGACAGAGGTGGCGGTCCATAGTGTCCTGATTGAGACACAGCAACATGTCCTAAGAATCGCCGTGGGTGTAGATCTTCTGGTCGCTGATCCGCATCGTGAGGAAAATGTGTCCACCACGCACGATGGATTGATAGGCGTTATAGGCATTCAGCGAAAGTCCTCGGCGCGTGAATGTTCGTGCAAGGATATTGCCGGGGGTGGCAATGCCCTGACCGGCTGCGCCACCGATGGCAAGCGCGAAATCGAATTGCCCTGAGCTCATTATGCGGAGTGCTCCTCTTCTAGCACGGCGGCCGGCATCCCCCTGTCGCCGTCAGACGCGCTAAAATGCTGTTCACTGTGGGAAAAACTGGCTTTCGGGGGCGTATCTTATACTGTCGGCCTTTCGGCGGCGAACTTAGACTCATTCTAAGGTAGACAATATGCTGGTTCTCCGCGAAAGATCGGTAAAATATCGCAAATAACAGCGCAGGGGCTAAAATGGGATCTTTGATCAGTATTGGAAGTAGTTATGGAATTCAATCAGCTCCCGCCAGGGGTCATTCGAACATGACTCTCAGGCTCGCATTGACGTTGGCGACGACATCGCTTTTCGCCCAGTCTTGTAATGCTCAGGCGCCTGGGCCAGAGGTTGGTGCGACCATCGACGCCACCGCGCTCGCGCTCGGCACGATTAGGGGCATTGGTCGTAGAATGGATTCGATCAATACCCTTCAATTCTCGGGTAGCGGGACGGCGAATGTGCCGATGGCCGACGGGGAGTGGATGAGCTATGAAATATCTGAGGCTACGGTAGGTCTCAGTTACTCCATCCCCGCGAGGCGCTTGGATATGACTCGCACCGGGTCTGATGGCGTCGAGGAACGAGTCGTCCATGTCGTTCGTGGTGATCGTGCCTGGGACGAGAGGCTGCCGGGGGTCGATCCCTCGGATGCCGCTGCCGGAGCGGTCTCCGAGCGCTTACCCCATATCATTCTGACGCCCCACGGCTTCATTACCGCGGTGGTGCAAAATCCAGATGCCGTGAGTACCGGCATTGACGGTGGCCAGACGACGTTAACGGTCGAGATTGACGGCACAGCAGTGACCGCCACGCTTGATGAAAATTCTCGGCCGGCGACTGTCGAAATGACGGTCGACCATCCTACCCTAGGCCAGACCCAGCTCGAGGCTGAGTACACGGAATACGTTGACTGGCCGATCCTAGACGTTTATTTTCCTTCCCATATCGTCCACCGACTGGGTGGCGAGACTACTTTGGATATGACCGTAACGGACTTCTACCAGAACCCCTATGTGGTGTTTCCAACGCCTGAACAGTTGAGCGGGAGCTCGCAATGAAGACACTTTTGAGACCTTCAGTATTTGTATGCCTTTCTATCGTTCTTGGCGCGTCGGTTGCCGCCGCTCACCATGCGGTGCAGGCGCAGTTTGATGTCAACGACGTACAGACCTTCACCGGCACTATGACCGAGGTGGAGTTGATTAACCCGCACCCGTATTTCCACCTGGATGTGGAAACCCCGGGTGGAGAGGTCGTTAACTGGTCCATCGAGTCGGTGGCGCTGAATGCGCTGCGACGGATGGGGCTGCTCAAGCAGCTACAGGTCGGACTGGATTACACAGTGGAGTACAACCCGGCTCGTAACGGCGAAAGGGTCGGTCTCATGACGGCGATTACGCTGCCGAACGGTAATCGCCTCTTGATGAGGAGCCAGGAATAATCGCTCCTGTTCCAGAGCTCGCAGTAGTCGGTGAATAGAGAGGGTAACTGACAATGACTAGACCGTTTAGCTTGGCCGGCGGTGCGGCAATCGCGCTACTCGCTGTTTATATTTCCCATGTCCCGGCAACCCAAGCGCAGGATACGCCGCGAATGGATGATGGGCGACCGGATTTCTCAGGATTTTGGGTATCACCTAATCAAATAAATCGGATCTTCGATGAAAGTGGGGACGTTGTTCTAAACCTCGGGGGTCGGGATAACGATATAGGGAATTTTGAGAAGGACTCCGCTGTTCTGCAGCGCGCTCACACGAACAAGCCACTCTACAAACCGGAGCACTGGCCTACCATTCAAGATCTCGACTGGAATGGTCTGTTGGATGATCCTGTCTTCATTTGTAAGCCGGCGGGTGTACCGCGAATGGGGCCGCCAGGGAAGATCGTTCAGACTCCAACCGAGCTCATATTCCTATATGAGGGCACACAGTCGCCGTATCGCATCATCCCGACCGATGGACGTGAGCATCACCCCCTGCAGATTGCTGATACAAGCTGGCTTGGCTATTCGATTGGCCATTGGGAAGGCGACACACTAGTGATTGAGACTGTCGGCTTCAACGACGAGAGTTGGTTGGGCTGGACGGGCTATATACACAGCTGGGACATGACCGTCACTGAGCGCATGCGCCGCGATGGCGATACCCTGCACTGGGAGGCCACTGTGCATGACACCATGTTACTGGAGCCGTGGACGCTGAACGCAGTTACGCGGGTGCCCAACACCGATCCGGAAGCCTTCTTTTTCGGTCCGATCCCTTGTGAGGAACGGGACGCCGAGGGAATTGTCGACCAAAACGTGCGAGGCTGATCAAACGCGCCAGCTTTAGAGCCCCTGAATTGCTCGCTGGACGTTCCCTTCTGCCTGCTCGAGATATTCGATAAACGCGCTCGGGTCATCGACGAAGGGATGCGGGGCAGACGATCCACGATCCAGCATCTGCTGGTGCATTCCACCCGCGCCCGCCGTTCCAGGCGGGTGCGTTGGTAACCGAACCTGTACCGGCGGTGACTGCGCGGCCAAAAGCTGAAACCGGCGTATGTTCCCAAGCACGGTCTGGTTTTCCCAGAAATCGTTGCGCGCACCCCCGCCGCCGAAGATCACTGCGCGGTACTCGTCCGCACCGTCCCGCACGGTGAACTCCATCGAGAGCCCTCCCTCAGTGTGTCCGGGCGTGATGTAGAAGCGCATGGTCTGATCGCCCAGTTCCAGCGTGTCGCCGTCCTGGATGACCATGTCCACCTCCGCAACCTCCATCTCGAATTCGTTGCCGATGTCGGTCTGAGCCCGTTTCCAATCCCCTGCGGTCAAGCCAACCGTCGCACCGAAGTTTGCCTTGTAGTGGGCATGGCCTGCCATGTGGTCGAAGTGTCCATGGTTTCCGAGGACGTATTCGATGTCGGCCGGATCGAATCCCAGTTCCCGGATGTGCTCGACCCCGTCTTCGATATAAGGGGGGTGGAGAGAATCGATGAGAATGAGGCCCTCATCCGTGACCAGTAAATAGGCCGAGACCCATTGGATTCCGACGTAGTAGAGGTTGTCGAATATCTTGAAGGGCTCGGTACTCCTCTGGAGCGCTTCGTCATTGAATCCGTCACGCCTAGCTTGGGAGACGTAGCTGAAGTCTGTTGGTTCGAGATCGGGGAAATTTTCCACCGAAAGCTGTGCCTGAGCGCCCGAACCGCCCCAATTAAGGAGCCACGCAGTCGAAACCAAGCCGAGTAAAAACCGTTTGTTTGATGAGTGTCCCATGGTTGTTCTCCGTCTAGTTGTCGTTTTCGCCCATCAAGAAATTCCACTGCGCCTCTGCGTTTCCGAGAATGGTCGGTAGATCCCGGTCTAGCAGGTAACCGTCATCGATCAGTTCCATCGCGGATTCAGCTACGAGACCGAGGTAATGGGCGCGGTTGTCGTAACGCTCATCGATAGAGAGGCGTGGGTCGCCATTGGCCTCGCGCTCAGCGCCAGTGCGGGCGAAAGGCACGTAGAGTCCGTTGCCTGAAGCCGGATTCGTTGGCCACCAGCCGGTGTACGTCGCGAGCGGTACAGCGATATCTGGTGATCTAAGTCCCCCGATCTCGTTCCCACTCTCGTCCACCTGGGGAACCAAAAACGGGTAGGGGGCTCCGGTCAGCGGAGGCTCCTGTGTGATGACCCCTTTGGATGCGAGCTCCGGTCCGTAATCCAGCGCGTAGGCGATATTCACTTCGTCTTGGAGATTTACACCCGGGATTGCGGGGAAGTCGAATTCTTCCATTTGCACAAGCGTGCCCCTGCCGAGCGTCGGATACCGGCTCGACGGTGGGGCGGCATCATCAGTGATCCAACGATCCATCGCGACCAGCAGGGCTCTCAGGAACCACCGATAGTCGTTCGGGTTTGGTACATACGTAGCTTCTTGGGCGCTAGGTGGGAAGGGCGCGGGTCCGTGCTGGGTCCCAGCGAAGTTGTAGGTGCGTACGTTATCCAGTAGCGACAGGTCCTGTTTGCCATCCACTGTCGTATGGGCCAGTGCGCCTACGGATCTCCAGTATTCGGTGGAAGAGTTCGTGTAGAAGAGCTTAGGCATCGACTGTGGTGTCACGCGAGCGAGGAGCCCGTCCGATCTGTTTGTAGCCGGATCCGTTTGGAGCGTGTCAGCGAACGGAAATACCCGGTTGGGGTACTCGTACGCACCGCCGGGTGCGCGAGAAGCCTGAGCGAACCGCTGATTGAAGCTGCCCCTCGCTGCGCCCGCTATGTGGGCGATGACACCATCGAAGACCCGCCTGTTCTGCTCATCTTCGTTGAACCCGTCGTACAGGTACGTGCGCAGCAGTCGACCACTCTGTGAGGAACCGTAGGTGATAGCACGATCGATTGCATCGCTGGGGATGCCCAGCATCTCTGCTGAGCCGTATTTGAGTTCGGATATGACATCACGTATTGCCGCGAGCCCCAGCCCGGCGAGGGGGGGGTTCTGGGAGACATACACCACGTCGTAGATGTGGTCTGGCTCGAACCCCGTGCTCAGATAAACCATTGTCGGGTCCGGCACGACGCGCTCATTTTCAAATCTTGCGAATTGCCAGTCCTCGCGTGGAATGACTTGTCTCGTCCCAGTCATCCCGTTGCGGACTGTCAGCACGTTGCGAGGATCCTCGGGGTCTGAGACGGGATAGGCTACATGTCCCCGGTTCCCAAGCGAGTGAGAGAATACCTTCGTAGGAACGATAACATCACTGCGCACCACCCCTTCGATGGGTTGGCCGTTCTCGGTGGCGATTGGCGGGTAGGTGCGAAGGCGCCCCTCCTCCAGTGGCGTATCGTGTTGCCAGCCAACCCATAACAGAGTGAACCCCTCCCTCAGGAGAAAGCCGTCGCCCATGTGCTCCGCAGACATGGGGTCTTGGGATCCGACTGCTTTGTTAAAGCGGCTGAGCATTCCCAGGCCACCACGGTTGGCGACCTCGAAGAAGACGGCACCGTTCCCTGATTCGATGTTTTTCGGTTTAATTAAATAGAAGTCGGCTGAGAACTCGACCAAGCCCGAGGCGTTGGTGGGTGCGCTCTCGATATCGGAGATTATTCCGTTGACGCTGTTTTGAGGGTCTACCGTGTAATGGATTTTTCCAGCGAAGCTTTCGTAGGCTCCGGCCAGCCCGTAAGTCTTTCCATTGGCCAGTTCACGGCTGCGTTCGACCTCGATACGTGCGACCTCGGCGGTCGTTGTCGAGGCGGCGAAGAAAACCAGTGAGAGGATGATCCGGTTGATATTCATTTTGTTCCCCTGTTGGTCAGCGTCAGCTTGGGCGAGGCTCTCACGATAGATCCGCCTGTCGGCTGCGTCCAGTAATCTAGTAATTTGAAATGCTAGGGTAGCTCGAAATTAATGCCGTGTCGGTCGAGGATCATCTGACCGAATGCCACCCACTGATCTTGCGGCTCCCAGACCTGGGCGACGGCATCGAAGGCAGCGCCAGCGGGGGCTCGTTCGTGCACGACCCGATACAGGAAGGTGAAGAGGGAAGCACGGTAATTCAGCATACAGTGCACTAATACCCGGCGCTCCCCTGCCTGATTAAGTACACCGCTGAATAGTTCGAAGTCAGCATAGGTGGGATTTTGCCAATCCACCGGAATATTAAGATAACTCGCCCCTGTTTCGGTGACGAGTTGTCCCTCGTTTGCGATGGCTTCTCGGCTAGTGGGTGGTGCCAGATTGATCACCAGATCGAATCCCCGGTCAGCTACGGTAGTGAGCTGTTCGGTATTGGGTTGGCCGGCAGTATGGAGTCGGTCGCTGGCGATGACGTAGTTGACGGCCAGAGAGTTGGGTTGAGCCATAGAGCCGGCGGAGAACACTAGGCTCGCCAGCGCTAAGGCAACTATGGGGGGTGTTCTACGACGATAGGGCTTCATAGGGACATCCTTCGGCGCCAGGCCTGAAAAATCGATTATTATCCGGCGTTCAAGCCGAAACAATATTAATCAAGATAGGGGCTAGCAATGGTTGTTTCACCGAGGTCAGATTCTCACTCCCTGTGGGGGAAAGCGACGCTTACTGCCGTGGCCATGGCTGGTTTTGCTACTGTCTCTCTTGCGCAGGAAGGGGAGGTGTCTCGGATCCAGCCCTCGCCCGCTTTTTCTGACGAACGGCTCGTGTCACTGCCTAGACAGGACTGGATCACCAACGGCGGTAATATCTATAACCAGCGGTATTCTCCACTGGATCAGATCAACCGAGACAGCGTTGCGCAATTGCGAGGGGTCGCGCGCGCGCGGCTTAACGGTTCGGGCCTCGACAACAAATATTCCGGAGAGGCGCAGCCGTTGGTGTATGACGGGGTGGTTTATATCGTGACCGGCGCTGATGACGTGTTTGCTATCAGTGTGGACACCGGAGAGATTCTTTGGTCGTACGAAGCGAATCTCGATCAATCTAACGATGTGATCTGCTGTGGTTGGACCAGTCGCGGGGTCGGCTTGGGTAAGGGTAAGGTCTTTGTGGGACAGCTCGATGGAAAGCTGGTCGCTCTGGATCAGATCACTGGCGCGGTCTCTTGGTCGACTCAGGCTGAGCGCTGGGAAGAGGGGTTCAGCATCACCAGCGCGCCGCTCTACTACGACGGCATGGTCATTACTGGTTTTGCGGGTGCCGAGTACGGTGTGCGTGGGCGTGTCAAAGCCTACGACGCCGATGATGGGACGCTGCTATGGACCTTCTATACTGTGCCGGGCCCTGGAGAGTTTGGCTACGACACATGGCCCCAGGACAATGACGTCTATCTCTATGGTGGTGGGACGGTCTGGCAGACTCCGGCCGTGGACCCGGCTTTGGATCTCATATATTTCTCCACCGGTAACCCGGGACCGGATTTCAACGGTTCGATCCGCCCCGGCGACAATCTTTTTACCACCTCCATTGTCGCCGTGGATGCGCACACCGGCGAGTATCGATGGCATTTCCAGCAGGTCCACCACGACATTTGGGACTTCGATGCACCCAGCCCTGTCGTTTTGTTCGATATTGAAATCGATCAGCAGATGAGGCGAGGGCTTGCCCAGCCGAGCAAGACCGGTTGGGTTTATATTTTGGATCGGGAGACCGGAGAGCCATTGATCGGCATGGAAGAACGCCCGGTACCCCAGGAACCACGTCAGGCTACGGCTGCGACCCAACCCTATCCCATCGGTGATGCCTTCGTACCACAGCATGTCGACATCACGCCTGAGGGTTACCCACCTTTGGTGAATCAGGGGCGGATCTTCACGCCTTTCTGGACAGAGGGCGTAGTGTCAAAACCCGGTACCCTAGGGGGTGCGAACTGGCCCGCTAGCTCCTATGACATTGAGACCGGTTATCTTTACGTTTGCGCGAGCGACCGATTAGCGTTTTTCAACGGGGGTATTGAGGAGACACTGCCAGCCGAGCCAGGGGAGCGTTTTCTGGGCGGTACTTTTCACGCTATTCCCGCCTATGACAGCGGTATCTTCACCGCCATGGATATGCGAACGAACAAGATTGTCTGGCAACAACGATTGGTAGACCGCTGTTACAGTGGCTCGTTGGCGACAGCCGGTGGGCTTGTGTTCCTAGGCCGCAATGACGGGCGATTGACCGCGCTCGATTCCAGGGACGGCACACTGCTTTGGGAGTTTCAGACCGGCTCTGGGATGAACTCATCGGTCAGCTCATTTGAGCACAATGGTGAGCAGTACATCGCCGCCTACTCTGCAGGAAATCTTTTCGCGAATTCCAGGCGCGGTGACAGCGTTTGGTTGTTTTCGCTAAACGGAACGATGGACGAGGTGTCCGACGAAACGACGGTTGCCGATGCTGATTTGACGGGGGCGAGTCGCATACCTGATACAGGCAATGGACGCATCCTGTATGAGAGTGCGTGCGCGTTCTGTCATGGCATTCAGGGAGAAGGCGGGTTCGGGGGTGGTATCCCGCTTATAGCAGCAACGGATCTTGAGGCGGTGATGCTCCGGGTCCGTGATGGCTTTGATGCCATGCCTGGATTTGGCGGGGCATACACTGAGGATGAGATTCAGGACGTGAGCGCGTACGTGGTGGAGGAACTGCCCCATTAACGGGGAGTTCGTATGCAGCGAACACTGATAATTTTCGGAATAGCACTGCTCGTAATCGGGTTGGCCTGGCCTTGGGTCAGCAGGCTGCCACTGGGTCGGTTACCCGGTGACATCATCATTGATCGACCCTCCTTCAGGTTCTATCTTCCCGTCACGACGATGATCATCGTGAGCATTATGCTTTCATTTATCCTCTGGTTATTTCGTCGCTAACGGTTTATCAGGAACTTGACGATCGAAGCCCCAACTCTGACGCGTCGTCAGGCGCTGCGCCTCACGGGCAGCGGCTTGGCCGGCCTGGCTTTTTCCGGATGGGCGAGGCCTGGCCTTGGCCAGGTCGCCGGCCGGATCGACATCCACCACCACTGGCATCCTCCACCGATCGCTGATGCTTTCGGGGGTCTGAGTATTGGCGCGTCGTGGCCGGGCGGTGGTTGGACAGTAGAGCGGGCCCTGAGCCTCATGGACCGATTCGGTATCCAGACGGGCATTCTGTCGGTACGAAATCCTCGTGAGCGCATCTCGGCCCCAAAGTGCCGCGAAGTTAACGAGCTAGCTGCGCGCATCGTGGGTGATAGCCCAGAGCGTTTCGGTGCCTTTGCGATGCTGCCGCAGTTCAATCCCGACAGGGCTGCGGAGGAGGCGGCCTATGCCCTAGACAGCCTCGATTTGGATGGCGTTGCCCTGAATGCTAGCGCCGACAACGTCTATCTCGGCGCCCCCGCCCTCGACCCGCTGATGGCCGTTTTGGATGAGCGCGAGGTCGTGGTGCTGATTCATCCCACAAGCCCACCGTACTTCGGCTCGTTAAATCTGGATATTCGTCCGTCTGTGATGGAGTACGTCTTTGAGACGACGCGCGCCATCATGAATTTGGTTGCTTCAGGTACTCTGGAGCGTTATCCGAATATCCGCTTCATAACGGCGCACGCAGGTGGTGCCGCCCCGTACATCGCGTCACGCCTGAGCGACCAGGGGGAGCGGTTCATACCGAATCTCCGTGAGCGTGCCCCGCAAGGAGTCCTGAGTTACCTAAAAGGTCTCTACTACGGTACCGCTCAGGCCATGTCGTCGTCCTCGCTTCGTGCGCTGCTGGACTTCGTGGACGTGTCTCAGGTGGTTTTCGGGACGGACTTGCCCATTTCGCCACCTTCGCTTGTTAATGACTCCGACGATGTTATGCAGGGATTTGCCGAACTATCCAACGATGATCTTGCACGCATCGAACGGGGGAACGCGCTCCAGTTGTTACCCCGCCTTCTCGGCTAGCGGGGGTGAGCCGTAGCGCTATCTAAGCGCGGCCAACACGTTTCGTGTGAGACCTCCGCCATGGTAGGTCGCGAGCCGATCTGTCCCGTCGCCTGGATTGCCTGGGTTCTATCAGACAGCGAATCAACCGGCCTATTTTGTGCTGTATGGCTGCGAGTAGTTATTGCGACCGTTGGTGAGTGTGTAGCGCTCACCGCTTGCGTCCACGGTCGCTTTGATCCAGTAGCCCTGGTCGTCTTCTGCGGTGAGGTTGGCCATCAAGTCGGCAAATGTGTTTTCTTCGTCCGAGGCCCCTGTGGCGCGATGAACTTGCCACAAACCCTGGAGTCCCGGTATCCGCTTCAATGTTGCCAGGTCCTCCGCGCGTCCACCCTTGGTGGCGCCGTTGTTGCTCACGGCGACCGTCGGCTGCAGGGCCCAAACTAGTTCAGGCGCAACCCCTTGGGCATGATGTGGTGCCTGGAGCAGGTCCACGACACCGAGGCGGTTTTCCGGGCATGCCACCGTCTGCTGGACGTCGACTGTCATGTCGCCGAGATCAAGGAACTCGAACTCCCCGAGAGTGACTTGGTAGCCTACGCTTCGGCTATTTTCGCCCAGATCCTCCGGGACCATCGGGTTTCCGCAATGCTCGTTTGGACCGGCCCCACGGGGTGCGACGATCTCCCTGTTGGCCGCGACGAATCGGAAATTCACGCCAGAAAGAGCCAATGTGTCCCCCGGGCGGACGGTTCGCCGCTTGCCCTGTGCAGCACTCAGGTACGCCTCCCATGCAGGTCGTCCGCGTTCGCTGTCCTGTTCAACGCTGTCACCATGATCAAGGAATTGGTTTATCTGAACTCGCTGCGCGATGGCCGGTGTCCCGCCGACGTGATCACCATGGAAATGTGAGGCAATGAAGTAATCGATATCGGTGACGCCGGCATCTTGCATAGCGGCTTCGATCCGACGGGCATCTCTGGCGTCCTCGCGGTTCCAACCCGCGTCCATGAGCACCGAATCCCCACCCGGTGTCACTATCAGTGTTGAAGAACCTCCTTCTACGTCGATCCAATAGATCTGCAGGGGTTCGCCCTGGGCTAGCACAGTAGGCGCCGAGGAAATGCTCAGTGCCGCTAGAATTCCGCTGAGAGTGATAAATGATTTCATGGTGCTTCCCCCGGGCAAGTGCTTTGTTATGGAGTCCGAGTCGTCTTTCGAAAGGATAGACCATTCATGCGCGGAACAGAACGTCGGCACCTCGACACCGCCAGCTAAGTTAAACTTCAGTGCGGTCCATCTGCCCAGGCTATCCCAGCATGTCCTATATCTATCCGCCTGCGACCCCCTACGTGCATATAGCCGGAAGGCTTGAGAGATTCGCGGCGCGAAGAGTTTATTGCGTGGGCTGGAATTATGCAGAGCACGTGCGTGAGATGGGCGCTGAGCCTGCCCGGGAGCCGCCTGTTTTCTTCATGAAGCCCTCGGATGCTTTGGTACCCAACGGGGGGGAGGTTAGGTACCCGTCTGCGACGGAGAACCTCCACTATGAGGTCGAGCTAGTTGTAGCCATTGGTGAGGTGGGCGCCAATGTAGACGCCTCAGACGCAAGTAAAGTCATTTTTGGCTATGCCGTGGGACTTGATATGACCCGCCGTGATCTGCAGGCGCATGCGAAAAAGCTTGGACAGCCCTGGGCTTTGTCCAAGGGCTTTGATCAATCCGCGCCGATCAGTGCGCTTCACTTGGCAGAGGTCGTAGGCCATCCGTCCGATGGGAGAATCTGGCTTAACGTCAACGGGGAGGGGCGTCAGGACGGCGATCTGTCGCAAATGATTTGGAGCGTGCCCGAGATTATTCAGCATCTTTCCGGATTCTTTGAACTCCGACCCGGGGATCTAGTCTTCACCGGAACCCCGGCGGGTGTCGGCGCCGTAGAGCGAGGGGATCGATTGAAAGGGGGGATCGAAGGGATCGATACCCTGGAGATCGCCCTAAGCTAGGGTCCACGGAAATTAGGTTTAATAGGTTACCGATCGGTTCGGTAGGCCATCGTTTCGGGCGGCGCGTCATACCACCCCGGATCACTATAGTCGCCGCGGGGCTGTTCCGCCCGGACCTTGAACACGGTAAACATGCCGCCCATCCCGATCGGCCCGTATGGGCCCTGGCCCGTCATCATTGGAAGCGTGTTTTCAGGCAACTGTCTTTGCATCGATGCCATGTGTGCCATGCCACGATCGCCCATGACCATGTATTGCGGAATGAGGCGGCGGAGCTTCTCAGCTGCATCTTCGAAGTCGACGCCGATGGACGTTAGCATGTCGTGGTTCATGGCGTTCATCGTATGGTGCGTCTTGTGGCAGTGGAACGCCCAGTCGCCTGGTGCGTCGGCGACGAGTTCGATCGCTCGTATCTGACCAACCCCCACATCGACTGTTGCCTCAGGCCACCGAGCGGTTTCCGGCACCCATCCGCCATCGGTGCCGGTCACCGCAAAGCGGTGACCATGCAGGTGGATGGGGTGATTGGTCATCGTGAGGTTGCCAATTCGTACTCGGACCCGATCGTTCTGACGTACGATCAGAGGCGAGATGTCCGGAAAAACGCGGCTGTTCCACGTCCATAGATTGAAGTCGGTATGCGTGTGGACTCGAGGCGTATAGCTGCCCGGCTCGATGTTGTAGGCGCTCATGAGGAACGCGAAGTCGCGATCCACGGAGCGCGTGTCAGGATCCTGTGGGTGTACGATGATCATGCCCATCATCCCCATCGCCATCTGCAGCATCTCGTCGGCATGGGGGTGGTACATGAAGGTGCCAGAGTCTCGCATCTCGAACTCATAAGCCCATGTTTCCCCGGGTAGGATCGGGGGTTGTGTGAGACCGGCGACGCCGTCCATGCCTTGGGGCACGCGAACGCCGTGCCAGTGTATGGTCGTGTACTCGGGGAGTTTGTTGGTCACGAATATTCTCACTCGGTCGCCCTCAACACACTCGATTGTCGGGCCGGGTGACTGACCGTTGTAGCCCCAAAGATGCGCGGTCATCCCGGACGCCATCTCGCGTTCTACTGGTTCGGCGACGAGATGGAATTCCTTTACGTTATCTCTCATGCGCCAAGGAAGTGACCATCCGTTTAGTGTTACCACGGGTTGATAAGGCCTACCTGTTTGCGGTGCGTTTGGCGGTTGGGTGGCAGGCGTATCGGAGAGGGGCGCCTCGGGTACTTGCGCAAGCGCAGTCTGGGACACTGCGTTAGCGCTGACCAACGCGCCTGCGGCGCTTGTCAGGAAGCTGCGTCGCGAGACCATTGGATATCCGAGTTAATGGACATGGTAGGTCGCTCCGGGGCGAAAGCCACCTTGCAGACCGGGTTGAACGCCCACCGCCGAAATCCCCACGCCGGACATGGCGCGTTGCAGTTCGACTTCGGCGAGCCAAAAATCGCGATCGGCAATGAGAGCAGCGTTGACGGCGTTGATTCTTTCGGTGGCGTCGGTCACGAGATCAAGCACCCCAACAAGCATGCCGTTGTAGAGTTTGAGCTGTTCCTCTGACCTGCGAGTCGCTAGTGGCACGAGCGCATTGTGGGTGTGTTGTGAGAGGTCATACGCGCCGCGGTACGCGAGCCATGCGGTGCGTACATCAGCTCGGGCGTTCACGCCGGCTTCCCCCGATAGGCCTTCGAGCCGTCCGGCGTGCACGTCGAAACGTTGAGCGACTGCGCGCGCCTCGAGTCCTCCCGGTCCGATCGGGGTACGCGGTAGGTCGGGCAACCTCTCCGGCAGTTGCACGGCTTCGGCGTCTGCCCCCCAGAGTCCGAGTGTCTGTACCAGGCGCTCACGCTCGAGTGCAGCAGTAACCTGTAGGGTCGTTAAATGAGCGATCGCGTCTGCGTATAGGGTCTGAGCACGGAGCGTCTCAAGCTCTGAGGAGTTCCCGACTTCCCGCATGCTTTCCATGATTTCCCGACTGACTTCAAGTGCGGTCGCGACGTCCTCGTAATAACGTTGCGACTGTCTTGCGGCTACGGCGCTGACCCAGGCGCGCCTCGCCCTGAAGAGCAGAGCGACAATCTCGTCGGCAGCCTGGACGCGGGCGGCGCGCTCCTCGACAGTGCCACCTACAGCCAGCGCTGGAATGATGACCCAGGTCATGGTGTTGACAGATATCGGGCGCTCGATTCTCGTTTCCATCGTACTGGGTGGTCGGCCCTGGTTGAATTCCGGGTTCACAATGTGGGCGAGCTGAAGGCGATCGAAGCCGGCCATACCGAGTGTTTCTAGGGCCCGCTCTACGGCGGGATTGTGCAGAAGTGCTATCTCAGCGGCAGACTCTGCGGTCAGTGGTTCTGCGAGGAGCGCTTGCTCGCGCTCAGTGCGACGGTCGAGCAACGACTGTTGCTCAGGTGTCAGCGGAGGGGGTTCTTCGAGAAGAGCGCCCGTAGGCCCGCGTTGAAGTGCGGTCGGGCTCGTGTTTGACGCGCAGCCGTTGAGTAGAACCACGATTGCGAAGGCGTTCAACACCCTAGTGGCAATGGACGCGCGGGTCACGCGCAGGATCATTGTTGCGTCGTGACCGGCGCGTTCCCGGCCGCGCCTGCGTTACCCATATTCGCGTGGTTGCTGGTGGTGAGCAATTGGTCGTCGCCTTGGAAGAGCTCACGCCATGTCAACGGACCGGCATCCAACGAAGAGTAACGAGTCACTGCGCTATCGAATCTGAGCATAGCGGCGGGGGTTGCGGGGTCGGCAGCTTCGAATCCTTCCCAATGCGCCGATCCGATTTTCGCAATTCCGCTTCCCGCGCAGAGGAGCGCGATAACAAAGATACCCTTATGTTTAGCCCGCTCTATCACTAGAAGTCAGCAATATCCCGGACTGGACCTGTCAGTTCGACGATATGTAGTCCGGTGTTGGCTCGATCGACCGCATACACGTAGCCTCGATCGTCCACTTCGAGATTATTCGTCTGGATTGCGCGTTTGCACCGTTCGGCGCCGTCCACGTTGATGCATCGTTGGGTAGTTCTCTCGTTGATCGCAGGAATGTAGTAACCGATTTCCGTTGGTTGCCACGGATCGCGGATATCGACCGCCCGAACACCGCCATTGAAATATGCGAGAAACACGATCTTTCCATAGTAGATCGGGGTCATGTTCTCATTGGAGGAGTGAGTGCCAAATCGCCCGCCACGTTCACAGAAGTTTCCGCTTTCCTCGGGGACTTGAAAGTTTCCGACCGGCCACGGTCGTGTCTCGTCAGTGATGTCAACCATGTACATCATCTGGCGGTTCTCGAGACATTCGTTGCGCAGGGACTCGCCCACGACAAGTAGCATGTCCCGTGTGCGGCCTTCGGAGTTGTCCGCGAACTCCTCTACCTCGATACCTAGCACTGGAAATGCCGTGTGAGCACCGAGTCGAGGTCCCGTAAACATCGTCGAAATCACGGGGTACTCTAGATTTTCGTCCGTTGGTTCGAAGGGATTTGCCACCGCCGGGTTACCGTTCACTAGCCGGTCACGATCGACTATCTGGATGACTCCGTCCAGAAACGTTCCGTAGCCGAAATAGAGGCGGTTACCAACCGCGATCGGGCCGTGCAGATCGTGTTTGGCCATTTCGTCAAAGTTCGGTGAACCGGGTTGCTGGCCCGGGAGGCCAAAGTTGCGGATGAAACGTGGCTCTGACGGGTCCGATAGATCGTAGACTTGTGTCATGCGTCGTGTCGCCCAGCCCTCGACACCGGAAACGAGATAAGCGATGCCCGTTTCGCACTCCCACCAGTTCTTGTGCGTATCGACTAGGCCCTGATCCTCTATCTTTGAAACGAGTGTGGGTTCTTCCGGTGCCGTTACGTCCCAGATGTCATGCCCGCTGCGTCCGACCGCGCGCAACAGATAAACATTGGTATCGATGCCATTAGGCAAATCGCTGCCCATGCACGTGCGCACCATCTGTGCTTCACTTTCTTCTCCAGGTACCGCGACACCTGGAATGTGCGCTATATATTGCGGGTTCTCCGGGTTCGTCACATCGAGGATCGAAGTGCCGTTACCCTCTTCGACGCCGGTCAGCGGGTTCAAGTGGGTGCCGGCATGATGACCAATGTAGGCGATCCAGCGATCGCCCTGCTGCTGGATAATAGGCTGGTAGGCGCTGCGTCCCTGCAAGTCGTCGTAGCCGACGAGTTGCATGTTCAGCGCTTCCTCTCCTTCTGTCGGGTCTTGCGCGTTTGCGCCCAAGGCTAGCGCGAGCAGGGTGCTGGTGAAGGCAGCCGAAAGCGAGCGTCTGAAGAACCTCGATGGGCGCATGTTCCTATCCTCGTTATTTTTCTCTCTGATCGGACTGTCGAACAGAGCATCCCCCATGTCAAGCGTGATCTGCGTATGTGATAGGGCTTCGGGGGTATGCGGTGAAATTGGTAAATTAGCCAGAACCTGGTCTTGTATATAATTGGTACGTATATCGTTCCCCTATCTAGATAAATTATGAGTAATGATCTCGTCACTCGGCTGCGTGAAGGCGCCGTTTCCACCGAGCAGAATGAGGATGCGTCTCGTGAAGCAGCCGATGAGCTCGAGCGCCTGGAAGGTAGGCTCACTCGCTACCAGGAGGCACTCGAGAGGATTAGGGATCAGACATTCGAGCAGGCGAATTCACCGCGACTCATTGATCAGCTCTGGCATTTCGTGCGGTGGACGAAATCGGTCGCGCGCGATGCGCTCGAAGGAAATGTCAGTAATGAAAACCCCAAGGCGAGAAAGCGGAGTTAGCCGTGACGCCGGCCCCCATGGATGCCAAATACCTTCGCGATCCTCAGGACGTACTGAGCACCGCTCTCCAATGGTGCCGATCGGGTCGAGCCGTCGCGCTAGCGACCGTAGTGCGGACCTGGGGTTCCTCTCCGCGACCGGTTGGGAGCAACCTAGTTATTGCTAGTGACGGTGCGTTCGAAGGCTCGGTATCGGGCGGCTGTGTCGAAGGGGCGGTGATTGAGGCGGCGAAAGAGGTCATTGAGACGGGGCAGCAACGGTTGCTCGAATTCGGAGTTTCTAACGATGAGGCTTGGGAAGTCGGCCTGGCATGCGGAGGGGAGATCGAAGTTCTCGTGGAACCGGTGGCGTGAAGCAGGACTTGCTCGAAGCGCTGGTTGAAGCCAACGCCCAATCCCGGACCGTTGTCCTTGTCCGCAATCTGACGGATGGACATCAGTTTCTAGTCGATTGCGACGGTGTTTGCAGACTAGAAGGCGGTGTTCGGCAGGAACTCGACACGGAGCTTCCTCAAGCGTTGCTGGAGCGATCACGGGATGCGTTGGTACGAGACGGAGCTCAGGCCGCCGACATTGAGGGTGAGCGTTACCTGATCCAAACGGTCTCACCGCCCCCACGACTTTTTATTATTGGTGCTGTACACATTGCTCAGAAGCTGACGCCGATGGCGCGTTTGGTGGGATATGACGTGTTGTTGTTGGATCCCCGGCCGGCCTTCGCATCTGCGGCACGGTTTCCAAATGTCGAGATCATTAACGAATGGCCTCAGGAAGCCATGCCAAAACTTTCTCTTGACTCTCGCAGTGCTGTTGTCACCTTGAGCCATGATGCCAAGATCGACGAACCGGCGTTGCGTGCAGCCCTAGAGTCCGAGGCGTTTTACATCGGGGCGCTGGGTAGTAAGAGGAACCACTCTAAGAGACTCGAACGTCTGGGTGCGGCGGGCTTCGATGACGCCGCTTTGGCTCGTGTTTGTGGGCCGATTGGGTTGCCGCTGGGCGGACGTTCCCCCGCGGAGATCGCAATTGCAATCATCGCTCAGATGACCCAGGCTCGCTATCTCTCGAGCTAACGATAAAAATATTTTCTAGGGCGCAAAGGGACCATGGCCATGCAGCGAAAAGCGCTAGTCCGGCTCATACTAATTTGCAGCGGCTGTCCTCACTTATATGCGAGTTGAATTCGGCGACGGTGCGCTCGAGGTTCAACACTTCAGAGTGAGGTTAACGTCGGTTATGGGTCGAGAGTCGCTAGATAAGCTGCGATAGCCACAATGTCTTCATCAGTCATGCTAGCGACAGTCAACGTCATTAGCGATCCAAGGGTGCCGTCCCGGTCCCCTGTTCTGAAGTCGTTCAACTGGCGAACGACATAGAGTGGTGAGATACCGGCGAGCCTTGGGGTGTCTCCGAAACCTTTTAGATCCTGGCCGTGGCATGTTAGGCATTCGAGGGTTCGCCCATCGCCTCCGGTCATGACGAGTTCCTCACCTCGGGCTACGCTCCCGGTCGGTGCGTAGACGGTAAAGCCTGAATTGGGATGCCGCGCCGTAGCGAGTTCTCGATCTTGTGGGACTTCGATAATGCGGCCATTGATAGGTTCCGTTCCCCCGTCTGGGTGGATGTGACGCATCCGACCGTCTCCGATATAGGTCCGTGGTACCGTATCCGTTTCGATGACTTCGTCGATCCAGTCGATGACCTCCATGCCGGCATACCATTCGGCTGCCTGACGAATTTGTTCATCGGTAGGCTCAAACCTGTTCATCCAGCTACGGTCGATTCGCATGGCGTTGGATCCAGAGGGACTGCGGGTCGCGGCGCTCCGGAAATCAGCTAGCTGGCGTGTGATGTAGCCGACGGTCAACCCGGCGAGATGGGAGGACTCTGGGTGCCCCGCACCCGTGAATCCGTGACATGCGGCGCATGCCCGGACGTTAGGGCCGGCCCCTCTTGCGACGACCTCGGGGACAGGTGCGTAGTGGCTATCAGGAAACCAGTCCGGCGGATTCCAGTGATCGTCGATCTCTTCCTGGGTGCGCTGCAACGAGCTGCCCGGGACCGTTCGAGGGGCCTGCAGGTCTATTTCCAGGTCACTCTGGGGTAACAGAGCCTCATCAAGGACCTGATAGGCCCATTCGACATCGGCGTGGGCCGAGAATGCGGCCGTCAAGACCACCACTGCGATTAGCCGTTTCACTCCATACTCCCTGAGCACTGACACGGTGCACGATTCGTCATTGGTTCCCATACAATACCGAAAACTGAGAGTCAGTTCACAGGCTGACCATGTTTTTTTGCGCGCCTTGGGCAACTTACGCCGGATTAATCGGGTAAACCAGTCGCCATAGCGGGTATCATTCGGCACCGGGCCGTAACCTCTTTTTTGAGTCATCATTATGCGCAGAGTGCGGTGGGCTCTAGCGACGCGTCTGCTGGTGAGGGACTGGCGCGCGGGCGAAAACGCTGTCCTCGTGGCAGCATTAGTCGTCGCCGTCGCGGCAATGAGTGCTGTGGCGATCTTTACCGACCGCGTGATGCAGGCGGTGACCCAACAGGCCGGGGAAGTCCTGGCAGCGGACCTGCGTCTTGAGTCCAATTATCCACTATCGGAAAGCTACCTAAGCCGAGCCGAAGCGGTCGGACTGAGCACTGCCCGGGTCGTGCAGTTCCGTAGCGTTATCCTTGCGAATAGCTCAAGTAGCCTCGCTGATGTTAGAGGCGTCTCGGACGGTTATCCGTTGCGTGGCGAAGTACGGATTGCGGACCAACTTGCGGGAGTGCCGCGCACCGCCGACGGCGTCCCCAGACCCGGGGAGGTCTGGGCTGAACCATCGTTGCTGGCGCGTCTCCAGCTAGACGTCGGCGATACCCTTGAACTGGGCGATTTGCGGCTTCTAGTCTCCCAGACGCTTGAGTTTCGTCCTGATGAAGGCTGGCGATTCATGGAGATCGCCCCCACCGTTCTACTCAATATCGCCGATATCCCCGCCACAGGGCTCATTCAGCCCGGTAGCGTCGTTGAATACGAACTGTTGTTCGCTGGTAATCAGCGCCAGGTCGATGGCTTTCGGGGAATCTTGCAGGGAATGATGGATCCTGAGGTGGAGCTGGACGACATTCAGGACGCTCGACCCGAGGTTCGGTCGTCCATCACTCGCGCAGAGCGGTTTCTCTCGCTTTCGGCGCTGGTCAGCGTATTGCTAGGCGGTGTAGCCGTAGCAATGGCGGCGCGGCGTTTTCTAGCTCGGCACCTGGACGGCGTTGCGCTCATGAAGTGCGTTGGTGCTAGGCATAGGGATGTTTTGAGGCTAACCCTTACTCAGTTGACGATCCTCGCGGTCGTGGCGGGGGTGGTAGGGAGTATTGTCGGTTTTCTAACGCAACTCGGTCTGACTGTTTTGCTTGATGATTTAGTGGAAGCGCAGTTACCAGCGCCCGCGACCAATGTCTTCATCATAGGCCCGATTACCGCGCTGACCGTGGCTTTCGGATTTGCTTTGCCACCCCTTTTGCAGTTGCGGCATGTTCCACCGGCTAGAGTGCTTCGGCACGACCTCGAGCCACCTCCGCTTGGTTATACGGCTGTCTATGGAACCGCGGCGGCCGCCGTTAGCGCGATGTTGTACTGGTTGTTCCAAGACATGGAGCTCATCGTCTATGTGCTCGCGGGCGCGGTGGGTACGTTCACTGCGCTCTATTTCTCAGGCCGGCTGTTGGTGCTCGGGCTGCAGCGTTTCCGAGGCAGGGTCGGGATCGCTTGGCGTTTCGGTATCGCTAACGTTGCTCGCCGGGGACGTGAAAGCAGTGTACAGGTGGTCGCTTTCGGAATTGGGCTTATGGTTTTGCTGCTGCTGACCGTCGTGCGCACTGAGCTGATGTCCGAGTGGCAGTCCACGCTACCAGAGAACGCGGCCAACCACTTCATCATCAACATCCAACCAGATGAGCGAGAGACGGTTGCCGATGTCCTGGCCGACCACGGTGTTGAGCGTCCAGTCTTCACGCCCTTGGTTCGTGCGCGAATCAGCCACGTGAACGGAGTTGCGCTGACCGAGTTTCAGGCGAGAGACGCGAGGGCCGAGGAGGAATTGAGCGATGATCTCAACGTGTCCTGGTCAGAGAACCTAAATCCAGACAACGAGATTGTTGCCGGTCAATGGTGGGGTGAGAATGATTCTGAGCCCCAACTCTCCATCGAGTGGGACGAGTTAGACGATATGGGGCTCAATCTTGGCGATGAGCTTACTTTCACCGTTGCCGGGCAGAACGCGACCGTGAGAATAACGAGCACCCGGCGCATCAACTGGGAATCATTCGGTCCGAACTTTTTCATGGTAGTTAACCCTGGCGTGATGGATCGCTTTGCCCATACCTACATCACGAGCTTTCACCTGGATGCCGAACAGCGTTCTGCATCGCTCGATCTTGCAAGAGAATTGCCGGGGATTTCCGTCATCGACATCGATGCCGTGATAGATCAGGTCGGGCGGGCGATGACACGGGCGGCGCTTGCGGTTCAGTACGTGTTCCTATTTACCTTCGCCGCCGGGTTGATGGTTCTTCTGGCCGCGATTCAGGCGACTCGTGATGAACGAATGTACGAGAGTGCTGTGCTGCGGACACTGGGGGCCGGCAAGCGTGTGGTTCTTCAGGGTGTCGCGGCGGAATTCACGGCGCTTGGTGTGCTGGCCGGCACACTTGCCGCGGTGGGTGCTGGGGTGCTCGGGTTCTTTCTCGCGAGGGAACTCTTCGATCTTGAGTATCTGCCAGGGCCGCTATTGGTATTGGTCGGTTTGATTGCCGGAGCAGTCGTAGTAGGTGTCAGCGGTACGTTGGCCGCGCGCTCGGTCGTTAGCGAGCCGCCGGTGTCCACGCTTAGGCGGATCTAGGAATCAGGCACTGGCCGGCTAGTGCCAGTGACCGTGTGCCTCGGACCAGACACGTCCGGCGGTAGACGACGCCCCTGGATCGTACTCATCGACCGAAGTCAGAAAGACGATCAAGCCACCGAGAAGGACGACCCCCACGAGTGCGGCAACGATACGCAGACCGAGAGGAGTTTTGCCCTTCTTCAAGGCGCAGCACTTTTTGTACTTGATCCCGCTCCCGCAGGGGCAGGGCGCATTTCGTCCTATTGCTGCCATGTTTTTTTGGCTCCGGAAACTCCCGAAGGGCTTAGTAGATCAGTTTCCCGGTGCATGCGCCAGTCCATGAACAATCAATAAGTTAGAATCTAAAAGTGTAATTGAATTTCAGAGCCAGATCGGCCGAAGCGGAATTGAACCGATTGTTTCTGTCGAAATCCTGAAGGTTATGGTTAAGGACAATGAAGGCTTCCCGGCCGGCCTCGGGGATCCAGTGGAGCCGCGCATTGATGCCCATGGTCTCGCTGACATCGTCGTATTGGAGCAAGGTGACCCACGAGAGAGTGGACGAGAAGATGACATCGGCCCTGAACTGCAAGAGCCGCGTGCTGAAATCCCCGTGAGGTAGTTTGACGTCATTCAGCGTGTAATCGAGCGTGGTCCGGAAATGGGTAGATGGTCGCCAACCGAGTCTAACGCTGGTGCGTTCGCGGTCCCCGTCATAGAAGTTGCCCGCACGGTGGCTCAGCATGCCCCAAAACATTCGAGTTGTGCTGGTGGTTATCTGGAACTCTGCTTCTTCGAAGGAGTACGTTCCCATCGGAATGACGACTGATTCAGTACCCCTTTCCCAGATCTCGAAGGGCTCGACAAGGACTTCTTGCGTCGAGTGCAGGTAGAGGTGTCCCCGGTTGCGAGAGCGGTCTTCCATTTCCAGCGCTCGGAGAGTCATGACTTGCGTTTGCAGTCCGCCGTCGATCAGATCGATACGCTCCGCGTCGAGTCCGGAATAGACGGTGCGAATTCTCCCCTCTCTTGGACGGAGCGTGTAGCCCAGTTTGAAAATGTGATCCCTCACGCCTGAGCGATTCACGAATCCCAGCGCTGGGAAAAAGTTAGCCCCGATCTCCTTTGCGCCAAAGGATCCGCGTAGGCCGGTTGTATTGGGCGATCTGATTCGAAACCCGAGGGCATGATCCTCGCCGTCGATGCCCTCCGTGTCGGATTGCTGGTACCAGGCGTCCGCTTCAATTACTCGGTTACCGGGTAGCCGCGTATTGGAGTAGCGAAAATCCACGCCAGCTAGTGAGTTGTCAAGATTGGAACGTGGGTCACCGTCAGTGACGATCATGCCGATCGTCGACTCTGCGAGGATATTGGCGGCTACTCGTCCGACGAAGATGTCCGTCGCCTCCACGCCACTAAACTCATCCTGTCGAATGGCCAACGCGCCCAGATTCCAGTCCCCGATTCGCCCGGCCAATTTGCCTCCCATGTCCAAATTTACGGGTTGGCCGGTCGCGCTAAGGCCGATGCGCCGAGAGAAAAAAGGCTGTGCGCTTTCTACGTCGGAGCGGGAGAAGGTATCCCTGCCGCCGGCGCCGAAGCCGCCAAGACCTCCGATGCGGCCGAACTGAAATATGTCGGAGTCCCGGAGAAAGAAGTCTCTTTTCTCCGGGAAAAACAGATTGAAACGGGTGAGTTCGACCTGGCGATCGTCAACCTCCGTGGCGGAAAAATCCGTATTGAATGTCAGGGAGGCGTTCAATGAGGGACTGATCTTGTAGTAAATGTCTAGAGATGGTTCGCCGCTGGAATCGTTAGCCAGTGGATCACCGTAGGTCTTCTGTTCGTTCAGGACGACGGAGGGCACGATGTCCAGTCCGCGACCCAGTTCCAATCCCTCAAACCCCACTGCGACACCCGAGACACTCGGGTTTATGGCCTGGTTGCGTGATACCCAGCCTATGCTTTCCTCCCCCCGGCTGATGTTGCGTTCGAAGTTGATGCCCCAGGTGTCGTTGTTAGGGTCGAAAGATAAGGTCTTGAAGGGGATAGCCATTTCGGCGGTCCAACCTTCCTCGTCCACGGTAGCGTCCGCACGCCAAATGCCCTGCCAGTCGAAGTTCGAGCTGGTGGTGTTCTCATAGATGGCCTGCATCCTTACGCCATGGGGATTGACTTGGAAAACATAGCCGTTGCGCTTGTCATTGAAGGTGTCGATATTCACGGAGAACAACTCATCACTCCAGAATTGCTCTCCCTGCCGCAGGACGTTGGCCACTATCTCTTCGGCCTCGGAATCCAGCATTCTGACGCCTAAGTAGAGCGCTTCATCGTCGTAATAAAGGTAGATCTGAGTCGCTTGTGTAGGCTCGGCGTATTCGATGGGCTCGACCTGGTGCATATCTGCCACGGGGGTGATCTGGGACCAGACAACCTCGTCGAGCATCCCGTCAATGACCGGCGCAGAATCGATCCGCGAGATCTGCATCGTCTTCATTTGTCCGCCAGGAGGTACGCTTTCCTGGCCGTCTGCGACGCCGCAGATCATGCTCGCCGCCAACCAGAGGGTTAGGCGGCTAGAAGTCTGCTGGGAGCTTGCTTTAATTTCCCGTGGCGATGCACTCAACAGAGGGCCCCTTCGATAAGGTCTACAGCGCAAAAGAGTTCGGCCAAAAAAGTTGGTCGGATGATCGGATTGTGGCCCATATCTAGGGCCGACCACATTAAAAAGTTGACATTCCTCAACCGTTGGAAACGAGGAAGACCACGTGAGGGTAGGGCGCTTGGCCTGATCGCGTTACTAGAGAAAAAATGAAATTACCTTTCCCAAGGGCTTGGAACCTGGAGTGCGAAAAGGGGTTCGCGTATTGAGTCCAAGTTTTTGCCCGGGTTGGTGCGTTAAGGGCCAATCAGAAGGGGGGAATGCTCAAATAAATATACAAATATGTACGAAAACATATATTTATGTATGATTAAGGGGTGAGCTCCCTAGATACAAGCTGTTACGAGGCCCCATTGGTAGAGGGGCGGGTAGCCCGGCGGCGGCAACGGATGCGAGACGCGCTGCTGCAAGCTGGCGCGCGACAATTTGCGGCTCGGGGAATCGGCACTGTGAGCGTCGAGGACCTACTGGCTGAAGCCGACGTTTCTCGATCGACATTTTATGGGTTTTTCTCTAGTAAAAACGAACTTTTGGAGGTTATTCTTAATCCAATTTTTGAGAAAGGGATCGCCGCCGTTCAAACCTTGGAAAAAAGTCCTCCTAGGGACGCCCTGGAGGGGATCTACAAAGTCTATCTGGATCTTTGGCGAACCCATCGGGAGGGTTTATTACTGATTCCGGCGGTAGATCGGACTGCCTTCAAGCATTTTGAGCCGCAACATCAAGCACTTAATGATGCTCTTTTAAGTGTTCTCATAAGAGCTGAGAAGGCTAATTTGCTTCGGAACGGCAGCGCAAGTTTCTCGCTCCGGGTCTTGGCCCGTACCGCGATCCCGTTGCTGAAGGTCTACGACAGCCACCCTTCTGGGGAGGCGCTGTTCGAAGATGCGATTAGGGCCCTGTTGATGAGTGCGCGCTGAGATTCTTAGTGGCCGCCCTGTTTAAATCGGTCCCTCGGGAGAGTTTGGGTCTCCTTGCTGTCTTGTTTGCCGGTGTCCTCATGAGCGCTTTGGACATTGCGATTGTCGGACCCGCCCTACCGGCTATACAGGACGCCTTCGGCGTTGATAGTCGGGGACTTTCCTGGGTATTCAACACCTATATTTTGTTCGGTCTTCTTAGCGCCCCGCTTATGGCCAAATTATCTGACCGCTATGGGCGACGGTCGATCTATCTCCTGGATATTGCCTTGTTCGCGCTTGGGTCATTGGTCGTAGCCTACTCGCCGAATTTCCAGGTCTTGCTCGCAGGCCGCGCGGTCCAGGCCCTGGGTGCGGGCGGTATCTTGCCGGTCGCCAGCGCCGTCATCGGTGACACCTTTCCACCGGAACGTCGCGGGCCAGCGCTCGGGCTCATTGGAGCCGTATTCGGCTTAGCATTCCTACTGGGCCCGTTGCTTGGGGGTTTGCTGCTGCCGTGGAGCTGGCGGTGGTTATTTCTGGTGAACCTTCCCATTGCCGTTGTGATTTTCCGGCAGGCCTCACGGTTGCTGCCGTCGGCGCGCCCAGCGACGCTGTTGCCTTTTGATGCCCTTGGTACAGTGCTTTTGAGCATTGCCCTTCTTAGTTTGGCGCTGGGGGTGAGTGAGATCGATGTAGCCGCATTTGGATCGAGCCTCACATCTCCAAGGATCTTGTCGCTCTTGGTCGTCGTTGTGGTGACGGCCCCGCTTTTTTGGATCGCGGAAAAACGCGCTGCCGATCCTGTGCTACACCCGGACCTCTTGAGATCCAAGGAACTGATGGTGGTTGGTCTGATTGCTACCGGCACTGGTTTGGCTGAGGCGGGGATGATATTCCTGCCAGCTCTCGCGGTAGCGAGCTTGGGTGTGCAGGAGTCCACCGCAAGCTTCATGCTCCTACCGCTTGTTTTGGCCATGATCGTGGGCGCTCCGTTAGCGGGTAGGCTGCTGGCCCGCTGGGGTGCTAAGCGGGTTATTCAATCCGGCCTGTTATTTGTTGTGAGTGGGTTATTGGTTTTCAGCGTCTCCGGTCTGAGCACCAAAACCTTTTACCTTGCCGGCGCCCTAGTTGGCATTGGACTGTCGGCACTCCTTGGTGCCCCTCTGCGCTACATAGTGATCAGAGAGGTCCCAGAAATGCAGCGAGGGGCAGGACAGGGCTTGCTGACGCTGTTTCTGAGCGTTGGCCGAATCGCCGGGGCGGCCGCTGTCGGAGGCTTCGTGGCCTCGTGGGAAGAAGATATCGCGGGATATCAAGGAGCTTATCTGCTCGTTGCTGGGATGATGTCGCTCGTGGTTATGCTGAGTGTTCTGTTGAAGGCGGATTCTCCCTCGAAACGTCGAACAGGAGTACCTGGCACATCGCAGGACCGACGGGCAGAATAGCGCTCCGGTATTCAGGGTTCCCAAGGTGACATATGAGCGAGGACTGGATAGCTCCATCGATTCTCTCCGCAGATTTTGCGCGGCTTGGCGAGGAGGTGGATGCCGTGCTCAAGGCCGGCGCAGACTTGGTCCATTTCGATGTGATGGACAACCATTACGTTCCGAATCTGACCATCGGGCCAATGGTTTGTGAGGCCCTTCGAAAACACGGGGTTTCCGCACCTATCGATGTCCACCTTATGGTCACTCCGGTGGATCGGTTGGTCGAGGACTTTGCGGCCGCGGGCGCCAGTTACATCAGTTTTCATCCTGAAGCCAGCCGTCACCCTGATCGCACGCTGCAACTTATTCGCGATGCCGGATGTCGCAGCGGCCTCGTGTTCAATCCGGCCACACCGCTTAGTTGGCTCGATCATCTGATGGACAAGGTGGACATGATTCTAATGATGTCCGTCAATCCTGGGTTTGGTGGTCAGGCTTTCATTGAAACGACGCTGACAAAGCTTGCGACGGCTAGGCGCCTCATCGAAGAATCCGGTTGTTCTATTCGTCTGGAGGTGGATGGTGGGGTGAAGGTCGACAATATCGGTCGGATCGCTCAGGCTGGAGCAGACACGTTCGTTGCGGGCTCGGCCATCTTTGGGGCCGGGGATTACACGCAGACGATCAACCAGATGCGGAGTGAGATCGCCGCTGTTCGATGAGACTGAGTGCCTTGGTCTTCGTGTAAGCAGTTGCGGCAGTGCTCCGTTGTTTTGGTGAGACCATTCAGGATATAGATCACGCGTTAGAACAAGGGTTTGTCGCGAGTTTGCAACCAGGAAGAACCGGTTTTTGCTATTCTCGCCCCCCGCTCTGAGTCCAGGGCTTAGGATCCGCGCGAAAGGTTGATTGTGAGTTGGACGGTTCATAAATTTGGGGGAACGAGTCTCGCTGATGCCGAGTGCTTTCGGCGGGTAGCCGATATCGTTCTAGACCAGTCCCCGGGCAATCGAGCTGTGGTGGTCTCTGCTGCAGCGGGCGTTACCGACGTGCTCCTTGAGCTCATCTCTTGCGCTGCCGGTCAGGAGCCGGTAACGGGCGTTATTGCGGGACTGCGCGAGCGATACGAGCGCCTAGTCGGGGAACTCCTCTCAGCCGAGGAGGGAAAGACGTTCCTGGGACAGTTTGAAAGCGAGCTTGAGGATATCGACAGCGTTCTCAAGGCGCTCTCACTGGTGAAGTCGGCCTCCCACCGTAGCCGTGACATGGTCTCCGGATTCGGGGAAGTGTGGTCGGCGCGCCTGCTTTCGGCTGTGCTGCAGGGCCGAGAGGATCAGCATGAGGCGGTCATTTGTCTTAATGCCAGCAATGTTCTCGTGGTCGGTGCGGGTGAAATGGGGCCGATCGTTTCATGGGAGTCGACCCAGGCCAATTTGTCCGACGAGATCCCAGACGAATTCGAGGGCATCGTGGTCATTACAGGCTACATCGCCCGTAATTCGGATGGCTTGCAGGTGACACTTGGGCGCAACGGGAGCGATTACTCTGCATCCATCTTCGGCGCGTTGCTGAAGGCGGATGCAGTGCACATCTGGACCGACGTGGAAGGGGTGATGACCGGCGACCCGCGGCGGGTCCCAGAGGCGACGGTTATCGACGAGATCTCCTACAACGAGGCCATGGAGCTTGCCTATTTCGGTGCGAAAGTCATTCACCCGCAGACTATGGCGCCAGCGGTCACCCATGGCATCCCCGTCCGAATTCGAGGGACGTTCAATCCAGAACACCCGGGTACCCGAATTACCGCTTCACCTACTAGCCCAGATGCCCTCATCAAGGGCGTTAGTGGAATTTATGGGGTCGCCCTGGTGAACCTGGAAGGCGCGGGCATGATTGGTGTGCCAGGCACGGCGGACCGCCTGTTTGGCGCATTACGAGATGCGGCTGTCTCCGTTATGCTGATATCACAGGGAAGCTCTGAGCATTCGATTTGTTTTGCGGTGCCGGAGCGCTCAGCTGATTTGGTGAAAACGGTGGTTGAGCGCGCTTTCTCCGTGGAGCTCGATCAGGCTCAGATCCAGAACGTTGAGGTGACGAAAGGATGCGGGGTTCTGGCCGTGGTGGGAGATGGCATGGCTGGGCTGCCGGGCGTTGCCGGACGTTTTTTTCGGACGTTGGGGAGCGCTGGCATCAATGTTCGAGCTATCGCCCAGGGGGCTTCGGAGCGCAACATCTCTGCGGTGATTGCAGAGAAAGACATGACCCGGGCCCTGCGAACCGTCCACGCTAGCTTCTACCTCTCCTCCAAAACGGTTTCGATCGGGCTGATCGGCCCAGGGTCTGTTGGCGGCGTGCTCTTGGACCAGATGGCGGGGGAGGCTGAGCGGCTACGAGGAGCTTTCAACCTGGACTTGCGCATACGCGCCATCGGTGGCTCGCAGCGCATGATTCTGGGGGACCGGCGGGTTGACCTGGATGACTGGCGCTCGTCGTTCAATGAGGCAGAGGCCATGAATCTAGATCGTTTTGTCGATCACGTTCAGGCTGAACATCTGCCCCATGCTGTGCTAATTGACTGTACGGCGGATCCGGGCGTCGCTGAGCAGTATGCTGAGTGGCTCCAGAGAGGCATCCATGTCATCACTCCGCATAAACGTGCCCTTAGTGGTCCCGTTGAATATTACGCCGGATTGAAACAGATCTCTCATGAGGCCAATGCCCATTTCCTGTATGAGGCTACGGTCGGCGCCGGCCTACCTGTCATACAGACGCTAAAAGATCTCGTCGAAACGGGTGACGAGATTGAGAGTATTAGTGGGATCTTCTCCGGGACGTTGGCGTATCTCTTCAACGTTTTCGATGGAACGCGGCCCTTCTCGGAGATCGTTCGTGATGCCCGGGCGCGAGGCTACACGGAGCCGGATCCGAGGGATGACCTATCGGGTATGGACGTAGCACGTAAGGCAGTTATCCTCGCCCGAGAAGCAGGTTTGGAGCTGGAGCTCAGCGATCTCGAGGTCGAGAGTCTGGTGCCCGAGGCTTTGGCTGAGGCATCGGTTGACGAATTCCTCGAGCGACTGGTGGATTTCGATGCGCCGTTGGCAGAGCGCTTCGAGTCTGCGCGAGGTAAGGCTCTAGTGCTGCGTTATGTGGCCGACGTGGACCTCAAAGCTGCCAAGGCGCGCGTGCGCTTGGAGGCCTATCCCCTTGATCACCCTTTCGCGAACATTAGTTTGACCGACAACATTGTTCAATTTGTGACCCGTCGGTATTGCGAAAACCCATTGATTATCCGTGGACCGGGAGCCGGGCCTGATGTGACCGCGGCGGGGATCTTTGCTGACTTACTGCGACTTTGCAGTATGTTAAGCGCGAATAATGACTAGCTCGGGGATTCAATACCTGAGCACTCAGGGGGGGCATGTGACCGACGTTTTGGGCGCGGTCAGCCGCGGCCTTGCCCCCGACGGAAGCCTCTACGTGCCTGAAGAACTCCCGCGCTTCGACCCCGGTAAGATCCGAGGCGAGCGGATTGAAGAGATTGCCCTTGAGCTTTTGAGTCCCTTTTTTGAAGGTTCACCGCTGGAGTCCGTGCTGGGGGGGATCTGTGAGGATGCTTTCAATTTTCCGATTCCGCTGGAGGAATTGGAGCCGGGCACGTTGGCTGTGTTGGAGTTGTTTCATGGGCCGACGGCAGCGTTTAAGGACGTCGGGGCTCGGTTTTTAGCTGCCGCGATGGAGCGGGCATTACCGGATCTTGCTCCCCGGGATGTTCGCCCACTGACCATTCTGGTTGCGACATCCGGGGATACAGGGAGCGCTGTCGCCGCCGCTTTTCACGGCCGACGTGATATGCGTGTCACGGTACTCTTTCCTCGGGGGCAGGTTTCGCCGCGCCAAAGACACCAGCTCACATGCTGGACGGGTAACGTTCGCGCATTCGAGGTTAACGGCTCATTTGATCAATGCCAGGCATTGCTGAAGAGCGCATTTACCGACCCGGATATGATCGCTCGTCATCGGCTGAGTGCTGCCAATAGCATCAACATGGGTCGTTTGCTTCCGCAGATGGTCTACCATGCCGCCGCCAGTCTTTGGCACTGGCGAAAACACGGTACCGAAGCCAACTTCATCGTGCCGACGGGTAATCTTGGCAACGCGTTGGCATGTATCTGGGCCCGAGCAATGGGGATGCCGATTCACGATATCATCCTGGCGACTAACGCCAATCGGGTGATACCGGAGTTCCTCGCTACAGGGGACTGGCAACCTCG
>CAYLKA010000006.1:11851-30528 GCA_964384125.1 uncultured Gammaproteobacteria bacterium | reverse complement strand
CCTGAGCGGCGTTCTGGAGGCCCATGGATCGTAGTGGCGACCGCGCATCCGGCGAAGTTCGACAATGTCGTGGAGTCGGTTATCGGCGAGGCCGTGCCGGTGCCCGTGTCGCTGGCGACCCTGCTAGCGCTGCCGACACACTGTGAGGCGCTCGAGCCAGAGCTGAGTGCTTTGGCCGACGTCTTAGACGATTGGAAATAAAAAGTTCTCGAATATGAGCTATCTTTTCCAGATCTTTATTGATTATCGTGTATGGCTTTTCAGCGGGTTCTTGCTCGGACTCCTGCTGGTGTTGATTTGGGCGGTAAGGCGACGCCGATCCAAAATTGGGTTGGAAGAGCTTTTGGAAGCCATCGGTATGGACCGGGTCAGCGATGTCCTGGTTTCTGACGGCATGGGTGGGGAGATCTTCATCGAGCATCTGGTTCTAACCGGAAAGGGCTTGGTGGTCCTTGATGTGAAAACTATCACTGGGACGGTGTTCGCCAGCGATGAAATAGACGAGTGGACCGTCATTACGCCGACGGACCGCGTCTCAATCCAGAATCCCCAACGCGCGCTCCACGATCGAATTACCGCCCTGCGTTCGCTGGAGCGTAACGTGCCCGTGTTCGGCCATGTGTTGTTCGTGGAGGGAGGGGATTTCAGCAAAGGCCGCCCTAAGGATGTAATCCTTGCCGACGAGCTCCTGGACCGCTATAGAAGGCCCGAAAAAGTTGACCTGGAGTCCATCATAAGCGCCTTCCTTCCCCACTGGGAGAAGGTGTGCGCAGCTTGTAAGCAAGCCCCAACGATCGACCTGTGAAACGCTAGGGTCAGTCGGTGTTATTCAGACCGAAGAGTCTCTGGGCATTCACGCTGCTGGCCTCTGCAACGACCTCCGCGGATTGACCCATGGCGGCGGCTAGGCTCTGGAGAATGTGGGGCAGGAAACTTGGTTCGTTGCGGCGGTTGCGAGGTTTCCCGGGGAGGTCCCTGGGCAGGAGGTAGGGTGCGTCGGTTTCGATGAGCACCCGATCGAGGGGGACGTTGCTCACAGCATCCAGCAGCGCTGCACCTCGGCGTTCGTCGCAGAGCCAGCCCGTGATTCCGATGTAAAGATCCAGATTGAGGTACGCATGCAGCTCGTTTGGTCCTCCGGTGAAGCAGTGAGCAACCCCGCCACTCAACTGATCACGAACCGGTTCAAGAAGGCTCAGAAATTCTTCGTGCGCATCGCGCTGGTGTAGGAAGACGGGTAGGCCGACGTTTATCGCAAGTTCCAGCTGTGAAGAGAAGGCGCTTTTTTGCTGTTTCGGTGAAGAGAAATTCCTGAAGAAATCCAATCCACACTCGCCAATGGCCACGATCTCATCGTTCTGAGCGAGGGCCCGGAGCGCCTCCGCACTGTGTTCATCGAATTCCTTCGCGTGATGGGGGTGTACACCCGCGGTCGCGTATAGCGTACCGGGGTGGTCCTTGGTGAGTTCAACTGCGCGAGCGCTTTCAGTCACGGAGGTGCCCGTCACGATGAGGCGTTCGACACCGGCGGCCTTAGCCCGTTCAATTACCGCGCCACGGTCAACGTCGAAGCTGTCGTGGGTCAGGTTCGCGCCGATATCGATGAGTGAATTCATGCTCTCGAATTGTGACGACGCGCAAGGCGCGCAGCAACGTCAGCCTCTAGATTGTGGGAACCATCAAACCCTGTTTTCATTTAATGCTTCGCATGCCCACTCCAGAAGAGAGTATTATCTAGCTACTTTAGATGAGCTGTTAAGAGGGACCATAGTGAGTGATGACAAGCCGCCACCGGATCATGTACCACCGGATCATGTACCACCGGATCCAGGTGCTGAGCCTGAAATCAGCGAAAGCAACATAGAAGAAAATATTAAATCACGTTCGACCTGGTTGAGGCTTCTGTTCATGGTGTTGTTCGTCGCGATCTGGAGCGTTTCGCGACTGATCGTTCTAGCGGTCCTGATTATTCAGTTCTTCATCGTGCTCCTTACGGGCGAGACAAATACCCGGCTTGCTGCGTTAGGGCAAAGTCTGGCGACCTACTCATACCAGCTAGTGGCGTACCTGACCTTCGTAACGGAACAGCAGCCGTTTCCATTCAATGATTGGCCGACCGGCCCGCCGAAATAGGGCAACAGATAAATGGCTTACTTGGATAGTGACGATTTTACATGCCAAATTGGTGTGGGCTTAATCCGCACGAACGAGATCGGTGATCGCTGGTAGCCACTGGCCGGCGGGTCCCTGCAATGCGAAATCCGCACGTGATGACAATGGTGTCGGATTAAGATTGATTTCCACGATGATGGCTTGATGGCTTAAAGCCGTCTCGGCCAGCGCCGCGGCTGGGTAGACTAGCGAAGAAGTCCCGACGGAAAAAAATACATCGCAGTTCTCAACGGCATCAGCTGCGGCTTCCAGAGCAACACGGGTAATCGGTTCGCCAAACCAAACCACGTTTGGTCTGAGCGCCTCGCCGCAATGTGCGCAGCCGGGTGGTTGTGCCGATTTACTCTCAGGGCCTGGTTTCTGGCACTGAGAACATTTGTTTTGCTGAATGTTGCCGTGGAACTCGACGACGTTTGTGCTGCCGGCCCGTTGATGGAGGCCGTCGACGTTCTGAGTTACTAAGATGAGGCCTGGTCTCAAGCGTTGTAGTTCTGCAAGGGCATAGTGCGCCGGATTGGGGGAGGTGTTCCGGATTAGCTCTCGGCGCCACTGATACCACTGCCAGACGATTTGAGGATTGCTCTCAAATGCCTCTTGGGTGGCAAGCTGCTGCGGATCGTATTGGGCCCAGAGGCCCGTCTGGGCATCCCGAAACGTGGGTACTCCGCTTTCTGCGGATATGCCCGAGCCCGTCATGACGACCCACCGTTTAGTTTTGACCAGCGTACTAACGAGTGTCGAGGGGACCTCGATCGGATCTTGTTCCCTGCCGGTCAAGCGGCTTGATCGGCCTCCGCCAACTGGCGTAACACGTAGTGCAGTATTCCACCGTTGACGTAGTATTCTTGCTCCTTGGGTGTATCGATGCGGACGAGCGCTTCGAACTTAGTTGTGGTGCCGTCCGCTTTCGTCGCGGTCACTTCGACCCGTTTGGCGCGGCCCTCGTTGATACCTTCAATGTCGAATTCCTCACGGCCATCGAGCCCCAGTGACGCTGCACTGTCTCCATCCAGGAACTGAAGGGGTAATACACCCATGCCGATGAGATTAGATCGATGGATCCTTTCATAGCTTTCTACGAGCACGGCCTCCACGCCCAAGAGCTGTGTCCCCTTGGCCGCCCAGTCCCGCGATGATCCCGAACCGTATTCCTTGCCGCCGATGACTAATAGCGGCAAGCCGGCATCGCGATATCGTGTGGACGCTTCAAAGATGCTGATTTGTTCGCCGCTAGGGATATACGTTGTCCAGCCACCCTCGGTGCCAGGCGCAAGCTGGTTTCGCAACCGAATGTTCGCGAAAGTGCCGCGCATCATGACTTCGTGGTTTCCTCGCCGGGAACCGTAGGAATTAAAATCCTTCTGCTCGACGCCCAACCCCCGAAGGTACTCGGCGGCCGGACTATCATTGGCAATCGATCCTGCCGGGGAAATGTGGTCGGTTGTCACCGAGTCGCCGAGCAAAGCTAGCACGCGGGCGCCGCGGATATCCCCCACAGAATCTGGTTCCAGCGTCATGCCCTCGAAGTAAGGGGGGTTCTTGACGTACGTTGAGTCTGCTTCCCAGGCATAGGTCTCTCCGGTATCGACATCTAGCCCGTTCCAGTTTTCGTCTCCATCGAAAACGCCCGCGTAGCTTGACGAGAACATTCTGCCGTCAATGCTGGTGGAGAGGAGTTTTTGAATCTCATGGGATTCCGGCCAGATGTCACGGAGGTAGACGGGATTCCCATTTTGATCGTCACCCAAGGAATCATTGAAGAGGTCGAAATGCATGTTGCCTGCCAGTGCGTAAGCGACGACCAGTGGTGGGGACGCGAGGAAATTCATGCTTACAAATGGATGAATTCGCCCTTCGAAGTTGCGGTTTCCGGAAAGTACCGAGCAGCCGACGATGTCGCTGGCCTGAACCGCTTCCGCGATTCCTTCTGGCAAGGGTCCAGAGTTGCCGATGCAGGTCGTGCAACCGTATCCGACGACACTGAAACCGAGCTGTTCGAGGTCATCGAGCAGGTTCGTTTTGGTCAGATATTCGGTCACCACCTTCGAGCCGGGAGCAAGGGACGTTTTCACCCAGGGTTTGGATCTCAGGCCTTTCGCAGCCGCGTTTCTTGCCACTAGGCCCGCAGCGACCATCACAGCGGGATTCGATGTGTTTGTGCAACTCGTTATTGCTGCGATGAGGACAGCGCCGTCCGTGAGTTGGAACGTTTCGCTTCCGCTTTTGACCGCTGGTGTCGGGGTGGTTCCCCCGCGCTCCTCGTTGACCGGTTCCATGAGTTGCTCGAACCTGGCCGCGGCGCTACGAAGCGGGATTCGGTCCTGTGGTCGTTTCGGTCCTGCAAGGCTGGGTTCGACCTCACCTAGATCCAGTACCATCGTGTCACTGAAGTTGGGCCGGGTTTGTCCGCGCCAAAGACCCTGCTCCTTTGCATAGGCTTCGACCAGCTTGATCCGATCCTCAGATCGACCGGATAGTTCTAAATAGCGTAGTGTCTCCGCGTCGATGGGGAACACGGCGCACGTGCTTCCGAACTCCGGCGACATATTGCCCAGCGTGGCCCGGTCGGCCAGCGGTAGGTGATCTAGTCCGTCACCGAAGAACTCTACGAACTTACCGACGACGCCGCGCTCTCGGAGCATCTGAGTCACCGTCAAGACGAGGTCGGTTGCGGTTGCACCTTCCGCCAGGGCGCCTTTGAGCTCGAAGCCCAGCACCTGAGGAATCAGCATCGTGATTGGCTGTCCGAGCATGGCGGCTTCGGCTTCGATTCCGCCGACTCCCCAGCCGAGGATACCGAGGCCATTGATCATGGTGGTGTGTGAGTCGGTACCCACCAGGGTATCGGGATAAGCAATTCGTTCGCCGTCAAGCTCGGCGTCGAACACGACTCGACTGAGATACTCGAGGTTTACCTGGTGCACGATCCCTGTATTGGGTGGGACGACGCGAAAGTTATCGAAAGCTTCTTGGCCCCAGCGGAGAAACGAGTACCTTTCTTTGTTGCGGCCGAACTCGATGGCGTTGTTTTCCCTCAGTGCGTCGGGTGTGCCGAAGTGATCGACCTGTACGGAGTGATCGATGACCAGTTCAGCGGGGGAGAGCGGGTTGATGGCGGAGGCCCGTCCCCCAATAGCGACCACAGCATCGCGCATAGCGGCCAGGTCGACGACGGCCGGTACGCCCGTAAAATCTTGCAGTATCACGCGCGCCGGCGTGAATGCGATTTCCGTTTCCGGTTTCGCTTTCGCATCCCACGCAGCCAATGCTCTGACATCATCGCTGGGTATATTGACGCCGTCTTCGTGGCGCAGGAGATTCTCTAGGAGGATTTTTAGTGTGTATGGAAGCTGGTGTACACGATCGTCGCCGACGGCATCCAGGCGAAAGATCTGATAGTGCCTATCTCCGACCGTGAGTGGTTGGCGGGCGCCAAAGGAATCTGCCATTAGTGGTTCCTCGAGGTCATTGTGGGGAATTCGGGGGCGCGGATTATAACAGGGGGCCTACAGGCTAGTTATCTCTAGCCGACCGCCTCGAAGGTGTCCAACCTCATCTCGGTGGTTTCAATGGTTGCGCCCCCCAGGCATCGAGAACCCTGGTAGAAGACCACGTACTGTCCGGGCGTTATTGCACGTTGAGGTCTCTCGAACGAGACCTCCACTGTCTCATTGGGACCGGCCGTAACTGTGCAGGCCTGATCCGCTTGTCGATACCGAGTCTTGGCGTTGCACTTCAGGGTCGAACCCAAGCTCCAGCCTGGTGTGACCCCGTTGATCCAGTGCATCGCGCTTGCCGTCAGCCAGTTCTGAAACAGGTTAGGGTGATCTTTGCCTTGCACGACGATGAGCTCATTAGTTTCGACGTTTTTTCCGGCGACGTACCAGGCACCGTCGGCTCGATCAGCCACTCCCCCAATGCCGAGACCCTGACGCTGACCAAGCGTGTAGTAAGGTAGCCCGCGATGTTCGCCGAGAGAGCGGCCCTCCGGGTCCCTGATTACACCTGCGGTGCTGGGCAGATATTGGCCTAGAAAATTGGCAAACGGTCGTTCGCCAATGAAGCAGATTCCGGTGCTGTCTTTTTTCTGGGCTTGCGGCAGCGAGGCTTTGCGGGCTATGTCTCGTACTTCACTCTTCAATCTACTGGCGAGGGGAAAGATCACGTTTCTCAGCTCTTCGGCCCCGACAGCGTGAAGGAAGTAACTTTGATCTTTGTTTGAATCCTTGCCTTTGTGGAGTTCGACGCTTTGTCCAGATTGTTCCAGCCGAACATAGTGTCCTGTCGCTAGTCTGTCGCCGCCGAGACGCTTTGCGTATTCCCAAAGAACTCCGAACTTGATTTCTCGGTTGCACAGGACGTCAGGATTTGGTGTGCGTCCGAGCCGGTATTCAGCTAGGAACCGCTCGAATACCCGCTCTTTATAGGCTTGGGAGAAGTTCACGCGATGTAGCGGGAGGCCCAGCTCTCGGCACACTCGGCGCGCATCTTGGAAGTCCTTAGCGGCCTCGCAGTATCCGTCCTCCTCCCAGTTGCTCATGTGGAGGCACTGGACGCGGTAGCCAGCTTCCCGCAACAGCAGCGCACTAACAGCTGAGTCCACTCCGCCGGACAGGGCGGCAATGACAAGTGGGCCATCTACCATGGGCCCGCATTCTACTCGGATGAAGGGACAGGTGTGCCGTCAGCTGACGGCGTGACCGGCGGAAGCTTTGGTTAGGGAGGAAGACATCATGGGTTTAGATCTTGCGGGCCAGCTTCGCGGCTAGGCCGATGTATTCCGCAGGGGTAAGTGATTCAAGGCGGTTTCGCGCCTCCTCGGGAATGTCTAGGTCGGCGATGAAGGCCGCAAGCGTGTCCGGAGTGATGTCCCGTCCACGTGTCAAAGTTTTCAACTGCTCGTATGCGTCGACGATACCGTAGCGTCGCATGACTGTCTGCACGGCTTCGGCTAATACTTCGGAGTTAGAGTCCAGGTCCGCTTGGATGCAGATTCGATCCGCTTCGAGTTTGGTGATTCCGCGTCGGCATGCAGTCGTGGCCACGAGGCTATGGCCAAGAGCAACCGCTAGATTCCTCAAGACTGTTGAGCCACTTAAGTCCCGCTGCCATCTGGACTGCGGTAATTTTTCCGCGAGAAAAGCCAGGAGGGCATTGGCTAGTCCGAGGTTACCTTCGGCGTTCTCGAAATCAATGGGATTTACCTTGTGCGGCATAGTCGAGGAACCTACTTCCCCGGCAACTGTGCGGGATCGGAGGTAGCCCAGGCTCACGTAACCCCATAGATCCCTACAGAGATCGAGCAGGACCGTATTGACTCCGATAAGCGCTTGACAGTACTCCGCGATCCAATCCTGGGGCTCAATCTGGGTGGTATAAGTCGTTGCGTCTAGGCCAAGAGACTCGACAAACTGCGTGCCTATTTTTGGCCACGCTGCATCCGGGTAAGCGACTACGTGCGCGTTATAGTTCCCGACCGCGCCGTTGCATTTTCCAAATATTCTCACGGTTTCGAAACGGTTGGACTGTTGCGATAGCCGGTACACGAAATTTGCCAGTTCTTTGCCCAGAGTAGTAGGCGAGGCGGCCTGACCATGTGTGCGCGACAGCATTGCCACGTCGGCGAATTCGTGGGAGAGGCCTTGGAGATCTCCGACGATGCCCTTCATGCTCGGCAGTAGGACGTGTTGACGGGCATCCTTAAGCATGAGGGCGTAGGAAAGATTATTGATGTCTTCGGAGGTGCAGGCGAAATGGAGAAATGCCGCTAGTCCGGTGGAGGAGTCGGTCACGTCAGCGAGCTTCTCCCTCAGGAAATATTCAACGGCTTTTACGTCGTGATTGGTTTCGGCCTCCAGTGCCTTAACTCGGCGGGCGTCGTCGAGATCGAAGCCGTCGACCAGGTCGTTCAGGCTCTCCTTGACGGGAGCGCCCAATGGCTTAAGTTCTTCGATCGACGGTTCCTCCGACAGGTGCTGCAGCCATCGAACCTCCACCAGAGTGCGGTAACGGATGAGGGCAGATTCGGAGAGGTAGTCGCGCAGCGGGGCTGCCTTAGACGCGTAGCGTCCGTCCAAAGGTGAAAGTGCGGTAAGACCAACCGGGTCCACAGGGGCGCTCGGCATCCCTATACAAGTAGAAGCGGAGTGCGCATCATACACTTTTCGTTGACGATCTCCGACCTTGGAAGCTAGGTTCGTGGGCGCGAACCGGAGATTTTGGGAGCCTATATGACAACCGAGTATCGAGTAGAGCGCGACAGCATGGGTGAGTTGGAAGTGCCTGCCGACGCTTTGTGGGGAGCGCAGACTCAGCGCGCGGTCAACAATTTCCCGATCAGCGGGATACGTATGCCCAGACAGTTCATTCGAGCACTAGGCCTAATAAAGTGGGCAGGTGCGGCGGCTAACCAGGACCTAGGATTGCTGCCGGCCGGGATCGCGGCTGCCATCCAGACGGCAGCGTTGCAGGTTGCCGACGGGCAGCACGATTCAGATTTTCCGATCGATGTTTTCCAGACCGGGTCGGGCACGAGCTCCAATATGAACGCTAACGAGGTCATAGCCCGCCTCGCAACCCAGACAGCAGGGGAGCCGGTGCACCCAAACGATCACGTCAACATGGGACAAAGCAGCAATGATGTTATTCCTTCTGCCATCCATCTGAGCGCAGCACTGAGCGTGACTGACGGGATGCTGCCGGCGCTCGAGCACCTTGCGGTAACCATCGAGCGCAAAGCAAAGCTCTTGTCGCATGTGGTGAAGACTGGTCGAACACACTTGATGGATGCGATGCCGGTACGTTTCGATCAAGAGCTCGAAGGGTGGGCTACCCAAATTCGAGCCGATTATCAACGCGTAGCTGGTGTTCTACCGCGATTGAGTGGCTTAGCTCAGGGCGGAACTGCCGTGGGCACCGGGATCAACGCTCACCCGGAGTTCGGTGTACGCATGGCTGCTCAGTTAGCGGGTCGCACAGATATTGCTTTCAGGCCAGCAGACAGCTATTTCGAGGCCTTGAGTTGTCAGGACACAGCAGTCGAGCTCTCCGGGCAGCTGAAGACAACGGCCGTGAGCTTATTGAAGATCGCAAACGATCTGCGTTGGATGAATAGCGGACCGCTTGCCGGGGTTGCCGAAATCGCATTGCCAGCATTGCAGCCAGGCAGCAGCATTATGCCCGGTAAGGTTAATCCGGTGATACCGGAGGCCGTGGCAATGGTGGGGGCGCAGGTGATCGGGAACGACGCCGCTATTACGGTGGCGGGGCAGTCGGGTAACTTCCAGCTCAACGTTATGTTGCCGGTCGTTGCGCATAATCTATTGCAGAGCCTCGAGCTGCTGGCAAATGCATCTCGGGTGCTCGCGGATTCGGCCATCGAGGGGTTTACCGTAAACGAGGACCGCCTGCAGGACGCCTTGGAGCGTAACCCCATCCTCGTGACGGCGTTGAATCCCATCATCGGCTACGAAAGGGGTGCTGCGATCGCGAAAAAGGCCTTTAGCGAAGGCCGTCCGATTCGCGAGGTAGCGGCTGAGGAAACAGATCTCAGTGACGATGAGCTGGATTCGCTATTAGACCCCGGTGAGCTGGCCGACGGTGGAATTAAGGGCTAAACCCTCAGGGGTCCGGGCAAATGCGAGCTCACATTGAGGCCAGGCTCGCCACTGCTCGACTGGACGCGGACCCTTTGACACGTGCGCTTCGGGAAGTCGACGGACCGGTCCCGCAAGCTTTTATCGATCACCTCCTTCGGAAGCAGCGCAGTCCCGCTGCCGTGTTGTTAGGACTGGTCGAGCGTCCAGAGGGCCTGGCACTGTTGTTTACTGAACGTGCGGACCACTTGAAGGATCATCCTGGTCAGGTGAGTTTTCCGGGCGGTCGAATAGAGGAGGGTGATCTGGGTCCGGTGGAAGCTGCGCTCAGGGAGGCTAGGGAAGAAATCGGATTGGATCCGCAGCAGGTTTCAGTTGTCGGGTGTCTTGAGGGTTATTTGACCGTAACTGGGTTTTTGGTCACCCCCGTGGTTGGTTTCATCACGCCGGGCTTCGAACCTAAGCCCGATAATGCTGAGGTAGCCGAGGTCTTCGAGGTTCCCCTGGGGTTCTTGCTGCAGGGCGGTAACGTCCGCAAGACTTACCGGGAGCGAATAGGCGTGCGGGTCCTTACTTACGAGATCGAACACGACGGCCATCGGATATGGGGTGCAACGGCCTCTATGTTAGTCGGTTTTCTATCGCTAATTTCAAATGACAAAACAAAAAGATAAGCACGATATATCGAAACTACTAGAGATAATGATGGCTCTCAGGGATCCTGATAGCGGTTGTCCCTGGGATCAGGAACAAACATTCAAAACTATCGCCTCATATACGCTCGAGGAAGCTTATGAAGTTGTCGATGCAATAGCCCGCGATGACCTCGAAAACTTAAGGGACGAACTGGGGGACCTCCTGCTCCAGGTCGTCTACCACGCTCGGATGGCGGAGGAGGTGGGGGTTTTCGCCTTCGATGATGTTGTGACCGCAATTTGTAACAAGATGATCCGGCGTCATCCTCACGTTTTCGGTGATGAGCGCGTCGTTGATGCGAGGGCGCAGACCAAAGCTTGGGAAACGATCAAGGCTAAGGAACGTAGCGAACCGCTTGGCAGCGTACTCGAAGGCGTACCGAACGCACTGCCGGCACTGATGCGGGGGGCGAAGCTCGGACAACGGGCTGCCCGGGTCGGGTTCGATTGGCCTGACCGACAAGGCGTTAGGGAGAAGGTTGACGAGGAATTGGAGGAACTCGATGCGGCTGTTCGAGGTGAAGATACCGATGCGATAACCGCCGAGATGGGGGATGCGTTTTTAGCCCTAGTTAATCTTTGCCGACACCTAGACATCGAGCCGGAGGCTTGCCTGCGTGGTGCAAACGCGCGCTTCGAGAGGCGTTTCCGGAGTGTGGAGAAGTGCGTCGAAGCCGGAGGCGGGGATTGGAAGAATTATGACCTCGACGCTCTAGAGGCGTTATGGGATAAGGCGAAGGAGGAAACCCAGTAAGGGAGGACGCTAGGGACCGTTCGACAGCGGTTTGGTCAGGTCATTGCTTTTGGGGATCCTCACTCTAAACTTGCCCTGCGAATATCGCAGGGACGAAATGCTATGGCACGAATCAGCTACGTTGCACCCGACGAGATCGAGGACTCTGAACTTCGTGAGTGGCTCGAGGAGGCCATTGAGAAAGGTCGACCAGGGCCTGAGAACCAGTCCGTACGTGCACATCAGCCGGATGTTATGCGCGCCTTCACAATGACCCGAAAACTGCTCTTCGATAAACAGAAGAAGGTCGGTTTTGTCGAACACGATCTGAAGGAACTCGTTCGGACCTATATCGCGTACAGCTTAGACTGCGATTACTGAAGCAACCAGGGCGACGCCCGTGGGGCGAAAGAAGACCCGAACAATCGATTGAGGGAGCTCTTGGAGTACGCAGGCTCAGACCGCTTCACCCAACGCGAAAAAGTGGCGTTGCGCTATACGGAAGCAATTCTCTGGAACCCGAAACTCGCAGACGACTCGTTATGGTCGGACCTTCACGAGGAGTTCACGGAGCCACAGATCGTCGAGATAGGTTTCTGGGCGGGGTTCACGTCCGGGGGTCAGCGATGGTTACATACGCTGCACACCAAGCAGGGTGAATTGGCTGATTACATGCGAGAGCGCGACGCTGAGCGAAAGGAGTCCGCATAGCCGGGCTCCGGCCGTGACTAGCACACCATAGGGTTGATATGGATCGAGATTAATCTTTGCGATTGGTTATCTGCTCGAAGATCGGCTTTATGAGGTCCAGTGGCAGCGGGAAGACGATTGTGTTGGTGTTTCGCTCGCTGGAGATCTCGGTGAGGGTCTGAAGGTACCGTAACTGCAGCGCTTGGGACTGGGAACCCAGGACATTGGCGGCCTCGGCGAGGCGCTGTGATGCCTCAAACTCACCTTCAGCGTGAATGACCTTGGCGCGCCTTGCGCGCTCAGCCTCGGCTTGGGCCGCAATAGCGCGAATCATACTCTCGTCGAGATCGACATTTTTGATCTCAACATTCGCTACCTTGATACCCCACGCCTCGGTGTTCTGGTCGAGAATTTCCTGTACGTCTGCATTTAGCTTGTCCCGCTCAGCTAACATGTTGTCTAGGTCGTGGCGGCCTAGGACCGAGCGTAACGTCGTCTGGGCCAGTTGGCTGGTTGCCTCGACGCGGTTTTCGACTTGAATAATCGCTTTCTCTGGATCCATAACGCGGAAGTAAATTACTGCGCTGACCTTTACCGAGACGTTGTCGCGGGATATCACATCCTGGGTGGGCACATCCATCACGATTACTCTGAGGTCGACTCGTACCATTTTTTGGATGCCTGGTATGACGATGATCAGGCCAGGGCCCTTTACTTTCCAAAACCGGCCGAGTAGGAAGATCACGCCTCGTTCGTATTCCCGGAGTATCTTGATTGTGCTGAACAGGAATAGTGCGATGACTGCGATGAGAAATGTGGGGAGTTCGAACAACATGATTCTTCCTTTATGTTCCCTATTACCTAGTGTCGCTAGGTTTAACGTGGAGCGTTAGTCCATCGATCTTAAGGACTTTGATGGCTTGACCTTTCTTGATGGGGGTTTCGGTTCGCGCACCCCAGCGTTCGTTATGCACCCAAACTTGACCACGAGTTTTGAAACTTTGTAGGGCTTCACCACTTGCGCCCATCATTTCTTCGACGCCACTAACGACGGGGCGATTTCGTGATTTCGCGGCAAGCCAAACGATACCGAGCAAGGTGAGTGCGCCGGTCAATGCGATGGAGAAAATCAGGGGTACGGAGACCCCGAAGCCGGGGACATCGGCGTCGATCAGAATGACGGAGCCGAATACGAACGCAGCAATGCCCCCCATTCCGAGCGCGCCGAAGCTTGGGATGAGGAACTCTGAAACCATGAGGATCACGCCAAGGAGTATAAGCGCCAAACCGGCATAGTTGACTGGCAGGACCTGGAACGCGAACAGGGCCAGCAGCAGCGAGATAGCGCCTACGACGCCGGGTACGATAGCGCCGGGGTTATAGCCCTCGAAGATGAGGCCGTAAATCCCAATCAACATCAGGATGTAGGCCACCGTCGGATTGCTGATAACTTCGAGTAGCCGGGTTCGCCAATCAGGCTCGAACAGCACTGCTGTCAGGTTCAAGGTGTTGAGCGTCACGTCATCTCCGTTGACCTCGACTTCCCAGCCATTGAGTTGCTCAAGCAGATCGGCCCGATTGTTGGCAATCAGGTCGATGACGTTCATCTCCAGCGCGTCTTGGGCGCTCAGGCTCTCTGCGGCGCGGACGGCTTCTTCAGCCCAGGAGGCGTTTCGTCCACGGAGCTCAGCGAGGCTGCGGATGTACGCGACCGCGTCATTAATTGCTTTGCGTTCGGAAGCCGTTGATGGTTGCGGGATTGCGGGCAAACTCTCCTCTTCGTCGGTCCCTTCGAGGTCTTCTGCGCCCGAGTTTTCCTCTTCTGCTGGGGTCTCCGTTTCAGGGGTAGCAGGTGGTACCCCGCCGATCGACACGGGCGTCGCGGCGCCGAGATTCGTCGCCGGTGCCATGGCGGCAATGTGGCTGGCATACAGGATGTAGGTGCCTGCGCTCGCGGCGCGCGCGCCTTGTGGCCAAACGTAAGTTGCGACCGGGACAGAGGATCCGAGAATCGACTGAATTATGTCCCGCATCGCTGTATCGAGACCGCCCGGGGTGTCCATCTCGATTACCAACAACGTGGAGTTGTTCTCCTGGGCTGCCTCCACGCCACGGGTGACGAAGTCGGCCGTGGCGGGGCCTATTGCACCCTGGAGCCGCAGTACGGTTACGGTGCCTCCCTCAGGCGTAGGCTCTACCGTTGCGTTTCCTGTGGGGGCTGACGCCCCTTCAGAGGGATCCTCCTGCGCGTGGAGCCAAAGAGAGCACCCCAGCGCCAGGCACGCTGTCAGAATTCCACGCCTCGAGCTGGAACGGAGAGGTGGCATAGCCTTCATGATACCAGCATTGCCCTAAACCTCCCTGGTCTCGAGCGTTCTCTCGAGCCTCCGTTTCAGGACGCCACCCGGGGCGTGTATAGTCGCGGGCTTATGACTCAGACTCACGTTTCAAACGATTGGAAACCTGCCAGCTGGCAGAGCCGAGTTGCGAGCCAACAGCCGCCGTATAGGGACAGTGTGCGGTTGGAGGAGACCATCGCTAGGCTCAGCTCGCTGCCGCCGCTCGTGACCAGTTGGGAAGTAGAGGCACTTAAGGAGAAGCTAGCGGCTGCGCAGCGCGGCGAGGCCTTCCTTCTGCAGGGAGGAGATTGCGCGGAGAGCTTCGAGGAATGCAGCTCGGAGAACGTTGTCCAGAAACTCAAGATCCTCCTCCAGATGTCGCTGGTTCTGGTAATGGGGCTTAAGCGTCCCGTCATCCGGGTGGGCCGAATGGCAGGGCAGTACGCGAAACCTCGCAGTGCCGATGAGGAAACCCGGGATGGCCAATCACTCCCGAGCTACCGCGGTGACTTGGTGAATCGTTTGCCGTTTACCGCCGAGGACCGCGAGCCCGATCCTGAGCTTATGTTGCGAGGTTACGAACGCGCGGCGTTGACACTCAACTTTGTTCGATCGTTGATCGATGGTGGCTTCGCAGACTTGCATCACCCGGAGAACTGGGATCTCGAGTTTGTTGGGGAATCACCTATGGCCTCCGAGTATCACAAGCTCGTTCAGTCGGTGTCGGATTCTCTGGGATTTTTCGAGTCTATCGAAGGCGATACGGTGGGCACCCGCCGGGTGGAGTTCTATACCTGTCATGAAGGCTTGCATTTACCCTACGAGCAGGCACAGACGCGGTTCTTGCCGCATCGGGACCGGTGGTACGACTTGACTACGCATTTCCCTTGGATCGGTATGCGCACAGCCGACTTGGATGGTGCTCACGTCGAATTTTTCCGCGGCATCAGTAACCCGATGGGCATTAAGATTGGCACGGATGCCAGTAATGAACAGCTCCAAGGACTGATAAATATTTTGAACCCAAACAACGAACCTGGCCGACTCTCGTTAATTACCCGATTCGGTGCCAAGCACGTTGAGGAGCACCTCCCGAGGGTGATTCAGGCCGTACGCGACACTGGTTCGTCTGTGTTGTGGATCTGCGATCCGATGCACGGGAATACGGAAACGACTGCAGAGGGTTACAAGACCCGTCGTTTTGACAACATCGTCGCGGAGCTTCAGGCAGCATTTCGCATTCATCGGGAGGCAGGGAGTTATCTAGGTGGCGTGCATCTGGAGCTCACGGGTGAAAACGTGACGGAATGCACTGGCGGTGCCCGTGGTCTGAAGGATTCGGATCTGGCCCGTGCTTACAAGTCCCAAGTCGACCCGCGATTGAACTACGAGCAGGCCATGGAAGTGGCCATGCGCATCGCTGGCCAGCCTAACGGCCGTTGAGCGAAGTCCAGGCTGGGGGGGGTGTCGCCGCCGCGTGTCTCATTTGATCCGCATTGCACTCGCTGCCCTCGGTTGGCCGCTTTTCTCCAGGAACAGCGATCCCAGCACCCGCAGTACCATAACGCGCCGGTTCCGGCATTCGGGGCTTCGGCCCCGCGCCTACTGATCGTCGGGCTCGCTCCTGGACGTCACGGCGCCAATGCGTCTGGGCGCCCGTTCACGGGCGATTTTGCAGGCATCCTGCTGTACCGCACGCTTTTTGAACTCGGTCTAAGCACCCAACCGGAGTCAACCTCGGCTGACGACGATCTTGAACTCCTAGGCTGCAGAATCACTAACGCCGTAAAATGTTTGCCGCCCCAAAACAAGCCAACGACACTCGAAGTGCAGACCTGTAACGCTTACCTCAAAGAGGAGTTCGCACAGCTCTCGGAAGGGACCGTCGTATTCGCCCTGGGTGGCATCGCCCATGCGGCGGTGCTGCGGACGCTCGGCCTGAAGTTGAGTGGATACCGGTTTGGTCACGGGGTACTCCATGAGCTTCCCGGCCCACTCCGTTTGGTCGATTCATATCATTGCAGCCGTTACAACACCCAGACCGGTCGGTTGACACCAGCGATGTTCGCTGAGGCATTGGCGCGCGCGCGAGACTTGGCCGGACTGGCTGAATGAACGAGATCACCGGCATGTCGGTTGGCGAGGGTGCGGGGTTCGATCCTCACGCGTATGTCGCTAATCTCACACATCGCCCGGGGGCCTATCGAATGATGGATGCCAGCGGAGAAGTCATCTATATCGGCAAAGCAAAAAATCTGCGTCGCCGTGTCGGGAGCTATTTCCAGGGTCGGGCTCAGGATTCCAAGACGATGGCCATGGTGAGGCAGGTCGCTGACATTGACGTTACTGTAACCCGGACAGAGACCGAAGCGTTGATCCTAGAGTACAACCTCATAAAGAGGCACAAGCCGCGGTTTAACGTCGTGCTTCGGGACGGGAAGAGTTATCCCTACATCCATGTCAGTACGGAGCAGGAGTTTCCGCGCCTGTCCTTCTACCGAGGGCCTCGAAAAAAGAAGGGGGACCTCTTTGGTCCCTACCCAAGCGCTGGTTCCGTTCGGGAGACCCTAAGTCAGCTACAAAAGCTTTTCCAAGTTCGCCAATGTGAGGACAGCTACTTTTCGAACCGAACGCGCCCCTGCCTGCAGTATCAGATCCAACGATGTACCGCGCCGTGCGTCGGCCTCGTTTCCGCAGACGACTATCGGCGTGATGTAGAGCATGCAATCTTGTTCCTTGAGGGACGGGGTGAGGTGGTCACCGAGAGTTTGGTGGAGCGAATGGAGAAAGCCTCCGAGGATTTGGAGTTCGAGCGCGCCGCTCAATATCGCGATCAGATATCGAAGCTGAAGGCCGTAGAGTCCCAGCAATTAGTGTCTAGAACTGCGGGCGATTTCGATGTCATTAGCTTAGTTTGCGAGCGCAGCATTTTTTGCGTAGCGGTCATGTACTTCAGGGGTGGTCGTCTTCTGGGCTCGAAAAGCCATTTTCCCAAGTCCGTCGCGGAGGCGAATGAAGCGGAGGTCATGCGCGCATTTCTGCTCCAATACTATGGTGGTAAGGAGGCGCCGAGGGAGATTCTCGTCAGTCAGGAGGTCTCCGACGTTGACGCGATCGCCGAGATGCTTAGCGAGCGGACAGGTCATAGGGTGCAGATTAAGCACCGTGTCCGTGGGGATCGCGCGCGTTGGCTCGAGATGGCGTTACTCAACGCGGAGTACGCTGCAGCGTTGCGCAAGAAGTCGAGCGCGACGATGACTCAGCAGCTCGAATCCGTAGCTGAGTCGCTGAGGCTCGATGAGATACCGGCGCGACTTGAATGTTTTGATGTCAGCCATACGAGTGGGGAGTCTGCGGTCGCTTCCTGTGTCGTCTTTGGGCCCGAAGGACCTATGAAGTCAGAATATAGACGATTCAACATTTCCGACGTGACTGCCGGGGACGATTACGGTGCCCTGGCGCAGGCGCTGAAAAGGCGCTACGCGCGGGTGAAAAAGGGTGAGGCCCCCATCCCGGATGTTTTGTTGATCGACGGAGGTAAGGGGCAGCTCAACGCTGCGGTGGAGGTCTTGGAGGAGCTTCAGCTCATTGGCGTTCGACTGGTGGGGGTTGCTAAAGGCCAAGGGCGAAAGCCCGGCCGTGAGCGGCTTTACCTTACGGATGTGCGGGAGCCGTTGAAACTGTCGGCAAGCTCGCCGGCATTACATCTGATTCAACAATTACGGGATGAGGCGCACCGTTTTGCGATTGCCGGGCATCGTGCCCGTCGGAAAAAGAGACTGTCGGAGTCGCCGCTTGAGGGGATTCGAGGACTGGGCCCAAAGCGTCGCAGAGAGCTGTTACGCCAATTCGGTGGGCTGCAGGCGGTCGCGCGGGCAGGCGTTGACGATCTCGCCAGGGTGAAGGGCATTTCACGGCAGCTCGCTCAGTTAATATATGGGCACTTTCATTCGGAATAGCCCTTGAGTCCACCTATGCCGTTCACGATCCCCAACTTGCTGACGTATTTTCGGATCATCGCTATACCGTTGGTTGTGGTGACCTATTATCTTCCCTTTAGCTGGGCGGGGCAGGCAGCTGGCATTCTATTTGGACTGGCCGCGGTTACTGATTGGTTCGATGGTTATCTCGCCCGTAAGCTCAATCAGACATCAAGCTTTGGCGCGTTTCTCGACCCGGTTGCCGATAAGCTGATCGTCACCACGGCGTTGGTCGTCTTAGTACAGAATGATCCTACGGTCATCTTGATGGCAGTAGCTGCGATCATCATAGGGCGAGAGATCACGGTCTCCGCATTACGGGAGTGGATGTCCGAGCTCGGGGCTGGCGCCCGAGTTAAGGTGAGCTTTTTCGCGAAATGGAAAACCACGCTCCAGATGTTCGGCATTGGCTTTATGCTCTATCAGGAACCGTCGTTCGGTTTGCCTGTTTACGGGATAGGTATGGTTCTGCT
>CAYLKA010000006.1:0-11751 GCA_964384125.1 uncultured Gammaproteobacteria bacterium | reverse complement strand
ACTGCTTTACAATCCCTTCTCTCTGCCTATGCGGGTGTAGCTCAGTTGGTAGAGCGGCACGTTGCCAACGTGCAGGTCGACGGTTCGAACCCGTTCACCCGCTCCACTTCCCGGTTTTTAGCACGAGCCAGCGGTTCTCGAGGTTTTCAGGTGAACTTTCGACGGGCTGGCGGTTATGATCGAAGTAGATGACCTTTAGGGATCGGGGGAGATTCCAATGAAAAAAATTCTCTTTTCGCTAGCTTTTATGTCGGTCGCCGTGGGAGCCCAGCAGGCGCCAATGTTCGAAGTTGATACATCCTGGCCGAAACCGTTGCCCGGAGGCTGGATCAATGGTCAGGTTGGCGGCAACTGTGTCGATTCCCATGACCACAGCGTGATCGTAGACCGGCGGAATATCACCGAAGAAGAGCAGGAGACGTCGATGGCGACCCCGTCGATCATCATGTTCGATAAGCTTGGTTACATGGTGAGGGCCTGGGGGGACCCGGACGTCGTACCTGACTCGATCCACGGTTGCACGTTCGATAACGACAATAACGTGTATGTCGCTGGAAATGGCGATGCCATCGTGCAGAAGTACAGCCACGAGGGCGAGCTTTTGCTGCAGATCGGAGAGCGCGGCGAATTCGATACGGTGGATGGCACCGAAGAGGGAGAAGCGCTCAACTCTGCCGAAGATCGCTTAAACCGACCCTCCGCCATTGCGGTGGATCCTGAGAACGGTGATCTCTACATCTCCGACGGATACGGTAACCGGCGTGTTGCTGTTTTTGACCGCCAAGGAAACTTCTTGCGTCAGTGGGGTCGACAGGCTACCCAGCAGGAGATAGAAGAGGGTGCGCCAGGCGCATTCGCCCAAGTCGTGCACTGCATCGCGCTGAGCAACGAAGGGCTGATCTATGTCTGTGATCGCCAGGGGGACCGAGTGCAGGTGTTTGACAAGATGGGCAACTTCGTTCGCAACATCTGGATCAGGACGGGCACGGATACGCTGCCGGATCCTCGTGGGACTGTTTGGACTGTGGCTTTCTCGCCGGATGAGGCGCAGCGATACCTGTACGTGATGAACGGGCGCAATGAGCAGGTCCATGTGCTCGATCACCAGAGCGGGGAGATTCTCTCCACGTTTGGGCGCCCAGGTCATCAGGCCGGTAACTTCACCCATGGTCACACCATCGCGGTTGATTCGGTGGGAAACATGTATGTAGCTGAGACGGCAACCGGTCGAAGGGTCCAGAAGTTCAGACCTGTCAACTAAACTGCGGCGGCGCCCGAGGCTGATCTCGGGTGCCATCCGTTAACTCTGCGCAAGACAGGGGGCCGCTGACCCATAGGGCGATCACGAAGATTGCCCTGCCGGTCATGATCGCCAATATTTCCACGCCGTTAATCGGCGTGGTCGATACTGCCGTCGTGGGTCAGATCCCCGATCCTGCCTATATCGGCGCGGTCGCTGTCGGTTCCCTGATTTTCAGTTTCGCTTTTTGGGCGTTCGGTTTCCTGCGAATGGGAACAACCGGTTTGACGGCCCAGGCCTTCGGAGCGCGTGAGAACGATGAAGTTAGCGCAAGCCTAGGTAGAGCGCTTCTGATCGCCTTGGCTGCGGGAACGGCCCTCATCGCACTGCAGTGGCCCATCCGCGAGATTGCGTTCGGTCTTTTGGCCGGCAGCGAACAGGTGGAGTTTCTCGCTAGAGGGTATTTCGACATTCGGATCTGGGCGGCGCCGGCAACGCTTGCGAATTACGCGTTGCTTGGTTGGCTCATCGGACTTGGGCGAACGGACATCGGTCTGGTCCTCCAACTTGTACTGAATCTAACCAATATCGCGCTCGATGCGTTGTTTGTTTTGGGTTTCGGTTGGGATGTAAGGGGGGTGGCGTTCGGGACGGTTCTGGCCGAATGGAGTGCGGCCGGGATTGGTTTAATGATTGCGATTCGTCATTTGCGCCGGTTTGGCGGTTTATGGTCGTTAGAGCGTTTATTGGCCGTTGATCGTCTGAGGCGGACGATGTCTGTTAACGGTGACATTATGATTCGCTCTCTGGCGCTCATTTTCGTCTTCGTGTGGTTCATGGCCCAAGGTGCTAGACAGGGAGATGTGATTCTCGCTGCCAACGCGGTTCTCATGCACCTCATCTCCATCAGTGCGTTTTTCTTGGACGGACTTGCTTTCGCTGCGGAGGCGTTAGTCGGTCGGGCGGTCGGCGCAGCTCATCGGGCGGGGTTGGTCGCTGCGGCGCGAATGACCACGTTGTGGGCAGGCGCTGTCGCCTTGTTTCTGTCGTTAGTCATCGGTGTCCTCGGCGCAGAATTCATTGACTTGCTTACCGTCGACGCGTCGGCTCGGAGCGCCGCGAGGACATATCTACCATGGGCTATTGGTATGCCGCTCCTGGGTGTGTGGGCGTTTCAGCTGGACGGTATTTTCATTGGGGCAACACGTACGGTTGAGATGCGAAACGCTATGCTGATTTCACTGCTTATTTTTTTGATCGCGTGGTGGCTGTCCTTGCCGCTAGGGAACCATGGTCTCTGGGTCGCCCTCTACATAAACTACTTGGCGCGCATCGGTACGCTGTACTACCACTATCCTGCTTTGGTGCGGTCCGTGCCTGACGGAAGGTAAAATGACTAGTTAGGGGTAGCAAAAGATATGGAAGTGCTTAGCGGTATTTTGCTTACGGGGGTCATCCTCGGGATCATTGGGTATCTTCTGCGCGAGGCCCTCGGTGATCAAGCGGGCGATGTGTTTCGGAAATACGCCGAGACTTCGCCGGAAGCAATAAATGACAACATGGTTGGTGAGATCGCCCAGGTAGTAGATTTTAAAGATGGCGCCGAACATATGAAGGTGCGTATTCGAGGGGAACGCTGGAACGCTAACTTGATTGGCGGTCGTGGGCTGGCGGTCGGTGCCGAGGTAAGAGTGATGGCTGTCAATGGTCTGGTATTGGATGTTGAGGAGTGTGTTGACGAGTAAGCGAGTGCAGCTGGAGGAACCGTCGAAGGGACGCGAAACTGAGTTTCTAGACGCTGTTGCTAGGAGTAGGAGGCTTCACCGAAATCGTGTTACTCCTCCCGATGAGGTAGAGAAGTACCAAGCTTTTCTGAACCAGTTACGAAGTCCCTGGAGGGTGACATTCTTCGTCGTTTTGAAGGCGGGCGGGGACTTGATTGGTGTGGTCAATATCGACAGTATGATTCGAGGTGCGTTTCAGTCAGGTTACCTCGGCTACTATGGATTTATTCCCTATGTTGGTAGTGGATTGATGCGCGAGGGTTTGATTGAGGTTGTTAGCAAGGCTTTTCACCAACTCAATCTTCATCGTCTGGAGGCGAATATTCAGCCGGACAATGAAAGATCTATCGCGCTCGTTCGAAGCCTTGGGTTTCGTCTTGAGGGCTTTTCCCCGAAGTACCTGAAGGTGTGCGGTCGGTGGAGAGATCATGAACGCTGGGCGGTCCTGGCAGAGGAGTGGGAGGGGGCGCCCGCATCATGAAGGTACTCCGAAGGAGGCTGACCGTTTTTCTCGGTACAGCTATCGTCTACGTTGTGGCCTATGCGCACCATTCCACTGCGGAGTACGACCACAGTACGTTCACTGAGTTGGAGGGTGAGTTGGTCAGGGTTTACTGGGGTAATCCCCACCCGCTCTATACACTCAAGACGGTCTCGCCCGAGGGCGAGGATGTGTTGCACGAGTTGGAGGGTTCTGCGGTTTACGTCCTAGAGCGCGTTGGCGTAAGAGAGGACATGATAAGGGTGGGCCAACGCGTCCGCGTGGCGGGGTACCCCTCCGCGCGGCGACCCGACTGGATACAGGTCTCGAACATGTTGCTCGAAAACGGCTATGAGGTGCTGGAACGCGGTGCTCAGAGGCGCTGGACTCAGAGCGCTGGCGAGGTTTCATCCGGCTCTGGAACGAACGCCGATAATGCGGGGTTGGAACGAAGTGGCCTGTTCCGGGTATGGAGTCGGGCGGCTTTGGGCGATGGTCTGGACTTCGGGGCGTTACCGCTCACACCCGACGCCACCTTGCGCCGTGCTCAGTGGCACCCCGTTGAGGACAACCCGGCGTTCCAGTGCGTAACTCACGGGATGCCTGCGATCATGCCTAATCCGTTCCCAATCGAGTTTGTCGATAACGGAGATTCGATCACACTAAATCTGTCCAACACCGTACTTCGTACGATTCACCTGACAACTGACTCAGCATCAGCGCAATTGGCAGCGACGAAGCATGGATATTCGATGGGTCGGTGGGACGGTCGGGTCCTGGAGATTGAGACGACGCGGGTGAACTGGCCTTATTTTGATGACAACGGCACGCCTCAGAGCGAGAACGTTCGAATGCGCGAATCATTCGTCCTCAGTGAAGATGGTGTCCGGCTTGATTACCGTATTACAGTGACCGATCCCGGAGTGTTCACTCGACCGGTCGTGGCGGACGTATCCTATGCCGCGCTCGGTGAGCCGCTCCACGATTATCGTTACTGCCCAGAGGCCGAATAATCGAAGAATGGGCGCTTGCTGGATTCGGGCTAGAAACCGAGTTCTTCTGAAACGGTTGCGATAACCTCGTGTTCGACGAGGTCATACATACGTTGCGTATGGGTTCTTCTCCCCGGACCGGGGTTGCTGGAGGAGGTCGTAACCACGATCAGGTTGAGCGTTGGTACTAGCACTATGAACTGTCCTCCGAATCCCCAGGCATATCTAGTCTCGTGCCCGGCCATCTCGCGAATCCACCATCCGTAGCCGTAATAACGATTCCGTTCACGACGCGACTGAGCCCGTTGTGCCAATGAGTCCTCCACCCAGTCTCGCGGCACGATTTGGGCGCCGTTGGCGCGTCCCTCGTTGAGATACAGTTCGCCGAAAGCGAGCATCTGGCGGGGCGTCATCTCCATATCATTACCCCCGAAGTAGATCCCTTGTGGATCCTGTGGCCATGGGGGTAAGTCAAACCCCAACGGTTTGGCCAGGACTTCACGCGCGAACTCCAGCGTGCTTTGTCCAGTTGCTTTGGTCAGGATGGCAGAAAGAAGATGAGTGTTTCCGGTGCTGTACTCCATTACCCGGCCGGGTGGTAACTCGAGCGGTTGCCGCAATGCGAAACTGACCCAGTCCGAGCTTGTAATCCAGGCACCGTAGTTTCGATTGCTCGTCGTCTCGAGTCCCGATTGCATCGTGAGCAGGTTCTCAATCGTAATCTGTTCCTTGAGAATATTATCGTCCGTCGGCAGTCGGTCACCGAGGTAGTCCACAATCGGCTGCTCGACGCCGCTGAGGTGTCCTCGTTCAATGGCAATTCCGACGAGCGCTGATAAGACGCTTTTTGAGACCGACTTAATATTTGTCACGCTTCCTGATTGCGCTCCGTTGAAATACCGCTCCAGCACCAGGTCACCGTTCCGGCTAATCAGGAGGCTCCGCATCCTCGGGAGGCTCTCGGCGGTAGTAAGTGCTGTTGCGAATTTGAAGGGCGGCGTTTGTGATTGTTGGGCGTTCGCCTCGGAAATAAAAATAGTCCCGCAGACGAGCAGGATTGCGGCGAACGATGATCTGAGTCGGTAGGGGGTTAAGAGCGCGCGGAGGATAAGCATAAAAACCCTAGAGGGATGCTCCATCCGGCCGTCCAACACCCTTAACCGAATAGTAAGTCTGGCAACCAAGTGGCAATCTGTGGGAACACACAGAGCAGCACGATGCCGAGTACCATCAAGAGGGCGTAGGGTAGGGCGCCTCGGAGTATTTTAGGTAGCCCAACGTCTGGCGCTATGCCGTCGATCACGTAGAGGTTTAGACCGACCGGTGGCGTGATAAGACCGATCTCCATATTGATAGTTAACACCACTGCGAACCAGTAGGGGTCGAAGCCCGCTTGGAGGACGATGGGCATCAGTATTGGTGCGGTCATCAGGATGACCGCAACCGGGGGGAGGAAGAACCCGGCAACCAACAGGAATAAATTGATCATTCCCAGCAGAGCCCAGCGATTGACCTCCAGGGCCGCGATCGATTCGGCCACTGACTGTGTGATGAACAGGTTGGATAGCGTGAAGCTGAAAAGAGCTGCCGCACCGATGATCATCATGATCATGACGCTCTCGCGCGTGCTACTGCTCAGAATCCGCCAGAGTTTCCGTGGATCCCACATGCGGTAGATGATGGCCACCATGAGCACGCAGAGCATTGCGCCTACCCCCGCGGCTTCAGATGGAGTGGCCACACCGCCGTAGAGCACAAACAGGATCCCAGCAACGATTAGCAGGAAGGGGAGGATGCGCCCTGCTTGCTCGAGTTTGTCGCGCAGACTGAACCGTTGACGCTCCTGGCCCGCCTGAAATCCGTCCCGCCATGCGTGGAACATCGACCATGCACTGAAGAGCCCGGTCAGCATCAAGCCGGGGAGGATCCCGGCGATGAACAGACGCCCAATTGATGTCCCAGTAGAGATTCCGTAGACGATCATTGTGACGCTGGGGGGGATGAGGATACCGAGGGTGCCCCCAGCGGCAATTGATCCAGTGGCCAAACCATCCGGATAACCGCGTTTGCGCATCTCGGGAATTCCCATCTTGCCGATGGCCGCGCAAGTTGCCGGTGAGGAGCCGCTGAGTGCTGCGAAGATGGCACAGGCTCCGAGGTTCGACATGGCGAGGCCACCGGGGACCCGATAAAGCCAGCGGTCCAGAGCCCCGTAGAGGTCGCCACCGGCGGGTGACGCCGCAACAGCAGCGCCCATCGCAATGAACATTGGGATAGAGACTAGCGTGAAGTCTGCGAGACCCGAGAAAAAGAGTTCGCCAAGAATGGTCAGGCTCTGGAGCCCGTCGAAGACGGCGAGAAAGCCTATAGCGACAACCACGAGTCCGAAGGCCACGGGAATTCCGCTCGCCAGCACGATTACCGTGACGATAGCAATGAGCAATCCGATTGCCAGCGGGCTCATGCGGGAGGCTCTTGTGGTTCAGATAGACCGTTTCCGAGCGGTCGACCGGACGCTAAACACAGGATATCGACGGTGTATTGCAGCGTGAGCACCCCCAAGCCCACGGGCAACGCCGAGAGCGGGATCCACAGGGGTGGTCCCCACACCGACTCGGTCACCCACCCGAAGGTCCAAGCCTCGTGGAAATAGGTCCATCCGGTCCAGGTTAGGACGGCGCAGGCTGCCCAAGCGCAAATCGAGGCGATGAAGGCCAGCCATCGGCGTGGTCTCTCGGAGAGATAGTGAGGTAGTAAGTCGACTGTCACATGGCCCCGAGTCAGGAGCACATAGGGGCTACCGATGAGGGTTGCGGCTACGACAGAAAAAGTGACGAACTCCGTCTGCCAGATGGTTGCGGCGCTGAACATATAGCGCACTAGAACCATGTGACAGACGACCAGGCAAGCGGCGGCTAGGCACAATGCTGCCAACACGCCGCAGGCGTTCGATAGGGCTCGCACACCGCGAATAAAGTGATCCACCAAGACGGTCGTGCTCACTCGACCGCGAGCGCTTTCTCTATGAGCTCAGCTCCTCCGGGCACTTCCTCCGCGAAGACCTTGTAGGAGGTTTCTACTGCGATCGCCCGCCAGGCCTCAGTATGTTCCTGAGTCATGCGTACGACCTCGACGCCCGCCTCGGCGAAGACTTCTTCGAGTTGTTGGTCTAGAAGCTGAGCTTGCTCGAAAAAATAGTCTTCGGCGATCTGGCCGGCCGCGAGCAGCGCGGCCTGCTGATCTGAATTTAGGCGGCTCCAGGTCCGTTCCCCGATAAGTACAGGCTCGTACATGAACCACAGCCCGAAATCTCCCGGGGCGGTGAGACAAACGGAATGTTCATGTAGCCTGAAGGTGACAAAGCTCGCGGAGCTGGTGCTAGCCGCATCCAGAACACCGGTCTGCATGGCCGTATAGATCTCAGAGCTCGGCATGGAGGTAATCGAAGCACCCGCGCCAACCATCATTCTTTCGAATGCTGGACCGGCAGCGCGAATGACTTGGCCTTGGACATCCTCTGGCGAGAGAATGCATTTCTCGGAGGACGTGAACCCGCCAGCAAGCCACGTATCCGCCAACACCCTTGCACCTTCCGCGTTGATGATGGCCTTAATGTCGTCCATAAACGGTGACTCATTGAGCCGTCCGGCGTGCTCGTGGTTTTTGACCAGGCCGGGCATCAGCGTCGCGCTGAACTCAGGATGGCGGCCACTTGCGTAATCCAACGGCATCAGGGCTATATCGAGTCGTCCACGGACAAGGGCCGACCATTGATCGATCGCTTTGTATAACGATTGACCAGGGTATACGCGGATAGTCAGGCCAACGTCGGCAGCCTCTGCCTCCCTCGCGATGATTCGAATCATTTCGTCCCTGACATCACCGGTGCTTCCTGGGAACTGATGCGAAGCTCTCAGAATGAGCTGAGCGTTAGCCTGGCCGGCCGCGGTCAGGCCTAGCGCGAAGAGGAGGATCGTTGGGAGAGAGATCAAAGTTGCCATTTTCATCGTCCGAATTGTCGGGGTTGGGTGACGCCGCTGCAAGATGTCTTTCAAGAACTTCCTTATAAAAATTTATTAAATTTTATTAAGTTACTAATTCTTATAGATTTTATAAAATAAGGCAGGCCTAGCGCAGAGAACGGTCCGAGGCATCTAGGTCATTGAGTTAGCCAATACATGTGCGTACTAAGCAAAATCCTTTAGGAAGGCAGCTAGTATTCGGCATCGACTACAATACCCCTCCCATGAGCATCATTAGATTCATTACAACCGCGGCACTGGCGTGTCTCGCGGTCTCTGCAGCTTGGGCGCACGGTATTACGGGGGCGGATCAGGAGTTTTTAATCAATAACGTGGGGCCGCAGATCGGACCCTACATCTATCTCGGCGCCAAGCACATGGTGACCGGTTACGATCATCTGGCTTTTCTAGCTGGCGTCATTTTCTTTCTCTACCGCCTGAAGGATGTCGCAATCTATGTCACTTTATTCGCACTAGGGCATAGCACGACATTATTGCTAGGAGTCCTTGGTGGGCTGCACGTAGATGCTTATCTTGTGGACGCGGTGATCGGTTTCTCCGTCGTCTACAAAGCGTTCGAAAATCTTGACGGTTTCCGGATGCTCGGATATCAACCCAACATGAAAGCGGCCGTTCTGATTTTTGGATTTTTTCATGGCTTCGGGTTGTCGACTAAGCTCCAGGATATAGCGATATCGGAAGATGGACTGATTACTAACATGGTGTCGTTCAATGTTGGTGTTGAGATTGGTCAGCTGGTGGCGCTTAGCGCGATGCTGATTGCCTTTAACGCGTGGCGGAAATCGACAAGTTTCCTGCGTCACGCGTACACGACTAATGTCTTGTTGATGGTTGTAGGCTTTCTTCTAATCGGTTTCCAGCTTACAGGTTACTTCGTGACCTAGCCTATCGGTGAGTCGTTGCCGAACGGCGATGGCTCTAACAGGAATCCCAAATGTCTAGATTCGACAAAATAGATCTCTACGATCTCCGTTCCGATCTGAGCGAGGAGGAGTGCTTGGCCCAGGATACGGTTGCTCGTTTCGTGGATCAGGATGTCTTGCCGATCATCGGCGAATGCTTCGCTGAACATCGCGTCCCGAGCGAACTGGCTCCGAAAATGGGAGCGCTGGGTCTCCTAGGGGCGAACCTGAGCGGCTACGGTTGCGCTGGGTTGAATCAGACCTCTTACGGATTAATTTGCCAGGAGCTAGAGCGAGGTGACAGCGCGCTACGTAGCCTCATGTCCGTTCAAAGCAGCCTCGTGATGTGGTGCATCCACCAATACGGTTCGGAGGCCCAAAAGGAACGCTGGTTGCCTGCCTTAGCGACAGGAGAGACGCTCGGTTGCTTTGGCCTGACCGAATCTCATGGAGGCTCGGATCCAGGCAACATGAAGACTAGCGCCAAGCGTCGATCGGATGACTGGGTTCTCAACGGAGCCAAAATGTGGATAAGCAATGGAAGCATTGCCGATGTCGCAGTCGTCTGGGCGCAAACGCCAGAGGGCATGCGCGGCTTCTTAGTCGAGGCTGGCAGCGAGGGGTTTGAAACGCGCGCTATAGAACACAAGTTCTCCTTACGAGCATCGGACACCTCAGAACTATTCTTTGCTGACACACCCGTGCCGGACGAGAACCGGCTTCCTGGAGCCGAGGGCTTGAAGACTGCCCTTTCCTGTCTGGAGCAGGCCCGCTACGGAGTAGCGTGGGGTGCAATCGGCGCGGCGCAGGCCTGTCTTGCAGAGGTGCTTGACTACACAGCGACGAGAACGATGTTCGATCGGCCTCTCGCCAAGACTCAATTGATCCAGAGCCGGCTGGCGGAAGCGGCCCGACGAATTACCAACGCCCAGGTTCTTGCGTTGCGAATGGCGCGGTTAAAGGACCAGGGTCGTCTTAGGAGCGTCCAGGTTTCCCTTGCCAAATGGAACAACGTCCGCATGGCGCTCGATATCGCTCGCGATTGTCGGGATATGCTGGGTGGCGCAGGTATTAGTGTTGAGCACGTAGCTATTCGACACATGCTGAATTTAGAGAGTGTCGTTACCTATGAAGGCACAGAGAGTATTCACCAGCTCGTCGTCGGCCGTGTATTAACCGGGGAGTCGGCTTTCTAGAGATTGGCAAACGGGCTATCCTATTCCTGAAGGCAGTATGGCTAGGTGGCAGAGTGGTTATGCAGCGGCCTGCAAAGCCGCGGACCTCGGTTCGATTCCGGGCCTAGCCTCCATTTTCCCTTCCGAGTAGATCCAGAGAGATCCAATAACGCCCATAACTCTCTGTATTTATGGATTTTTAAATCCAAAGGTTTCCAACGCCATCTGTTGCCATCCACTGGGAAAGTGGGGTAACTTTGGGGGTAACTTTGGGGGATTGAAATGGTTGGGTGGGTGCCCAATCTCCTCATAAGAGGAGGTCAGTCTATGACATCTAAAAAAGACTCACCGAAGGAAGAAGCTCAGACAAAGTCGTATCAGAGGAAATCTACCGTGGATTTGTCGAAGGTAGTGAACGTGGTCGACCCCAGCCTTAAAGCTCGGAATGATGAGATGTTTAAGGGGTTGGTCGATAACCTGAACCGAAACGCTTCTAAAGAAGACGAAGAGCCTGACCAAGAATAGACTGCGTATTTAAGGGCTAGAACAAGGAAGGGAAATTAGGCGGTTAGGTTATGAAATATGGCGAAATGTGGTGGTTTTAGAAAGCTGGCTCTTGGTCAGAAATATCTGCACCAAAACGTATACATTCTAATTCCATCAATAATCGTACTTTTGTTTTTCTGGAATTACTCCCCTAACACCACCACGCGGGTCACTAATGTCACCTGATCGACGAGGAATAACATGAACATGACAATGGAAAATGGTCTGTCCAGCAGACTCACCTATATTGGTTCCGATGTTAAATCCTGAAATAGTTGTATCGATCGATAAAAGCTCTTTTTTAAGGGTGTTTATAATGACTGGCAGTTCCTCAATCTCGATCTTTTCCAGATCAAACAACGTTTCAGCGTGCCTTTTCGGAATTATAAGGGAGTGCAGGCTGGTTACTGGATGCAAGTCTCTTATGACGACAAAATTCTCATGGTTGCTCACAATCCTATTTCTACCTAAATCGCAGAACACACATTGTTGATTCTCAGTATGCTTTCGAGGTCGGGTAGGAGCTGGAATATTTGTCATCTGCTCTGGCCGTTGGCCTGCTTCATGATCACCAAACGTTTCCTCTGG
>CAYLKA010000005.1:0-66966 GCA_964384125.1 uncultured Gammaproteobacteria bacterium | reverse complement strand
CGTGGGGCTCGCTATCGTGTTGCTTGCTCTACTGGCGTTTGGTTTCATTACAAGGGTCATGATTCCTGGAAGTTAAAACCAGTAGACGAACGTAAACAAAAACAGCCAGATCACATCAACGAAATGCCAATACCAGCTCGTGGCCTCGAACGCGAAATGGTCATCTGATGTGAAGTGGCCTTTCATAACCCGTATCAGCATGACGGCCAACATGGTCGTACCGAGCGTCACATGGGCACCGTGGAACCCTGTCAGCATAAAGAAGGTAGACCCGTAAATTCCCGAAGCAATGGTCAAGCCCAACTCGTGATAAGCCTCAACGTATTCAACGACCTGGAGGACCAAAAATATAGCCCCTAGCGCAACGGTCAGCGCGAGCCATAACTTCAACCCCTGCCTCTGGTTATTCTTCAGAGCCCAATGAGCGAATGTGACCGTGACGCTGCTGGTGACGAGAATGACCGTGTTGATGAAAGGCAGCCCCCACGCCGCCATGGCCTCCGTCACGCCACCACCGGGCGTCATGAAAAGCGGCCAAACATCTGCGAAATCCGGCCACAAAATCAAATGAGTCTCGAGGTTATTACCCGCACCTGCCAGCCACGGCACAGTAATGAGCCTCGCATGGAAAAGCGCACCGAAGAACGCCGCGAAAAACATCACCTCTGAGATAATGAACCAGAACATTGACTGCCGGAAAGAACGATCGAGTTTCGCACTAACCAGGCCCCTAAGATTTTCTTTAACGACGGTCCCAAACCACCCGTACATCATGTATGCAGTCGCGGCGAGTCCGACCAATAAGATCCAGAACCCAGAGTTACCAGTAGCCGTCGGGACCTTATCGGTACTCTGCTGGATAAAGTTTCCGGCCCCATACGCGGTAACGAACAACGCCGTTGAGCCTATGATTGGCCACGCACTGCTGTGCGGCACGTAATAGTCCGGCGGTTCGCTTACCGGGCCGGATGTATCGTCGTGGCTCATGGGTGCTCCTCGGTGTGGGTCGCAGCGTGCTCCTCAGTATGGACCGCAGCAACCTCCTCAATGGGGACAGAGGCCATTTTGGATGCGGAGACCGGATACAGCGAATAGGACAAGGTCAACGTCCCCACATCAGCCGGCAGATCATCGTCGACGTAGAAGCGGACAGGCATCTCCACTTCCTCACCGGCCTCTAAGGTCTGCTGGGTGAAACAAAAGCACTCAATCTTATGAAGAGAGGGTGCCGCAAAACCTGGTGTCACACTCGGAACCGCCTGTCCGGTAACATCCTGGTTGGCATAGTTGCGCGCGTAGTAACGGGTCTCGCTCACCTCCCCCACCCGGACCTGCATCCGGCTTTCTGTCGGTCGAAACTCCCACGGCATACCGCGACCAACTTTCGATAAGAACTGGATCGTTACTTCACGACCGATTGCATCGCTGGGCGCTTCTGCCGCGGTGGTCTGCGAAAATGTTCGACCATTGAAGCCAGTCAGATCGCAGAAAATCTCGTACAGCGGGACCAGTGCATATGCGAAGCCGAACATGCTCACGGCCACCAACCCCAAGAGCACCATGTGCTTACGTTGCTGGTTTTTGCTGTCTGTCATCGTCGGCTACCCGGACCCATATACATCCACTAGTCCACCCGCGGTGGCGTTTCGAATGTGTGGAGCGGGGCCGGTGAAGGAACCGTCCATTCCAGTCCTTCCGCACTTTCCCAAACCTGACCGGTCGCCTTCTCGCCTCCACGCACAGTCTTAATCACGATGTAGAGAAAGAGAATCTGCGTTGCACCCAGGAGAAAGGCACCAAAGCTCGCAAACGTATTCATGCCGGTATACGGCAGCGCATAATCGACGATCCGCCGCGGCATGCCAGCCAATCCCACGAAATGCATCGGAAAGAACGTGAGATTGAGTGCAACCACCGCCGTCCAGAAATGGATCTTACCCAACGTTTCGTTGTACATATTCCCGCACCATTTAGGCAGCCAATAGTAGACCGCGGCCATGGTGGCGAATATCGCACCTGGGTAAAGGACGTAGTGAATGTGTGCCACCACGAAGAAAGTGTCGTGATACTGAAAATCGACCGGGGCGATGGCCAGCATGAGTCCAGATAACCCACCGATAGTGAACATCACCACAAAACCGAGGGCGAAAAGCATTGGCGTTTCGAAGGTCATTGAACCACGCCACATGGTGGCCACCCAATTAAACACCTTTACCCCGGTAGGTATGGCGATCAACATCGTCGCGTACATGAAGTACAACTCAGTGGCCAAAGGCATGCCAGTTGCGAACATGTGGTGTCCCCACACGACGAATGACAAGAGCGCAATGGCAGCAGTCGCGTAAACCATGGAGGGATAGCCAAATAGTTTTTTACGCGCGAACGTCGGGATGATCTGCGAGGCAATACCGAATCCCGGGAGGATCATGATGTAGACCTCCGGGTGCCCGAAAAACCAAAAGACGTGCTGGAAGATCAGCGGATCACCGCCACCAGACGCCTCGAAAAAGCTCGTCCCGAAATGTCGATCCGTAAGCATCATGGTGACGACGCCGGCCAACACCGGCATGGCCATGATGAGCAGGAATGCTGTGATCAGCCATGTCCAAACGAACAATGGCATCTTCATTAACGTCATACCTGGCGCGCGCAAATTAAAGATAGTGACGATAATGTTGATCGCACCCAGGATCGAAGATATTCCCATCAGGTGCACACCGAAGATCAGGAAGTCCGTACTTGGGGGACCATAGGTAGTCGATAAAGGTGCGTACAGTGTCCAGCCAAAATTCGGCGCGCCACCCTCCATAAACAAAGACGAAAGCAGCATGAAGAATGCAAATGGTAGGATCCAAAAACTGAAGTTGTTGAGCCGAGGAAGCGCCATGTCGGGGGCCCCGATCATCAGCGGTATCATCCAATTAGCCAGCCCCACGAATGCGGGCATGACCGCCCCGAACACCATGACCAACCCGTGCAGGGTGACCATCTGGTTGTAGAAATCCGCCGCGACGAACTGCAGTCCCGGCTCAGCGAGCTCAGCACGAAAGATCATCGCCATCGCCCCGCCGATCAGGAACAAAAGGAAGCTCAGCGACAAATAGAGGGTGCCGATCTCCTTATGGTTGGTCGTCAAAGTCCACCGCAGAATAAAGCTCACAAGCGGATGTCGAGCCGGGGGTATGGTTTCTGCGTGCGCAATCATTCTTGGTTTACCTAGCGAGCGTTGAAAATGGTGAGCGGTTGCACGATATCGCCCATGCCGTTACCGAGCGCATTACGTTCATAGGTAATTACTGCCGCGATCTCGAGGTCGCTGAGCTGTGGCGCCCAGGCCTGCATCTCCGTGTCGGCCACGCCGTTCATAACCGTGTCGATATGCGTTTCGACCGGCCCGGTTGGAACGACACCTTCGGCTAGTGCGGGGTACCTGATGCCCTGACCCGACCCATCGGGCATATGGCAAGTTGCGCAGTGGTCCATATAGACCTCCTGACCCATCGGCACGAGTTCCTCCATCGACCAGTCACGGCTTCGGGCAGCGACCGCTGCCTCACCAGCGAGCTCGCCGGCTATTCGCTGGTCCTCTATCCAGGCAAGGAATTCCTCTTCGGGGCGTACCTCCACCACAACAGGCATGAACGCGTGGTTCATTCCGCAAAGTTCCGTGCACTGGCCACGGTAGATGCCTGGCTGCTCAACGCGCGTCCAAGCTTCATTGATAAACCCCGGGATAGCGTCCTGCTTCACTGCAAAATCAGGCACCCACCAAGAGTGAATAACATCGTCGGATGCCATCAGGAACCGCACCTTCAGGTTGGTGGGAATCACCAGAGGGTTGTCGACCTCCAGCAGGTAGTTCTCCCCTTTGGGTTCGGTGTTGTTAATCTGCTCGATAGGCGTCGTCATATTGCTGTAAAAACCGATGCCTGCCTCAAGATACTGATAGTGCCACTTCCACTGCGACCCGGTAACGAGGACCGTGAGGTCGGAATTGCTGTTGTCTTCGACCTCTATTAGCGCAAGCGTTGCGGGCACGGCCATACCGACAAGAATCAAAGTCGGAATAACCGTCCAGATCACTTCCACTTTGGTGTTGTGGTGGAACGTCGCCGGCACTGGGTGCTTAGAGCGCCGATGGGCAATGATCGTATAGAACATGGCGCCAAAAACGGCCATGCCGACTACGATGCAGACCCACAGACTGATGTGATGGAGAGTCTGGATGTGCTGGCTCAGCTCGGTGACGCCCGGGCGCATATCCCACCCCTGAGCTACGGCACCCACAGAAAATAGCGCTAGCGCCGCGCCTACGAACCCAGATACACGTCGGAGGCCGACGAAGGGCCTCATTGCCCTCACCGTGAGAGTTTTATGCATAAAGCTTTGTGAAATCATAGGCCCTGCGTCAGAACAGACAGCTGCGTACCTTAATCCGTGGCTATTTCAGGTCCTGCTTTTGGTCCATGCAGGCGGCATAATAGGGCAAGAGGCGACGGAGTTCAAAGTGCTTTTTTAACGCTGCAATTGGGCCAGTGTTCGAAGCCGTTTCTGGCCCGACCAATCCCGATATCGAATCGCGCTGGCGCTCTCGGTGGGACCACCCCAGTTTCCCCTGTGGGCTAGAACAAACGCCTCTCCTTCGATCTTTGCCTGCCAATGTTCCCCGTCCCAGTCGATATATGCCAGGCTTGGGTTGGAGTGACGGTGCCAATCGACGGTGTTTTCAGGCGTTTGCTCAAAGCGCTCCTCGCGCACCCAACCGGTCCACTGCTCATTATTCCAAGAAACGAATTCCATCCTGCTCTGGGCCCAAGGGTCAGTGACCGGCCCACTAAATACAGGGGCGGTGAACTCGAACGCGAGCCTCGCTGCTACGACAGTGGCCACGAAGGCGAAAGGGATGCCCCAAAGAAGTCTAGCCATTAATCACTCCGAAGGTTTTCTGCTGGGCGTTGTTGCGGGTTGCTTATTGTGCCCCCGCTCAGGGTCTAATGTCATCCCTCTGCGCTGAACTTGCGAGCGCGCAAACCCAGGATGACCGCAATTACGAGAAGCGTGCCTGCCAGAGAGAACCACTGGATGGCGTATCCAACATGCCTCTCCGGAGACAGCATGCGCAACTGCCACTGGCGCACGTACCCGTCGGGCATCTCAGCATCAAGCAAGAGCTGATAGCCCATAAGAGGTTCCCCGAACCGTTCCTCCAGCTCTTCGGGGCGCGGAAACAACGCAACCAGTGGCCAACCTTCAGGCCCAATTGAACCTCCTAGCTCCAAACCGGGGCGAGGCATTGCATCTAACTGACCAGTTACCACACGGATCGTCTCCCCTACCTCAACCCCCGGCAACACACGGCGGTCGGGATCTGCTTCGACCCAGCCCCGGTTAACCAGAACCCAACGTGAATCGTTAAGGGGTAGAAATGGCGTCAGCACGTGGTAGCCTGCACGACCCTCGTGGATCATGCTGTCCAATAACACCTGCCTCGAAGAAAGATATCGACCTCTGAGTTCAAGCCGCCGGTAACGGTATTCTTCAATCCCCTGATTGGATAAGGGCGCGGTGAGCGCAGGAAGATCACGGCCCAAAGCGAAACGATCCTGTGAGGCTTCCCGCTCATCGGCTCGACGCAATTGCCATAGGCCCAATGAGACGAGAGCAGAGAACAATAGAACGAAGAGGGTCATCAGAAACGCGCGATTGGTAGTCATCGTGTCGCCTTCGTCAGGCCTTCGCCGAACTCTTCGCTGGCGCTACTGACCAACCAAACTCGGATTCTTCACCCACACGAGGACCATGAATCCAACATAGAGAAACAGCACCAACGCCCCGAGCGCCAGTGCACGATTACGAATCCGCGTCCTCAGCCCTCTGTCATCATCATTCACGTGTTAAATGCCCTCCCTGGGAAAATTTTTGACGCGCAGCCAGGATCGTGGCTAACCGACAGAATTGTAAGATTAATCCGCTCGGGCCGCACCGTTCCAAAAGTGCACGGTTTGGGAGGGTGAAGAACTTCACCTTCTCCATCCATCCAACGCCAGGAGAGCACAAGTCAGCCCGTACCCAGCCACAGAAAAACGATTTTACTTGAACAAGAGAATCTAAAGCTCTGTTTAGTAGACATGTTTTAATTGCACTCAAATCCCTCTGAAAAAGGCTGGTGCAAACAGCAAACCCATTCCCGCGCATCCCACGCCAATACGCTGCCAACTCTGCAACACCCCTCTCCAATACCCTTCGCTGGCTACCGCTAGCGCAAGAACACCCGGTATCGCAAAAACCAACGCTATCGCAATTTCCCCTGGCGAACCTTGGGCGAGCAGACCGGGAACGTAGACAAACGCAAAGGGCACGAGGAAAAGAACGAGGGAGAGGCGCAAAGCAGCCACAGCGATAGCCAGTGGGTTAGCTTCCGCGATGGATGATGCAGCATATGCGGCCACAGCAACAGGCGGCGTGATCGCAGATAACACTGAGAAGAAAAGCAGGAACATGTGTGCGGTTAAAACTTCCACCCCAGGCACAATTAACACATCAGCAATAAGAACCGCGGCGAGAATGTACGCACTTGGAGTAGGCATCCCCATACCCAGGAGAATACAAAGTACCCCGGCTACGGCGAAGGTCAGGATCTGGCTCTCACCCGCCAGGGCAAGCACGATATAGGAAAATTTTCCTGCCAAGCCCGTGATACTGATGCCCCCGACCACTAAACCGGCAGCTGCGCAGGCCGCCATAACCGGCACCATCCGCAGGCTCGTCTCAGCCAAACCTTCGTAAATCCCTCGTATGTTTATACGCGTTTCCCTTCTCGGTAACGACGAGACGATAGCCGCCAGAGCCCCGAATACCGCTGCGAAAGTGGGGGTGAAGCCCATTGCAAGCGCTCCCACGATCACCAGGAGGGGTATCACGAACACGCCCCCGTTTCGAAGTGTGTTCCGCGCCTGGTGAGACTCCGAGGCCTCCAGCCCGTCCAGCCCCAAACGTAACGCGCTGAGATGGACTTGAGCGTATAGGGCGAGATAAAACAGAAATGCCGGGATCAATGCCGCAACCACGACAGTCTGGTAGCTAATCCCGGTAAATTCCACCAAGATAAATACGGCAGAGCCCATGACGGGAGGCAGGATACTACCGCCCGTAGATGCAGCTACCTCTACAGCGCCCGCGAGTACGGGCGAGTAACCCAATCGCCGCATCATCGGTATGGTAATGGACCCCGTGGTCACGACATCCGACGTGGGGCTTCCGGACATGGTCCCGTAAAGCGCGGAAGAAGCAATTGCCACCTTTGCCGCCCCCCCCGGGCTACGACCGGTGATGGCCGAGGCTAGATTAAAGAAAAAGGCGCTCCCTCCGGCTCGTTGTAGAAAAACGCCGAAACACACGAACAAGAAGGCGTACGTAGCGGCCACACGGATTGGGGCACCGAAGATCCCATTCGTTGTGAATATAGACTGATCAAGAAAGTGCTCGTAGCTAATAAAACCGTGCGACATCACACCGTCAATCAGATGGCCAAAAAGGTTGTAGAAAACAAACGTAATGACAACGAGCATAAGCGCGAGACCGACGGCACGGCGAGTGGCTTCTAATGCGAGCAACCAAAGCGCAGTTCCAAAAAGCAAATCCAGATCGGTCAGCGGATCTAACAATGAGATTCGGCCGGAAACACGCTCGGCAGAGACAATGAAATAGAGACCACATAGGATGCTCGCGCCAGACAGGATGTAATCGCCGACCCATGGCGTGGCCCCTCCACCCTTGTCGCCCGGGGCCACCACAAGAAACATCAGTCCGAGCATGAAACAGACAAAGATAGCTCCGTGCGCCAATGGATCGATGAGCGCCAGGGTTGCCGCCCAAATAGCCCATAACGCGAGACACGCGGAATAGAACCACACGATCTGGCGAAAGCCCCCCTCAAGCCGACGTCTCGCACCGATCGAAAAGAGGAAGCGAACCGCGTTCATACCCTCGCCTTTGAGGCTAATCGACGAGCCCAACTTCACGGTAATAACGCAGCGCACCGGGATGGTATGGAACGATGCTCTGAGAAACCATGAACTCTGGGGTCAGATCACTCATAGCTCGATGCACGCCGCGCAACCTGTCGATGTTTTCCATCAATGCTCGAGCCAGATCGTAGGCTTGCTGATCTGGCAGAGTCTCGTTCACGATCAGCTCGGCTCCTAGAGCGATCGTAGGGACGTCATGATCAAGCCATTCGTAAGCACCAGCGGGAACCGTATAAGCCCGAGCTCCCGTGATATCGGAGACTATGTCTATTGCCTCCTCGTGAAGCGGCAGCATGATGACCTCAACCGAATTGCTCGATTGAAGAATTGAATTGTTCGGCGCAAACACACCATTGCTTGACATATCAATACGACGGTTCGCCATCAGGGTGGCCATCTCGTTCGATGCTGCAAAAACTACCTGCCCTCCCCAACTTTCAACATCCTCATAGGTAACGCCATAGGCACCAAATATCGAACGATTGACCTCTTGGACCATATTGCCTCGAGTGTTAACCCCCATGCGAACCGGCGCCTCGGTTGTGATGAGGTCCCGCAGGGTCTCGATACCATACCGATCTGCAAACGCTCGGGTAATGACGAGCTGCATTGGTGCCCAGGCGTAAAGATAGGCGATGACCCTCAGATTCATTACCGGCTGTTGAAAAGGTGCGCTCCCCTCAACGGCAGCTTTGAGCTCAACGTCGTGCACTATTCCCAGATCGGCTCGACCCTCGCTCACCAACCTAACGTTAGCAACCCGCCCCCCGGACTGTTGATAGGTCACTACTGAACCTGGGTGCTCACTGACGACCGCCGAGTTAATCCCTGCTCCAAGTAAGGACCACAACCCTCCAGGGCTAGCCCCCATGAGTGCCAAGTTGTACCTTTCCTGTGCATACCCGCTTCCGGGTACCGCAAGAACGAATAAGGCCATCACCAACACTCTAGCCGCCCCTGAACCTTGAGGTGATCGGCAACCGAGAACTCTTCTCATCATAAATTCCACTTCGCGCGACCTGCCTTAACCAATCACTCCACTCTCACGATATTGTCCGATCTCCCCTTCGGTCAAACCCAAGAAATCTCGATAAACACGCTCGTTGTCCGCTCCGAGAAGGGGACCGGCAGTAGTCACATCGCCTGGATTATCGGAGAGGTCGAAACCAGGAAAATAATACGCCTGCTCCCCGATAACCGGGTGCCTCCGAATCCGCCACGTCCCACGCTGCAGGAGTTGCGGGTCGGAAAACAGATCCGCCACCGTGTTAACAACGTAGGCGTGAACCCGGGACTCCTGAAGGGCGCTGACGGTCTCCTGTGCTGTCCGGGTGCTGCACCACCGGTTGATACCCTCGGTTAGAAACGAAGCGTTCTCCTGCCGGGCCGAGAGGGTCGCGAAACGTTTTTCCCCTGCCCACGATCCCTCGCCAACGGCGTGGGCGAGCCGCCTGAATTCCTCGTCGCTCCAACAGCTCAAGACCAGCCACCGGCCATCCGAACCCAGGAACGCCCCATGGGGTGCAGCCGCCGGATCATCATTACCCCTGCGCTTGGCGATGCCACCTCCGGCATGAAAATCCAGCAGCTCCCCTGCTAGGAATGAAAGGCCGCATTCGTATTGGGACAGATCAATCTGCGCCCCCTTACCGCTAGCCCGTCGTTGTTCCAGCGCGGCAAGTGCCGCCGATGTACCGTAAAAAGCGGCTATGAAATCAATGTAGGGGCCATAGAGAAGCATCGGTGACCCAGCGGGTTCGCCCGCTAGCTCGCAGAAACCGGCCATCGCTGAGAGCTGCGATCCGAAACCCGGGGTTCGAGCCCGAGGGCCTGTCTGGCCCATGTTACATGTAGAAAGCTGTATGAGGTCCGGGTTCGTCTCGATAAGCGTCTCGTAACCAAGCCCAAGCCTGGCCATCACGCCCGGGCGCATGTTCTCGATCACGATATCGCACCAATCGACTAGCCTGCGCGCAAGCCGAACCCCGCCCGGCTTTTTGATATCGAGGGTTACGGCGAGCTTGGAGTCGTTGAAGAACGCAAATGTGCCACCCCTATTAACCCCGGGCTCGTCGTCTTTGAATGGCGGGTACTCCATGCGAAACCCGTCAGGTCGATCGGCAGACTCCACGTGAACCACAACAGCGCCGAAATTTGCGAGAAGCTTCCCGATCCAGGGACCCGCTGCATACCCACCGAACACTGCAACTTTAACGCCGCCGAGGGCCCTAGCCTCATCAGTAGCGGGAGGCACTTTTTCGGACCCCTCTGCACCACCACGCGGAACATTAGGTGCCTCAATAAGCTCTGCCAATGTCACAGACCGACCAGTCGGCTGTCGGATTGGCAAACGTTGCCCGTCTACTACACCGAAGCTGCCACAGTAGCGACGGGTGTTTCCATCTAGGTCAGTTTGGTCGCTCCAGAACGCCCGAGCTTCCAGCTGGGGATCGGCAGCGATGTCAGCAACCGTGGAGACAGGATACCCAAGCATGTCTCTTGCGCACGCGCCATCTAGAAATTCACGCTTCGTAAGGCGACGCATGAAGCGACCGATCGGCTCCTCGATCGCGTCAACTTCGTTTTGGGTCAATTCTGTCGGACTGAAATGATCCCAGTTTATCTTGGTTAGAACCCCTGGCTCTTCCCCATCCTCACAGATCCAATCTACAAGCGCCTGATTGGTGCGTCGGCCCGCAATCCCCCCATAAAGAATGAAGTTTATGTAGCCGTCCTGACACGGCCAAAACACGCGGTAACGGGCTCCCTCAACCGATCGCCCGGTCACGAAAGCACCCGCGCGGGTCGGAACAGTGCCTTCTAAATCATAAAAAGTAGGTGCGTTGGCCAACGCAGCGATAATTGCAGCCTGGGCGGAAACGTCCACCAGTTGACCCCGCCCTGTCCGCTCCCGTGCCTTGAGTGCCGTCAGCGCTCCCGTTGCAGCGGCAACTCCAGCCCACCCGCCGGATTGAGGTGAAGAGATGCGGACCGGCATGCCTTCGGCCTCCCCCGCAAGAGACATGGCGCCACTGGCAGCCATCAGCTCCAAGTCGTTAGCCAACCAGCACGAGCGAGGCCCGCCCCGACCGAAGGGAGTGATGGACACTTGAATCAAATGCAGGTTTTTCTCCCGAAAACCGCTTTCGTCAAAAAACTCCGCCTCAGAGCTCCCGGGCAAAGCCGTCTGGAGAAGAATATCCGCAAAGGGCGCCAACGCGAACACGGCCTCCTCGCCCGCCTTCGTCGTAATGTCCAGTGCCAAGCTACGTTTGTTTAAATTGTGGGCCTGCCACGCTGAGTCGGTGATATCCAGATCCGGAGGTTCGACCTTGACGACGTCAGCCCCGAGGTCCGCAAGAATGCGGCCGGCTATCCAACCCAGCTGGTTGGTGAAATCGAGCACCCGAATTCCGGACAACATCGGGACGCCTCTCCTAGGGACTTGCTCCTGCCGCCCGTTACCTTCCAGTACGGGCCAACGAAATTACCCAACCCGCCATCCGGGACTTGGCATTTTCGATCTGGGCGTCGGTAAAGAAATCCTCCGGCTTGACATGATCGATGGGGTAAACCGGTCGGTGGAAGTCTTGCTCGTATCCATAAGGCACAGTGGCATCGATTCCCATACCACCCTCAAACTCGGTGTTCGATGCTGTCCATTGTTTATCCCCCGCGGTCATGCGTTCCGAAGGCATAAACGTCTGCCCACGACCGCCAGGGAGAGGATTGAGTATATCGGCACGGGGATTCACTCGTGTCGTAAGACACCACATGATGTCGTCCATGGAATAGATATCCACATCCTCGCTCACAGCGATTGCCAAGCGCATACCCTGAGAACAGGAAAGGATGGCTGACAGGAAGTTTCTTTGCCAACCCTCTTCAATTTTGTTGCGTTTCTTTACCTGAATTATGCAACCACCCCAGTCGGTCATGCTGTACGGAATATGAACATCCTGCACGATCCCAGGCTGCACCCGCTCGCAGAGCCCGAAAATCGCCGATTCGCGCACAGTCGTATCGATGTTGATGCAGTCCGACATGTGAACGCCGAGTGGATAAATGATGGGACGGGTTTTCGGATCGCGCATCGTGATGGCGGTAACGTGGAAGGTCGGTGCCTTGTAAGCCTTACCCATATAACCGGCCCATTCCGGATGGAAGAAATACTTGCCCTGCACATCGGCTTCCTCAGCCTCCCTGGTTTCATAACGCTTATCCCGGGGATACAAATAACCTTCCAGGACATACTCGGACTCGGCAATAGCCCAAGCATTCTCAACCGTGCGTGCTTTGACGATGTTGACCGGCGAGCCCTGAGCGGCACCTGCCATCCCAATCTCGTCACAACCCTTAGGCAGTAACGCATAATCAAAGCCACCGCCCGCCACCAGTGTGCATGCAGGCGGGACACCGAAACACATGGTCAGTGGGATTGGTTGCTCGTCCTTGTAATGTTTGGTCATCACCTGCCACATATGCGACCCAGGCGAGATCTGGAAAGTACCAACGTTACCCCAACGAAAATTCATTCGGTTGTAACCAATGTGGCTACCGCCGTTGAAATAATCTCCAACAACGCACGATATTCCCGAGCCAACAGTGAGCTCTGTCTCTAGCTTGGTGTGACGAATCGCGGTTATCCATTTGTTGACGTCAAGATCATCCGTAAGAACTGTCTCCTGACAGGGTGCGTCTTCCTGCGGAATTTCGCGTGGTGGAAGCGGCTGCTCAATGCACTCGGCAATTTTCTTTGTGCGCTGCACGGGATCTTCATAGTCGAAAATCCTGTCAATCACCTCGATGTCAGAGAAAAGATTTGTGATGGCCCGTGCATGTGGCTTGCCTTTGACATTATTAAAGAGCATCACCGGGCCGCCATCTAGATGTTTCTGTAGACCCGTGAGCTCGAGATCTGGATCCACTTCCTTGTCCGTTTCAATAACGTCTCCCTGCTCCTGCAGCCACTCCAACGTAGAACGGAGGTTCGTAATGTCTTTTTTCATACTCTTCGGTCTCGTAGACCCAATCTTAAAGGACCGCGAATCATATCAGCTTCTCACACCAAGCCTGAGAGCTGCGACCTAGCCGCGCCGCCCTCAATGCTGCCAAGTACCTCAATCGTATTCCTGAGGAACCCTGATCGGCCCGGTCGGTTGGCGGGTGGTAAGCACCGTCACAAGAGCCAACACCATGACAAGGGCTATGAGCCAAAACACCCCCTCCGCAGCACCCCGATCCACTAGCCATCCCAGAAGGAGGGGCATGAGGGCACCGCCGACATTGATACCCGTCGTGACGAAACCAAACACCTTACCCGTGGCACCCTCTGGGGCTGCCGCATGCACAAGCATGTCACGCGCGGGGCGAATAACTCCTTGAAGTAGGCCCGCCGTCCCCATTAGCAACATCAGCAGAAACGCAGGTAGAGCGACGGAACCCACCAGCGCAATAATGGCGGCGGTAAGCGCGAACGCCAACGCCGCCACGAGATCGTGCCGGCTTGTAAAGTCGGCCAGTATTCCCCCCGCGAGAATACCGACTGACGACGCAAACAAAAAAACTGTCAGCGCAGCACTTGCAGTCACTAGCGGCGTGTCGAAAAGCATGACCAAGGCGGTCACAGAGAAAGTTTGCATCCCGTTGGATGCGGCCGCCGTCAGCACGAAGAAAAGGAAAAGTTTCAAAAGTGGAGAAGAGAAAAGAAACTTTAAAGAATTGGACTCTTGGTTCTTCCCTCCATCCCTAGCCCGTTCGGAACGTCGCGCCACCTGCGTATCGCCATCACCAGGATTACCACTTAACAAGATCGCGCCGGTTACCATCAGCCCCATGGCACCGACCGTCACCAAAGCCGCACGCCAACCCCAAGTTACCGCCAGGAAGATGATCGTGATGGGCGCCAGTGCATTGCCAAAATGACCAGCGAAAGTGTGGACCCCGAAAGCCCGTCCGAGTCGACTAGGGTTTACAGTCGCACCAAGGATCGCGTAATTGGCGGGATGGAAAACGCTGTTAGCCGAGCCTGCCAGTACGGCCAAAGCCCCTAGTGTCCAAGGTGAATTTGTCAGCCCAATTCCGGCTACGGAGAGGCACAGCACCGTTAGACCCGTCAACAACAATGGGAAAGCGCCTTTCCTATCCACCAGCATTCCCATAGGAACCTGGAATATTCCGGTGGCAGCAGCGTAAAGCGTCATGATCAAACCCAGCTCTGTGTAACCCAGGTCGAAATCGGCTCGGAGAAAGGGAAAAAGAGGCGGCAGGGTCAATGTCAGGAAGTGACTCACGAAGTGCCCGGATGACACCAAGCCCAAAAACTTCGCATCGCGGCTTAGGGTATTAGCGCGTACTGCGTTAATCCGAATCGCCCGTGGAAAAGAGCAGGGATTTAATGATGAGCGGTACCACGTGCGTAGGCTCTATCAGCTCGCCTATGTCTACGTAGTCGAAAGTCCTAAGCTGCACACCATCAACAGATATAATGTCCCCGGAGACGTTCAGTTCTCGTCGTAGTATCTCTCCCAAGGTCCGCCCGATGTCGCCATCCATCAAAAGGATAAGAGGCGCTTTCGCTGCGATCGTCCGAGAAAAACCCTTTGTTATACCGAACGCCAGTTCGTGTAACCGCGAATGCAGCGGGTCTCCCTGCCAGCGGAAAGCGAGCGCGGCCGGCACCTCCCCCTCAACGATGTCGAAAGACTCGAGCGCGGCAGCGATATCCTGAGCAACGACGTCGGCGTCAATCTCCCCATCAAGTTGGGTCGTCAGATGCACGACGGGAACGTTGCGCAGCGGCAATGACCCCTCACCTGATATGAGAATCGTGTTGCCGCTCACCTGCACCGAGAACTGCGACGCGCCAATTACAGTAGCGCAGATGCCGTTACCGGGGTCATACACCGGATACGGGATTCGCTTCCCTCTGAGTGCCTCTACGATCCTAGCTGCGAGATCGCGACCCAGATCGGAGTGACCCTCCTCCTCTCGACCAAAGATGTACTCGGCCACACCGCCTGAAAACGTTACAGCATCCACAGGGGACGTTTCGGGCAGACATTCCGTTAGCGCCAACGCTGCACCTAAACCCTCCCAAGGGCGGAGGCAGCTCGCAGTGATCACGACGTCTGCCATCGCGCTAACCATTCTGTCACGATCATCGGCTGTCAGTTTCTCCCCGTATACGAGCTTTACACCTACCTCCTCGGCGATTCGAAACGCTGGTTCCTCGATCCTCGTCAACGCCCCGCTTTCATCGAAAGCAACGAGGCGGCCGCCAACGGCTACCGCCGCGTGACCGAGCAGGCTCCCGCCGTGTGCGAGTGCCAATTTGGTAGTACCGCCCCCGATGTCCACGTTGAGGACGGTCTTATGGTGACGACGAGAGTATTCCACCGCCCCAGAGCCATGCGCTGCCATGACGGCCTCGAGATGATGGCCCGCCAAGGCGCAGACGAATTTACCCGACTGGTCTGCGAAGAGGTCTGCGATGACCCGTGAGTTACGTCGCTTGAGCGCCTCACCTGTGAGAATCACCGCACCACTGTCGATGTCCTCGGGCGTCAGTCCGGCCTCTTTATATGCGTCAGATATAAACGCTCCCAATCTCTCAGCGTCGATAGTCCTACCGGATGAATAAGGTGTCAGTAATATCGGTGAGCGCCACAGCATTTCCCGATTCACTACCACGAAGCGACTCGATAAAGCCTCAGAGAGTCGTTGAAGATGGACACGGGAGAACATGAGATGGGAAGTGGAAGACCCAATATCCACACCCACCGTCCTTAGCACGATGTTGTCAGTGGACCAGATAATCTCGCTGAGTTGCTTTTTCTCCTCTTCGGTTGGATGTAAATGATCGAATCCGAGCTCGTGCAAAAACAACTCGGACTGGAACCACTCTGATCTGCGCGAAGGAAATGACTCAGAGATTCTCATCGATATACTCGTTCATCCGCGAACCAACACCGTTCGCTGCGAGCTCTCGAAGATAAATCTGATGGATGCGTGGATCCTGATCTTCGTACTCTATCTGAGCGCCGCCATCACGAACGTTCACATCCACCCCTTCAAACAACCGACGTTTGGCCGACGTAAATGGATACCGAAGGCTCCCAAGGGCGATCGCTAGGTAACGAGCAGGCTGGTTACCCGTATTGTAATGCTGATGGTACATTCCGTCTGGCGGGGCGAAAACGACGCCATGGCGCCAATTTACCCTCTCGAAATCCTCATCATCCTCGTACCACAACAGCGAGTATCCGCCGCCGGTGACATTAAACACGTGAAAGTCTGGGCCGTGACGATGCGCCTTCTTGTAGGTTCCAACCGGCATCTCTGAAGAGTGTGCATGCATCGTGCCGTCGGCGAGTATGAACTTCATATTAGAGCTGCCAGCACCTCGCTTATCCCAGGAACGGAGCTCGAAAGCACTAACATCCGGCACGAAGTTCGTCTCCCACATGTGGCGGCCGGGTCGTTTGGGAATGAACTCGCCTTCACCACTAAAATACCCAGCCTTGCCCGCGCGCTCTGGAAAGGAAGCATCGTTTTTAAAAATGAAGGCCTCATTATGAAAAACGTTCAGTACCACCGGGAGATTATTCGTTGAGGCAATTCTTACCCGAGAACGACCACTCCCGTTGAAGTGTCGATACTCGGCGTTCAAGGGTAACGCGAAAAGACTCTTGGGCCCCCACTCGAAGCTGTGTGTCTCCCCATCCGACGTCTTGATGGTCGTACTGCCGCGGCCCTCGAGAACATAGACGACTTCCTCGAAAAGGTGACGCTGGGGCGCTGTATTTCCACCCGGAGGAATATCGATCACAAAGATGGAGACAAAGTCACCGCGTCCCCTTAAATGCGCGAAGGCCCCATCGACTCCCAAACGAGGCCAAGGAGTAGTCTTGATTTCAAGCAGATCGATTCCAAGACCCTCCGTAACCGCAGGACCTTCTTTCTCCACCCAATCGAGATAAGGGTCAAACAGAAATTTCGGTTCTGAACTTGCCATTTCAGCTACACCACCCAGTCATCAGCGCTCAGTTTTCCTGCAGAAAACGCCCCATACCTGAATCGACACCATTTTCCCGCAACGCCTCCAGATAAATCTCATGAATGCGGGCGTCCTGGTCCTCGTACTCGATCTGTGCCCCACCATCGCGTACGTTGACGTCCATCCCCATGAACACCGCGCGTTTCTCGGCAACCATTGGGTAACGTAACCCGCCCAGCGCGATAGCGAGGTATCGGGCTGGCGTCGGGCTTGTGTTGAAATGCTGGTGATACATACCGTCGGGTGGCGCAAAGACGACGCCATGATCCCAGTCCACCCGAACAAATTCCGCATCATCTTCGTACCACAATAACGAATAGCCAGTACCGGTAATGCAGGACACATGAAAGTCCGCACCATGGCGGTGCGCCTTCTTGTAGGTACCAACCGGCATTTCCGAGGAATGGGCATGCATCGTGCCGTCCGCCAGAACAAACATCATATTCGAGCCACCGGCTCCCCGTTTCTCCCACTTGACGAGTTCGAACTGCCTCAAATCAGGAATAAAATTCGTCTCCCACATGTGCCGACCAGGCGTCTTAGGGATGAAATCCCCCTCACCGGAAAAGAATGTCTCTTTGCCCTCTCGCTCCACAAAATCGAACGAATTGTCGAACACAAAAGCGTCGTTGTGAAAAAGGTTCAAGACCATTGGCAGATTGTTTGTTGACGATAGGCGTGCTCTGGATTTTCCACTGCCGTTGAAGTGCTGATACGTAGCATTCAGCGGCAAAGCAAAAAGCCCCCCCTGGCTCCACTCGAAGCTATGGGTCTGGCCATCATGGGTCTTGATAGTCGTACTGCCCTGGCCTTCGAGCACGTAGACGACTTCTTCGAAGACATGACGTTGGGGTGAAGACTTTCCTCCAGGAGGAAGATCGAGCACGAACACGCAGAGAAAATCACCTCGGCCCTTAAGATGCACGAGTGCCCCGTCAAGACCCATGCGGGCCCACGGACGTGTTTCGACCTCATTCAGATCAACACCGAAGTCCTCGACCATCGGTATGCCCTCTGCCTCGGCCCAATCGAGATACGGATCACACAGGAACTTAGGTTCGTGAGCGTCTGTCATAGCTTTTCTCTTTGAAGTAAGTAACGAAGGTTTATCCATGCCTCTCGGCGACATCATCGCAAGAAAGGTTGCAGCGCCGGAAAAATCCCCCCAAGCAAATTCTGAGGCCAGGGTATCGACAAAACACGATCGAATAGGAGCCAACTGAACGCGGTAACTCCTATTCCCAACCCCAACGCCCACGCAATCGTCTCGCGGCCCCAAAACCGGACACCCAGCACCACAAAGACAAAAATCGAGGGGAGCATACCCGTGACGCGGGCCAATAATAAATACCCACCACACCAGGCAAAAAACTCGGCCGCCCTTATGAGAACGGTCTGCCCATTCAACGTGAGTGCTTCTCCTTTACCGCTCGCCTCAGCGCTGGATTCCGTTTCGAGGGCCGCACCGGTAGCCGATCGGAGAAAAACTTCGTTAATCACACTCAGAATCGCACAGATCATGGCTGTATATCCGACGGCCAACGGAACAATTCGGGCCTCAAAGTTCCATTGTGAAGTGACCAGGACGAATCCCACCAGAACCGCGAGAATGCTCACCGTGAACAACGCCGACGTGGAAAACCGGGGCTGTAGCCGAAGCCCGGAACCTTTTCCAACCGCCGCACGGAGATTGCGCACTAACGGTCCCAACAGCCCAAGCAGTGCGAGCGTGAAAAACAAAATGACAAGTGGTCGGCTCAGCCATGCCCAGTCGTACCGGTTCACAGAGATGAACAGGTAACGCTCAACGATATCACCAAGCACCACTCCGAGAATCAGGGGTGGACGCGGCCAACCCTGCTGCTTCATTACCCAGCCGAACAGCCCGAACCCGAGGAGAACGTGGAGATCCCCCCATTGGCGAGACCCTTGAAACGCACCGAGAAAGATGATGGCCAAAACCACAGGCAGCAGCAGTCCCATTCGAATCGTGGCAACGCGCGCCAGCTGATTACTGAACGTCAGACACAAGCCCGCGCCCAACACGTTAGCCAAAGCGAGGCTCCAGACGATCGAGTAGGTGACCTCAAGATTCTCCGTTAGCATCCTCGGACCTGGCACCAGGCCATGCATCGTAAACGCCCCCAGGAGGATCGCCATGGACGCACTGCCGGGAACACCAAAGGCCAGCGTAGGCACGAGGGCACCGCCCTCCTTCGCATTGTTGGAGCTCTCCGAGGCGATCACGCCCCGGATATCCCCCTCACCAAATCGCTCGGTGTCTTTTTCAGTCTTCAGGGCATGGCCGTAGGCAAGCCAATCGATGACCGCAGCACCCATCCCTGGGACGGCTCCCAGGGCCGCACCGATCCAACTGCATCGGAGAACCAACCACCAACGTTTCAACGAGTCCCGGATGCCCTGCAGTTGTCCCGAACGTGTGTCGACTCTCGCCTGCCGGCCGATGCTTTGGCGCCGAATGGCAAGATCCGCGAGTTCAGGCAACGCGAATAAGCCCAAGGTGATCGGCACGAGCGGCAGACCATCCCACAGATACAGCGTGTCGAAGGTCCACCGCATGGTGCCCGTCTGTGGGTCCGAACCCACCATGGCAACCATCAGCCCTATTCCCCCAGCGACCATCCCTCGCAGGGGCGCCTTCCCGCTAAGCACTGCCACCATCGACATACCGAATACGCAAATGGCCAATAGCTCTGGGGAACCAAGGTAGAGAATCACCGGGCGCAGCACCGGAATGCTGACCGCAAGCAGCACAGCGCCGGCGAGCCCGCCGAGGAGAGAAGCGGTATAAGCCGCTCCGAAAGCCCGTCCCGCCTGACCGCGTTTCGCGAGTGGATGACCATCAAGGATCGTTGCCGCAGACCCGGTCGTTCCTGGGACACCGAAAAGAACCGCGGGCACAGTGTCGGAGGTCGTGGTGACTGCACCGATCCCTATCAGGAAGGCAAAGGCCGAGTACGGATCCATCTCGAAGGTGAAGGGAATCAGTAGAGCAATGCCAACGATTCCGCCAAGGCCCGGGATAACTCCGATCGTCAACCCGACAAGCACTCCAGCCGCCAATACCATGAGGCGAGCAGGATCAAGCATGATGTTAAGGGCGGATATTGCGAACTCGAGCGCGCTGAAGTCCAACTCAGTGTCCTCCGGCGCTCAAGTGTTCCCGGGCGGCGAGCGGTACGGTGCCCTCCTCTGCCCTGAATTCATCGATTGTTATTAGCGGTATTGACGATCGCATCAGACGCGAGTCCTATCGCGTTTTCCGATGCCCCGTAGATGCGAACGATAAGAGCATCGATCTCCTCCCCGTTGACGGGGTTGAGTTCGAGCTGAATGCGTTCAGCATCGGCGAGAAACTCCGGGTCGCGAGTCGTTGCGTCGAAAGCACGCCTCAGAACTTCGTGTCGATCGGCCGGAATTCCCGGGGGAGCGAGGTAAGGCCGCCCCATCACCTGCCGCGCGAAGATCAGCTCCATCGCCATCAGTTCGTCCTCGTTGTCCGCAAAGTCTGTGATAAGCGGCACGTGCGCAAGATCCGGATGTTTCTCCAACGCAAGTTGCACGAGGATATTGATCCTACCTTCAGCTAACCAATCGGCGTTGCGAGATTTAATGGTGGACCATGACCACCCACACCGGCCATCTACCTCACCGCGTTCCATCGCCAACAAAACGTCATTTCCACCCGGGTAACCTGATATCAGTTTGATGTTTGCGGTGAGCAAATTACTCATCACGATAGGGAAAGTGTCGGTATCTGCCCCGGAGCCGGTGCCCCCGACAATGAGTTCCCTGGTTTCCAGATCCTGCATTGTTCGAACGTCAGAGGTGTGCCACGAGGCGCATACACTAACCTCATTATTGAGACTACCAATCCACGAAAACTCACTCGCGTTGAAACGTGTTCCATCGCCGGACAACAACGGTTCCATCGCCATACCCCGTGCGAACGTTCCGATCACACTACCGTCCTTCGGAGCGACGTTGTAAAGGAAGTTAGCTACTGTAAGGCTTCCCGCACCAGGCATGTTCTGGGGAACGACGGTCGGGTTGCCGGGTATGTGCTTGCCCAGATGCCGTGCAAGTAGCCGCGCGTAGGTATCGTATCCACCCCCGGCGCTGTAACCGATGAGGAGACGTACCTGCCGACCCTCGTAAAAGTCAGACACAGAATCCGAGTGAACGGGTGCAGCCAGCACTAATGCGAGCAACACGCCCGCTGCAACAACCAGATTTTTCTCTTCACTCATCTCTGGCTCTCCCTTCGTCACGGAAGATACTATCATCGCGGTTCTGGAAATGTCCGCCAATGCCGAGCGGACCATCTGTCACCGGTCGAGGAACTCTCCGCCGGGGCAACGATGGGCTTGGCCTGGAGCGGACGAGACTAATTGGAGAAAGATCTGATGTGCGGAGATATTGAAAGCGACGAATCCCTGGCGGAAGAGTATTACGTCCGATTCATCGACCATACTCGACGTTATCTAGCAACACTCCCTGACGAGGGTCAGGATGGCGATCCCGTTTACGCCTATCTCGATACCCTTTTTCGGAACACTTTGCGTTCCGCGGCAGAGCTCAACCGAGCTCCCGAGGAAGTCAGCGGCTACGACCGACTCTCCATGGAACCATTGGTATACGCTCGATTAGCCGGATTCATGGCCGCACATCAACCATTACAGGAGGATCCCCTGAAACGGTTGATCGAAGCACTGATGACGGGCTACACGGAGGGCGAGGCGATCATGGCTCAACAGCACGGACACGACCATTCAAGTGACCATAGGCATTGAGTCTCGGTTCTAAACCGTACCCCTTTCCCTGGAACGCCGTCGAGTGACCACGCCACGAAGGTTCATACCTTACGTGCCCGCTGATCGGCCAGCGAGAAGTCCGGGTACCAGGTCAGCTCCGCACCAGCTCCCAGCGTACGGGTGTGGACATCGAGTAGAAACGGTCTACCTTCCCTCAAAGTGCGCAGACCCTGGCGAATCGCTGGAGCCAACTCTTCGCTATTGGAAACGACCGCCCCGGGTATATTGTAAGCGGCGGCTAAATTCGTGAAATTAACGTCCGGGTCACCGAGATAAGAGACATAGTCGCGTCCGGCCTGCCCTGCTCGCCCACCGCGATTAAAGATCTGCCAACGCGTTTCCTCGTAGCTTCGATTATTGGTCACGACCGTCATCACCGGAATATCGTATCGGGACATTGTCCAAAGAGAATCGGTCTGGCCAAATAGGAAGCCACCATCTCCCTGGAGCGACACCACCTGTCGGTCGGGAAGAGCCAGTTTGACCCCGGCGGAAGCACCGACGCCCCAACCCAGAGCCCGGCCCTCGGTACGACCTATTTTCATCTTTGCATCGTCGGCGAATGGGAAATACCCGAGTGTTTTCTGCTCGGTCCCGAGCTCCTCGACAACCACGGCATCCGCATCCAGTTGCTGGTTCAGCTCGTACATCAGGCGTTGCCACGGAACCGGAGCGCCACCGACGCGACGGCCAGCCTCCAAACGTGCCGCACGCACCTGCGCTGTGTGGGCAGCACAACGAGCGCGCCGGTCTGCTGTCCGTGCTTCTATCTGCTGGGGGCTCGCCAGGTCCTTCACCGCCTCGATCAACGACCGCGCCACCTGGTCAAGATGACCGACAAGCGCGCCCGCTAGTGGAGCATTTCGCCCCAGACTGCTCGGATCCACGCTCGCATGAATGACCGCGAGATTCTGCAAGTTCCAATCGGACGGGAAACGCGCACCGAAATTGACGAAACAATCAATCGGTGTGGGATAACTCTGCAAATAAGGCTGAACGTTGGGCAGTTCTCCAAGATACAAGGGGTGAAAATTGGGGAAATCCGCATAGAAACTACGGTGCTGAACCACCGGAATTGCTAACAACTCGGCCAGCTCAACCACCGAAGCACGTGCACCGGTTTGGCTAACCTCCGGACCGACGTACAACAGCGGCGACGAAGCATCGAGCAGAAATCGGGCCGTTCGTACAACGTCGTTCTCACTGGGACGTAATTCCATTGGAATGTCCAGCGCTTGACCGGAGAAGACGGTCGCCGACAAGTTCGGCCTATAAAGAAGATCGCGAGGAATCCTAACGTGAGTCGGTCCACCCGGAAGCACCCCGGCAACCTTATAGGCCCTACGAACCCATTCCGGTAACCGTTCGGGCTCGTGTACAGTCCAGCGCCACTTGGTATAGGGTTTAACTGCTTCCAACCAGTCGTCGATGTCCTCGTGGCTGTCGGTACCTTCCCTATCTACATCCGCATGATCACTGAAAAGCACCAGAGGTGTTCGGTCCTTCATGGAGTTGTACATATTGGACGATGAATGAGGCAACCCAACCCGACTGAACATTCCAAATGCAGTCTCTCCAGATGCCTTAGCGTAACCATCAGCGATGGCCACAAGCTGGCCTTCATGAGTTGCCTGAATCAATTGGAGACCGGGATGATCCACTAAAGAATCGCAAACGGGGCCCAGCCCGGAACCATTGGATACGAATAAATACTTCGCACCCGTTTCCAGCATTTGCTCCACTAGAAGATCAGCGCCGGTACCAGTCACCGTACGGGTGAAATTCTCTGGCATAGGTGATCCGGGCACGAACGGCGCTGCCGACTCGAACGCGGACTGGGCGGCAGCCGAAGTGAAACTGGCTGCAGACATGGCAGCGAGAAACTGGCGCCGCGATAGCTTTGCGTTAATGAGGTCTCCGACCAGGTCGCGCATTGGATGTCCTCCTCAGCTACTCAAATCACCCACTAAAAACGGCCAGACCCTATAGGCGAAATGGGTCAATCGACGGTCCCGAAATTATCAACCAGATATTGCCTTACCCGTTCTATGTCTTCTACATGCACCGGCGCACCGCGAGCGATCATGTCATAAAGAATAAACTCCCACTCCCCAGCCGTCAGGTCACCATCAATGATTCGTGTTAATGGATGGCACTGACTACATACCAGCAATACGGTGTCCCGCGCTTCTCCCTCAGGAAAAGGATTCTGACTCCAGGCCAAGAAAGGAATCAGACACACCACTGCGAGCACCAGTACATGCGGGAGGATTCGGCCTTTATCCGTCTTCACTAACTCCCCCTTAGGACGTCAATCGCTTTCCAAAAGTACGAGAGACAAATAAGAACGACTGTGTAGCTAACCGCGGACCAGGTGGCTCTGCTGGTATCATACTAACTATCCTCAAGAGCTCGGCGCGGACGGTTTCGCCGCATATAACAAGGCTAGGCGGATCCTGCGCTCGATCATAGGGGAATCGGGTGGGATGCTCCACAAAGACTGATCCGCATGAACAAGTACCACGATCACTACCACCCGGATCCCGACCACACACCGGATGGCTACGATGCCGACGCGAATCTTGAAGGCTCCGTCGAGGATCACCCTCTCTGGCAGCGAGACAATGTCACCCTGACGAGTGTGTGCATCGATATCGGATCCGCCGGAACCCAGATTCTATTCTCACGAATGCATCTGCAACGCCAAGCGGTGGACCTTTCCACCCGGTACCTCGTGGTCGCTCGGGAGACGCTGTTCGAGTCTCCCATTAGTCTGACTCCATACCGGAGCGAAAAGCTCATCGACGACAGCGGTCTCGGCGCAATTATTGATGAGACATACCGCGCTGCGCATCTACACCCGGACCAAATTGATACAGGGGTGGTCATCCTGACGGGGGAGGCGCTCCGAAGAGAGAATGCCGAACGCATTGCCCAAATCCTTTCACAGAAAGGCGGAAAGCTCCTATGTGCCTCGGCCGGTCATCACATGGAGGCAATGCTCGCTGCCCACGGCTCGGGCGCCGCACAAGCTTCATACGAACGCGGGGAGCGACTACTGAACATTGACGTCGGCGGCGGCACGACCAAACTGAGCGTCATCGATAAAGGCAAAGTCATCTCCACCGCGGCTTTCCACGTGGGCGGACGCCTAGTGGCCGTAGACTCAAAGGGGCGAATAGTGCGTCTCGATCCTGCCGGGAAGACTCACGCCAAGCGGGCCGGTCTGGCCTGGCGCATCGGTGAAACGGCTAGCCATGCGGAACTCTGCGCCGTCGCAGAGTCCATGACCGATGATCTCGTAGCAGCACTTACGAGACCAACGCCACCTCCGGATGTACTTTCTCTCTACCTGACCGATCCGGCCTCACACCTACAAGGAATCGAGGGGATCGTTTTCTCGGGGGGCGTGGCCGAGTTCTTCTACGGGCGAGAAAAACGCGATTTCGGCGACCTTGGACACGTGCTCGGGAATGCCTTACGTGAGCGCGTGGATACCAAGGTTCTACCTTGGCCACTCATAGCGCACAGCCAGGGTATCCGCGCAACGGCGCTAGGCGGATCGGAATTTACCGCTCAAATCAGCGGGAACACCGGGTACATCAGTGATCCAAACACGTTATTGCCCCGGCGGAACATTCAAGTTGTACGTCCAGAATTCAACTTCAGCGAAGACTTCAACGCCGACAATCTGGCCCAGGAGATCGGACGCCACATGGAGCTCTTCGATCTCGAGGAAGCGGACGCCGATATCGTCCTCGCCTTTCATTGGGAGGGCGAGCCAACATTTCGGCGCATCAAGGCTCTTGCTGACGGAATCAGCCAGGCTATGATTAAACGAATCGAGAACGACAAACCAATCTATGTGATTCTGGACGCCGATATCGCCTTGAACCTCGGCGCTGTCCTCAAGGAGGAGATTGGCCTTCCTAATGAGCTGTTCGTTGTCGACGGCCTTGTACTCGGGGATTTCGACTATGTCGACCTGGGACGAATCCAACTGCCATCGCACACGGTGCCGGTCACTATAAAATCACTTGTCTTCCGGGATACGCCGGGAGGCGCACGTGGCGAAGAAAGAATCCAGCACCGACCATACGAGGAACAAGCGCAGCGCCTCCCCTCGAGTTAGTTTCAAAGGATTGCCATGGCGATACCTGCACTGCAAATCGTGAGCCGAGAACAGGGTAACAACTTGGCGTTGAAAGATGGCTCCATTCATCCAGCGGGCTTCTCCTTTACCTTCGAAGAAGTACCTGTCCTAGTTCACGCCTTTCGCCGAATGGTACGAACACTTGAGTTTGAGGTCTGCGAAATGGCCCTGACGACCTATTTATGCGCTCGTGACCACGGTGTGCCTTTTAGCGGGCTGCCCATTTTCCTCAAACGTGCATTCCATCACGGTGCGATTCTTCACAATATCAAGTTTGGCCTCGAGAACCCCAAAGATCTCGAAGGTCAGCGCGTCGGCGTAAACCGAGGCTATACAGTCACCGCCGGGGTTTGGGCACGCGGAGTCCTACAGGAGGAGTACGGCGTCGACCTCAGCAAAGTCACGTGGGTCCTCTCAGGAGATGAGCACGTCGAAAAATACAGACCCCCAGAGAATGTGGTCTCGATAGAACCCGGCAAGACAATCGATGAGCTACTCGACAGCGGTGATCTCGCTGCCGCGATAAACATCGAATCCAATGACCCCAACATTCAGCCCTTGATCTCGAACCCTCTAGAGGCAGGGATCACAGCCTTCAAAGATCGGGGACACTACCCGATCAATCACCTTATCGTCGTTCGAGACAGTGTCATAAAGGAGCATCCGGGAGTAGACGTCGCAATTTTCAATGCGTTTGCTGAGGCCAAAAATCTTTATCTGGAACGTCTCCGAACAGGAAAGATCGAAAGTCCTACCAGCGTGGATGAGCTACACCTTCGGATGATGGGGTTGATGGGCGATCCATTACCTTACGGTATCGGACCTAACCAGGCCGTACTTGAGAGTCTCCTCAAGAATGCGGAAGCTCAGAAGATTCTGCGGAAGCCGATAGAAATCGAATCCGTATTCGCAAAAGGCACACTCGAGCTGACAGCTTGAGCTGACCAGGGCGCCCTGGCTTACTCCTCACCGGTGATGCTATCCAGGAAGCGAATGATTCTGGCAGGCGCGTTAGCTTCGCTCAGATCGTCCGGTAGCACATCCCAATATTGCGACGACGGCAAACACTCATCCAAATACCATGCGGCCGAAGTAGCGTGTGCAATGTCCCTTCCGGGAACAATCAGCGCCGGGGTCGTCAACCCGATCAGATTCTCAGGTTCCGTGCCGGGCACGGTATCTCTATCCATAAGATTTCGGGACAGACGTTCGATAATTTCCTTGTACTCGGCAACATCAAAAGCGGTGTAACGGGCAGCAAACTCTCTATCTCGGCGAATCACAGGCGCCCACGGTCCGATTCTCGGATCCTTACCGAATCCAGCGTCAGTCGTCTTCGCAAGTTCCACTACGCCCCCAAGTCCGTTCTCCTGCACAAACGCTCGATGCGTGGCGAATCGCTTATGCCCTCGGATACGAAAGTGAGCACCACCGACCGGCCAGAAGAGCACCATACTCAAGGTAACCTCGGGATACTCAACGGCAAACGCCAACACGGGGCAACAGCCCATGCATCCGCCGAACAAATGCGCCTGACGCACACCTAAATGATCCAGGAGACCCTTACCTTGCCTAACGTAGTGAGCCCAAGTCAGTTCCTCTACGCGTCCACCCGACTGTCCGGTCTCGCGTCGGTCGAAAACGATGCATCGGTACTTCTCTGGCAGATAATCAAGGAGCTTGATTCTCGAGTAGACCCCCAGATTCGACCATTTATCGAACGTCGCATCGAATCCGCCAGGAGAAAACATCAATAAGGGTGGTCCATCGCCAATGATTTCGTAATGCGTTTGGATTCCGTCGATAGTCGCCGATGGCACGTTGTCTTCCTTTACCCCTTTGCCCTCACCGCACCCTTAATCTGCCGGGCGGCGCGAACATCCTCACTAAACGCAGTTATGGCATCGCGAGCGATGCAGGCAACGTTTGCGTATGTCTCGATGTCCTCGTCCAGGTGCTTCGCACCATAACCGATGGCAGCGTGAGCCATCCGTACGCGTCCATCCAGCCATGGTCCGCCACCGAAACCGCCGATAACGGGAATAGACACGGCCGAGGTGACCTCCGGACCCACGATGGGCCCAGAGTTTGTGAAATCGAGCATGACAGCACCGGCCTCTTGCAGCAGCTTTGCCTCGGAAACGAACTGTTCCTTCATATCCAATGGCACCTCAGCCTCAGGCAACGCGGCAAATTCAATACCGTACTGGAGAGAGGTCTGTGGTGTGATGCCGAACTGGGCCCAGACCGGAATTCCAGCGTGGGTGACCGCTTCCACAGCCTCTGGGAAATCAGCCGCACCGTCGAGCTTAACCATATCGACACCCGCCTCCTTGACCATCCGGACGCTAGCCTCCACTGCTGCGTCGACGCTATCCTGAAGCGGTCCATACGGCAGGTCGCAGCTAAGAAGAGCGCGGGTCGTTCCCGCGCGAACCGCCTGCGCAACGGTCACCATCTGATCCATCGTCACGGTAAACGGGTTCGAATGTCCCCACAGGTTAACCCCCACCGAATCGCCAACGGACAGTATTTCCACACCACTCCGATCGGCTATCCGAGCGATATGACAATCCCAGGCAACGACGCCGACAATCTTGTGGGCATCGCGTTTCATCTGCTGTAGCTGTGGTATCGTTACTTTGTCGGCCACGGCGCGACCCTGCGAGGTTGGCTTGAACGAACGTCCATCCTTGTTCTGGGGGACGTTAACTACTTGCGAGTGTAACCGATGCTTACGAAAGAGCGGAACGAACTCCTGACTAAAACAGACCCGGGAACGCCTATGGGTGATTTTTTCAGGTGTTACTGGCACCCAGCCTTACTTGCAGATGAATTACCGGAACCAGACTGCCCACCGGTGCGTGTTCAGTTATTCTCGGAAAAACTGATCGCCTTTCGTGACACTGAGAATCGCCTCGGCCTCATCGACGAATTCTGTGCACATCGATGCGTTTCGTTATGGTTCGGGCGCAACGAAGAAAGTGGCCTACGGTGTCCATACCACGGCTGGAAATACGATGTTTTCGGTAAGTGTGTAGAAGTTCCATCGGAGGAAGACCCGAAGTTCGCCGAACAGATAAAGTTAAAGTCCTATCCGTTAGTGGAGAAAGGCGGCATTCTCTGGACGTACATGGGCGACCCGAAGAGGAAACCTCCTCTACCGGAGTACGAGTTCTGCACCGTCGATCCGGAGCAACGTTTTATCACCAAACGCTTTCAGGAATGTAATTGGTTACAAGCCATGGAAGGCGGGATCGATTCCAGCCATGTCTCTTTCCTGCACAGCGGTGCGCTGAATTCCGATCCCTTGTTCAAAGGTTCCAAGGGCAACGAATACAACTTCGGAGACTTACGGCCAGTTTTCGAGATCACCGAAAATCCCGGTGGATTATTGATCGGTGCGCGGAGGAACGCAGACAACGATCAATACTATTGGAGGATTACGCAATGGTTGATGCCGGCATTCACAATGATTCCGCCCAGGGCAGACCATCCGGTGCACGGTCATTTTTGGGTCCCGATTGATAATGAGCACTGCTGGACGTGGAGCTACGACTACAAGGCATCGCGAAATCTTACCCCGGAGGAACTCCAAGCCATGAAAAATGGTGAGGGCATTCACTCCGACTACGTCCCGGGTACGTTTATCCCGCGGGCCAACAAGTCGAACGACTATCTGATGGACCGAGAAGCTCAGAAAGCGGGCATCACCTACAGCGGGGTGCACGGCATTGCAGTTCAGGACTCATCGTTGCAGGAGAGCATGGGACCCATCTGCGACCGCACCCGGGAGAAGCTCGCACCAACCGACCGTGGCATCATGCTGGCTCGCCGAAAACTTCTAGAGGCAGTCAAAGAAATGCAGGAGGAAGGAAAGCCACCGCCGGGCCTCGATCCGGACACCCATAAAGTCCGTTCAGCGGCATTTCTGTTGCCAAGAGATCAGGCCTATGCGGAAGCGGCGCGAGAACGCCTAAGGGCGAAGCCCGGCACACCTCACGCATCAGTATAGCCCTCACCCGAGTAAACAGGCCGCTCCAACCGAGTTATCCGAAGCCTATTGCCAGGGAAGGAGGGAAACGTGGATAACGCCCTCGGCCACTGTGCCACCCACCGACTTTATCGCTCGATCGGTGTCCTTCAGTCCCAACCTATGGGTGGTAATCAAGTCGAGCGGGAATCGGTCGGAAGCGAGTTGTTTAAGCGCTAGCTCACAAGAGAGATGGTTGTGACCGCGAGCACTCTTTATAGTGACGTACTTGTTTGTCACCTTCGCCAACGGGAACTCGGGAAAGCTAGAGACTTCCCCCTGTACCAGCATCGTTCCGCCTTTGCGTTTCAAAGCTTCCAGCCCGAGGAGTACGGGCGCCGTTCCCGCCCCCGCGGAACAGTCCAGCGAGACATCCACACCTTCCCCTCCAGTGATCTCCCGGATTCGTTGGACCGGATCTTCCTCTTCAACATTGATGGCGTAGTCGGCACCGAGTTTCAATGCCACCTCGAGCCTCGCTTTGTCTTTTGACGTTCCCGTCACGATGATCAGAGAGGCTCCAGCCTGTTTGCACGCCACAGTTTGAGAGAGCCCCTGTTGACCGGGCCCCTGGACGAGAACCCGAGAATTGTATCCAACGCCGCAGTCCAACAATGCCCATTGGATTCCGTTCGCCATTGGCGTGACCACCCCCGCCAACTCGGGTGTGACGCCGACCGGGACTTTATGCACGACTGAATTCCAGGGCAGATACATGTACTCCGCGAACCCACCCCACAAGTGCGGCGGCCGCTCAGCGGATGTATAGCCGAAGCGAATCGCGTCTGGGTTCTTGCGCCAGTCCGTGCCAGTACAGAGTCGGTATTCTCCCTTGTGACACCATTCGCAGGAGAAACAGGGAACGTAATGTTCCACGAAGACGAGATCGCCCTCCTTTACCCCCTTTCGCTCTGTGAATTCGCGACCGGCTTTAGCAATGTAGCCGATGTTCTCGTGGCCCATAATGACAGGCACTTCGATCGGGGGCTTCGCATAGAACTTCACGTCCGTCCCGCAGATGCCGGCGACCTCCATCCTCAACAGCGCACTGTCCGAGGAGACCTCCGGCATTGGAAATTCCCGAAACTCCGTTTGGTGAGCACCCGTGCGAACGGCTGCAAGTACCTGCCTTGCCATGTATTTTCCAGAACTCTCGACCGACTCGTCAGTGTATCAGTGGCTGCCGGACGCTAGCAATCGAAGTGGGGTGACGTTAGATAAAGCGGAGACCTGGAAGTTTCCGAGAGCGCCCCCCCGACAACACGTGCAACTGGACGAAGAACTAGAGCGTGGTCGTGACTGGCACTAAGGCATCAAGGAAGCGGCGGTAGCGTCTCCTTCTCCAACTCGTAAGGCTGGTCCATCTTGGGTTCAAGACCCTGGCTCGCCAGTGCATCGGCGAACATCGTGCGAACTTCCCGGCGCTCGTCGGCATAATCGATCTGATGCCCGCCGATCCGGCGACTGATCCACGCCTTCGGAACACCCTGTGAATTGCGAATGGCTACGCCCTCATACTTAAACGCCAGGTATCGGGCCGGCGTATCTCCAGTGTTGAAGTGCTGGTGATACCACATCGTCGGCGGAGTAATTAACGCGCCGGGCTCCCAGTCATATCTCTTTGGCTCCTCCCCCTCCGGCCACATCAAGGTATAGCCTTTACCCGACAATATGATGACATGCGCACCTGGTCCATGCGCATGGGCTTTCTTATAGGTAGCTATAGGCATTTGAGATATATGACTGTTGAGAGAGCTTTTTGCCATATTGAAACGGATATGCCCGCTCCCGGCGCCGCGTTCCTTTGCATCAACTAGCGGCAAATTGACCGCATCCGCAACGAAATTAGTTTCCAGAAGAAACCCACTAAGATCACCTTTCGGCGCAAAATAATCAGGCTCTCCGGAGAACCGGCTGACGAAATCCACCGGAGTGTTAAAGATAAACTCGGGTTCTTCAAAAACATTCATAATCGGCGGCAGATTCGTAACTGCCACGAACCGCACTTTATTTTTACCCGAACCATTGAAGTGTTGATGCCGGGCGTTTACAGGGATGGCGAACAACGCCCCAGCCTGCCATTCGAAGGAAACCTTTTGGCCAGCATCATTCCATACCATCGTGGAGCCGCGACCCTCGAGAATCATGATCAGCTCTTCATAAAGTTGACGTTGCTCGTTTAGCTTGTCGCCAGGACCGATTTCGCACACGTAGCAATCATTCGAAGTCCTTGAAGCGTCGTGATTGATGAACACGGCACGCCCATTTCGACGAGGCCAGGGTTTGAGCGAGACAGAATTCAAATCCGGGACGTAAATTCCATCAAGAATCTCAAGGCCTTCTTGGTGGATCCAACGGGTGTAAGGTGTTTCCTTTTCCTTTGAAAACTTCTTTGCAATATCGTCTGAGACGAGGGCATGCTTGCTCATACGCCTAGTGGTACCTCGTGGGCTGTTGACTCGTTAACGTTTAGCTTCGTTTAAGGATGCTACAATTCCGCTCGACGCGCTATGCTCGAATACTTATTCCGTTGCCGCCAAATTTAGGGCCAGGTTCAACGGTAACCGCGACGGATAAGAATGGAATACTACACTTTGTTGTTGCTTGGTGGCCTGGTCGGTATGCAGCACGCGCTGGAAGCCGACCACCTCGCCGCCGTAGCCGCAATGACCACCGGTCGAACCTCCCGTAAGGCGCTCGTACTGCGAGGAAGCGTCTGGGGCCTCGGACACACCATAACGTTGTTGTCGATTTGTGGCTTGCTTCTAGTATTCGGCGAGACCATTTCACCTCGGACGGAGGGGTTGCTCGAGCTTCTGGTTGGTCTAATGCTCGTGCTTCTCGGTGCTAATGTCCTCCGAAAATTTAAGACGCAGCGAGTCCACTTCCACGTTCATGAGCATCAGGGCGGAGTGCGACACGTGCATGCACACTCTCATCCCCAGGATGACGGGGAACACTTGCGCGGTGTACACCGCCATGGGCATCGGGAACTCGGCTTGGGTCGGGCCCTGGCGGTTGGAATGGTGCATGGTGCAGCGGGCTCTGCTGGGTTACTGGTCCTTGCCGCAGCCGCCGATTCACTGCTGAACGCCGTCGGATTCGTTATCACCTTCGGCCTCGGGTCAATACTGGGTATGGCTGCACTCTCCTTCGTCGCCGCCTATCCTTTACGACTCCTCGAACGCTGCGCGAACTGGTTTAACACCGCCGTTACTGTAGCTATCGGTTCTATCGCTGTAATTATCGGCACTCGATTATTTGCGAACAGCCTGGGAGCTCTTTGAAGCACCGGATCCGGCAATTGACCCACGGCGACACGGTCGAGGCCCCTAAAAGATGGTGTATATTGGACTTCATAGGCCGATCGGCCTATCAGACAGAATAAAAACCGGCCTAGCGGCCAACTGAGGAGCTCGAATGTCGAACTCGGAATCCACTGGAGAAAAAGACGTTGTCTGGGAGCGCTGGACCCGGAAAAGAACGTTCGTACGTGGGCTGGAAGGAACATACGGCGAGCTCGTAAAAGAACTTTTCTCACAACCGCGAATCTATTCCACGCGGGATCTAGGTTGGAAGGGTGGCCCTCAGAACTTCGGTAAGAAAGTCATCAATCCACAGGCTGTCCGTGTCGCACAGTCGATAGAATCGCATATCGATGTCTTTGCACCCGGTGGTCACGGGCAGAAGCACGGCCACATGAACAGCGCCGTCTTCTTCGTGCTAAAAGGCAAAGGCCATGACGTGCACGACGGGCGCCGAATCGATTGGGAGGCCGGAGATGCATTGCTGGTTGAAAACTGTTGCGTTCATCAGCACTTTTCAGATGACCCGGACGAAGAAACAATCGTCTTGATCATGAAAGCGAAGCCACTGTTCCTCTTCATGCACCTGCTGTTTCAGAAGGTTGTCGAGTTTCCGCCGAAAGAGCCGGTTCCAGGTCAGGAGGACTACGCCCCGCCGACCACGCTTTAAGACGCCAGCCCCATCCACACAGGATAGATTCCCATGGACAATAAACCTTCTTTCGTTAGCGACATCGAGCGGCAACGAGCCCGAACCGATATCAGTGCAGATTTCTACGCCCAGGCACTCGAAGCATCTAAGGAATTCCGGAAGGAATACGGGGAACGAACTGACATTGTGAAGTCCTCTGAAATGCCCATGGAGCGCACCGCTGATGGCCTCATAAAACACATAATCAATGAGGGGATGAACACGCGAGAATGCTGTATCGACATCTACATGCAGTTCATACCCTCGAACGGCGCGACCGGCACTAGTCGCCACCTATCCGAGGAGGTTGCTTTCGTCATCGAAGGTACGGGGCACGACCTACACTACGACGTAAGCTTCAAACTGGAGGATGAGTTCATCTGGGAGTGGGAAACGACCCCCAAGAAATTCGAATGGGGACCAGGTGACTACATCTACATACCGCCCTACTGCGCACACAAACGCGTAAACGAAGATCCGGATAACGAAGCACGGGTCGTTGTGATAAACAGCAGACTATTGAAACCGATGGGATTTCACTGGTTCGATCAACTGGAACCGGCAGAGGGTTTCGAGGACGTCTGGGTACCGCCCAAGGATTGAGGAGCTGAAGGAAAAATCGGTGAGGCTCACATCGCACAAAGTACGTATGGTGATCCTAGCGATATCGCTCGCACTTTCGACTCCTGCACTATGGGGGGTCGTAAATGACTACTACGCGGGAAAAAACATCACGTATATCGTCGCTACAAACGCTGGTGGTGGCTATGATGCCTATGCACGTTTGATCGGCGGCCACCTGGAGCAGAAACTTAACGCCGAGCACGTCATTATCAGAAACGTACCGGGTGCTGGGCACTATATCGGCGCTAACACTCTGGCAAGATCTCGGCCAGACGGCCTGACCATCGGCACCTTCAACGCCGGCCTCATCTATGGCCAGCTAACCGGTAACGGAGCGTTACGATTCGACCTGCGGAACCTCGGTTGGATCGGCAAGGCCGCCGGTGAACCTCGAGCGATGGTCCTATCGGCTCGTTGTGAAATACAGACGATTGATGATCTAATCTCCGCGGAAGAACCCGTTGCATTCTCAGGCGCTGGAATCGGCTCGGCATCCTACGCTGACACACGGCTGCTCTCGGTGGCGCTCGGTCTGAACATCAAAATCATACCGGGATATCAAGGCACCGAGAGCGAAATGGCTATGATGCGCGGCGAAATCTGTGGCCAGATAGGTTCCCAGAGTTCCTCCCAAGGCTTTGTAGATGCCGGTTATGGCAAGTACATCCTCACGATAGGTGGTGACATGGTGGGGATACCGAACGCGATGGACTATGCACGCGACGAGCGGGCCCGCCAGATCGTCCAACTCGTCAGCAACATGGCTGAGCTTGGCCGAATCAGCGCAGCACCACCCAATACCCCTCAAGAACAACTCGAAGCGCTACGAGCCGCCTACCGCTCCGCGTTGGAGGACCCGGCACTGCTCGAAACAGCAAGCCGCATGGGCCGACCGATTGAACCAGCCTATGGCGACGACGTGAGGCAACTCGTGGTCAGCGCTTTGGATCAGACTCCCGAGTCCATCCAGATCATTTCTAGGGCTCTGAACGCTAACGCGTTTTAAAGTGGATCGTTCCGTGCCCGCTCTCAATCAATACCCAATCCCTCTAACTGGTGCGCTCCTCGCGTAAGGCCCACGACGAGCTATGGAGATCAGTGGAATACTGAACGCGCTGGTCACGGTCGTTGGTTCTCCCACGCACGTACTGCTCCTGCTGATCGCAGTTCCCGTCGGTATGTTCTTCGGGGCAATCCCCGGTCTTGGGGGCAAGCTAGGCATCGTTCTAGCCATCCCATTCGTATTCGGCATGGACCCCTTAGCCGGGGCGATATTCCTCGTGGCCATGCACTCTGTCGTACACACCGGCGGTGCCATCCCCAGCATTCTATTCGGGGTCCCGGGCACTGGGCCGGACGCCGCAACAGTGGTTGACGGGTTACCGATGACGCGAAGTGGGCAAGCGGGTCGGGCCATCGGCGCCGCGCTGGGTGCATCGGGAGTGGGCGGTGTAATCGGCGGCCTGTTTCTCTTGGCCATAATGCCGTTGTTGCGACCTGTCGTACTCGCCTTCGGCCCCGCGGAATTCTTTCTGCTTGCGCTCTTCGGAATCACGTTCATTGCTATGCTAGCCGGTGACTCACTGATCAAGGGGCTGCTTGTTGGCCTGTTCGGGTTGATGATGGCGTTCGTCAATCTCGATCCGCAGACCGGCGCACAACGCTATACCTTCGACTTCCTGTTTCTCTGGGACGGTATCGACATCATCACAGCCGTCTTGGCTATCTTTGCAATCCCCGAAATGATCGCCCTTGGAGTGGCGGGAGGTTCGATTGCTGAAGTTAGAGAACGGGCAAGTTACGGACTTCAGGGAGTCTTAAAGGGCTTCCGCGACGTGTTTCGGCACTGGGGACTGACCATCCGAACTTCCGTTATCGGAGCATTCATCGGCATGATTCCCGGCTTAGGCGGCGAAGCTGCTTCATGGATCTGCTACGGCCATGCCGTCCAATCCTCCAAATCTCCTGATCGCTTCGGTAAAGGAGCGGTTGAAGGTGTGATTGCGCCGGAAACCGCAAACAATTCCAAGGAAGGCGGTTCATTACTCCCAACGTTGTTCTTTGGTGTGCCCGGATCGTCGGGCATGGCGATTCTTCTGGGTGCGTTCGTGATGCTTGGGATTCAGCCAGGCCCAAGCCTCGCGCTTACCGGTATGGATATCGTCTGGACGCTTATCTGGGCACTGATGATCGCGAATATTTTAGCGGTCCTTATGTTTTTCGCCGTAGCGCCCGGTTTCAGCTATCTCAGTTATGTCCGCGGCAGCCTATTGATTCCTTTCGTGTTCACGCTCACGTATCTGGGTTCCTACCTGAGCCATAGGGCTTGGGAAAACCTCGTGCTGTTGACCGTACTCGGAACCCTTGGTTATCTGATGAAGAGACACCATTGGCCGCGACCTCCCTTCGTGATCGGCTTGATTCTTGGGCCGATCGTCGAGGACTCCTTTCACAAAGCCACTGCCCTTTGGGGACCACTCTTCATTCTGCGACCGGGAGCTATGGCCCTAATGGCTCTGATCATAATCAGCTTCGGAATTTACTTCTGGCGAGCGCGCAACAAGAAACTGAAGAAGGCTAAGAATGCCATTTAGGATCTTTTTAAATGGATCGGTATTTACTGCGCTCATCATGTTCGCGGTGTTCGCGACGATGTCGCTGATTGCCTTGAGCTTTCCGGATAAAGCCAGGTTGATGCCACTGATAGTGGGGATACCAGGAACCGTCTTGGCACTCGCACAGCTTTTCATCGAGCTGCGCTCCACGCTCGCTCAGACAGGTGAGACCGCGGACCTTGTACGGGAGGCCGCAGGAGCCGAACGACAGATGTTCACCTGGATGTTTCTATTCTTCTTTGGAATTCTCGGGTTTGGATTTATCTATGCGGCACCTTTGCTCGTCTTCGGCTTCCTCTGGTTTGGGAAAAAGGAAACACTCAAGGTCGGCTTAATCGGCGGAGCCGCGACGTGGGGCATTCTCTACGGTTTATTCCAGATGGGATTCGAAATCCCACTTTTCGCTGGGCTGCTCCTGGAATGGTTGGTGGGGTAAGCTGTTGCAGCTCAGGGTTTAGGGTCCGCCGAACCACTAGGCGATTGACACCAGCCAACGAACCCATAAGCTTCACAGCGCATGGGGATAGCACGGAGATCACGTGGCCGACAAGTTTAAAATTAGCTTAATTTTAGCGGCGATCAGCACTTTCGCGTTGACAGGCACAGTGTCGCTTGCGGATTACCCTGAGCGGGATATCACAGTAATCATCCCTTACAGCGCAGGCGGTGGCTTTGACAGTTACGTACGAGGTGTCCTGCCTATCATGCAGAAGTACCTCCCGAACCAGGTCAATCTCATACCGAGAAACATGCCGGGAGCGGGTGGACGCAAGGGTGCCACAGCCATATTCAGAGCCAGGCCCGATGGCTATACGATCGGCGCGTTCAATGTTCCCGGGCTACTGTTACCTGACCTTCTAGGTGAACCGGTCGGATACGATCTATCGCAGGTCACATGGCTCGGGCGTATGTCAGAAGACCGTTACGCGATGGTCGTCAAAAGCTCGAACGGCATTGCAAGCGTGGACGACTTAAGGGCTCTCGGCAGACCCATCAAGTTCACCGTAACAGGCGTGCGGTCCAGTGCCCACGCGGCGACGGTGATCGCTACCAATCTACTCGGCCTCGACGCCCGATTCATCACCGGCTATCAGGGTAGCCAGAATTACATCCTGGCTGTCGTTCGCGGAGACGGAGACGTAGCGCTCGGACCATCGACCTCAGTCAGAGCCTATACAGACGCGGGCGATCTGCAGATCATCGCAAGCCTTAGCGAAAGCAGAGCTACCCCGAGCAGCCAAACAGCAGCCGAGCTGGGGCATCCCGACCTCGCACGACTAAACGTCCAGCGCATGTTGGGCGCACCACCGAATTTGGTTGATGAGGCGCGCACAGTTCTGGGGGACGCCCTCGGTCGCGCGCTTGCCGATCCCGAACTAGAGGCCTGGTCGATATCCACCGGCCTTCCACTGGCACCGCTTTCGGCCGAAGACACCGCCGAGAACGTCAGCGATCAACGAGCGCTGTACGCGCAGTACAGGGACCTGCTTCTTTAACCAACCTCTATTGAATCTACGACACTTACTTATGGAGTTCTCATGGCGCTCAAGAACATGAAGATCGAAGTCAACAATGCCGTCTTCTCGTTGCCTTATCACGTCGCATTAGAAGAAGGCCTTTTCAAAAACGAGGGACTGGACGTCGAACTCATCCCCGCAGGTTCTGGCCGCGATCGCGACAAAGAGGTACCCACTGAGCCGATCTTGGATCATAAGGCCGTGAAATCTTACGGCTGGCACGAAGGCATCGAGAAGGGTGAGTACTGCATGTATCGCGCTTGCGAGTGGGGGCAAATTCGCCGAACGCAAGACAGCCACGAGGGAGCACGCGTCATTTCCAAGCGAGCGGCGGTAGCTACACAGGCGCTAGTTGTCCTGGGCGATTCTCCATACAACATCCCATCTGATCTACACAATGTGACCGTTGGTGTGAACATGCACGCTGGGTCGCACTACGTGACACTCTCGTTGCTCGAAGGCTATCTTAAACAAGACGAGATCAGACCAGGTCACGTCGGCGGACCAAAGCAGCGACTAAAGTTTTTGGAAGACGGAAAAATTGGTGCCGCCGCCCTGATGGAACCTTGGATCACCGTCGCCGTCAAACGCGGGCACAAAATTCTGTGCGAGGCGTTCTATGAGGGTGCCGAGGTTGGCGTCCCATCGCTGGACCCCGAGGGTTACGCGGCGGTGGACAGAGCCATCCGCAAGGCGGTCGATAAGATCGACGAAGATATCGAGCCCTATTTGAAATTCATGATCCGAGAAGTGCCCAACGAGATCGCCAACATCAGCGAGAACGATTTTTACCTTGGCCGGTTTCGCTACGTTTATCCCCGACCGTATACGGCGGAGGACTACGACCGCATTTACGATTGGATGGTGGGCTGGGATCTACTAGCTCCGGAGAGCCACTTCGAAGCTATCATAGACGAGCGCCTAGGCGCCTTGGCTTCATAAACCCAGCAAGCGAATCGCTTCATCGATCAGCGGTTGCGGCGTGCTCAATGCCTGCTCAACGTAGCGGGTAAGCTCGTCGCCCTGAATGGGGTCCAGTTCGATATGAAGCGAACTCAGCGCCATGCGAGCGAACTCGGGATCCTCGACGAGACGCGCGAACGCCTCACGTAGAACTACGACTCTGTCCTGCGGCACCCCCGGCGGCGTGAAAAGCGGCCAACCCAAGGTAAAACCAATCTCTACGATATCGACGAGTGCCCGGTCCTGTTCCGAATCCACGAGGTCCCGCAGGTGAGGAACACCTGGTGCACGCTCGAGGTCAGGTGGTCCTATTCTCAATAAGTGAGTGAGGGAACCGTTGGAGAGCCATTCCGGGCGAAGATTCGCCCAGAAATCCAGTGCAATCGCCTGCCCATCGACCTCCCCGCGTTCCATTGCCAGCACGACCGCGCTTCCACCCTCATACCCGGTAATGATATTGATACGTAAACCCAGTAACGCGTTAGCGAGGGTTGGAATTTGAAATAACGGAGAGCCCCTTCCAGAAGCCCCCAGGAAAATCTCCTTGGTTCGGGCATCCTCCAAAGTCATCGCGCCAGCCGTGTCTAGTACCGCGAGGGTGTTAGTCGAACGGAACGCCGAGCCGATCCAGTTCAACCGACTTCCTTCATATTTCGCCCGATTCGGCTCCAGTAGCTCGGCCGTAATCATCCCCGGTGAGGAATAGCCCATGACGGTACCGTCGCGGGGAGCTGATCGAAACACGTGGTTAGCCATGGTGACACCGCCGCCGCCCGGCATGTTCTGAACGATCACCGTGGGCTCGCCGGGGATATGCCGCTCGAGAAAACGCGCGATCAACCTCGCCGAAGTATCAGTCAGCCCTCCGGCCCCCGAGCCGACCAGGATGCTGACTGTACGCCCCGTGTAAAAATTCGACTCGTCTTGGCCGGACGCTTGCACGGAAAAAAGCAAAAGAAAAGCAACGACGGCTCGATACACGCGTTAACCTCGTCTAGCCTTTTAGGGCACGCAATCCGGCACCGGATAATCCGGCGGGTCACCGAATATCATGCCGGATGCGTATACCACCTCACAGGTCTCCAGCTTCAGGATCCGCGCCCGCTCGCTCAGATTAATATAAGGTGCGCCGCTCCTCACCCGCCGGCCAGTTAGTGTGACTGCATCACCAGGGCGCAACGTTTCATTCGTCCAGCCGATGCGGGCTAAGCCGGTCGCGTTTGAGAACTCAACCTGCCATCTCACAGCCTGCCCGTTCACGTTCTCCACATCGAGAATGAGCATGGAATGGGGATTGATGATCTGCAGCGCGACGACCGTCCCGGACAGCGTGGTGATCGTTTCTTGGTACCGCCCCGCGTCGCCGTGATGCGTCGACCCCATGAACGGGGTGAGCATTAGGGTCGCGGCTACTATGAAGCGGGTATGAGGCATGGTCTGCATCCTCCTCCCCGGCACCGTAGAGGCAAATTGAGTAAATGACTCATTACGAAGGCACCAGCGAGGGCTCCGTTACAAATAGCGAAAGGCATTCAACAGAAGAAAGCTCGCCCAGCCTCACGTTTTGCCGGGCGAGCTGCACCCCTCTACCAGACCCCCGGCCACGGTTTGCCGACGAGGAAATCAGAATTAGCTCCGTCCCGCGGTCGGAACTTCATGATCCGGCCGTTGTTCACAGAAGCAGTATAGAAGTTGCCCTCCTTATCTGTAGACATCCCGTGCACGCCCCACATGCCGCCGGGGTAATCGCCCCAGCTGCCCCAGGAGTAGAGGTAATGCCCCTCGAGATCGTAACCTACAATCTTATGCGTGCCTTGATCAGCTGCCCATAGCTTATTGTCGCTCGTCACGATAAAGCTGTGGATGTCGTGTGGCTGTCCCCGGCGGCCCTTCCAGAAACTCCACTCGTAGAGATACTCTCCGTCTTCATCGAAAACCTGCACCCGACCGTTATCGCGATCATTGACGAATACGCGTCGCGTCGTTGGATCAACGGCAATCCCGTGCACATTATTCCAGTAGCCCGGTCGGGTCTCCTGACCAGAGCCAAGACCTCTCTCACCCCACTGCGCCAGGATATTGCCATCCATGTCGTACTTGATGACGCGCGTGTTGTCGTAGCCGTCCGCGAGATACATCGTGTTCTCATCCATGAATGTTAGAAACGTCGGCCGACTAAGATGATTGTCGCCTTCGCCCGGCTCTCCGGGAGTACCCAGCGTCAGAACTAACTCGGAGCCATCGTTTGTGAACTTGGCGACAAAGTGACCATCCGCGTCCACTATCCAGACATGTTTATCCGGATCGTAAGGGCTTATTTCTACATCATGGGGTCTGTACCAGAGATGATCCCACTGAGTCCACTCCTCCACAATATTGCCTTCGCGATCGACAACCAGCACGCAGTGCTCCCAGCGCCAGTCGATGCCCGCTCTACCACCCCCTGGCTCCTCCAGTTGGTCTCCGTTCGGAATCGCACCACCCGCTTGGCGCAGCGGCAGCCTGAAATTCGGGTAATGGAAACCCGGCCCGAGTTCCGGTAACCAAACCGACTCTCCCGGTCGTTCCATAATTGGTAACTCACCTTTCTGCACAAGAAATACTCGGTCCGGATTTTCGGCGAAGACGTCCATGGTGACGGAATAGGTCCAGCCCTCGTGCCCAGGGAGGCTTTCCGACATTGGCTTCGGCCAGTTCTCGACGACATCGTACGGCCCAAAGGCGTCCTGGCCGCCAATCTGTCCAGGAATAGCCGCAAATCCAGCGCCCGGTAAGTCCTGTTCCTGCACGTGACCGGTCTGGCTGCCCACTAAAAGGATCACCAAAAGCCCACCAGCCAACGCCGCAATGCTCTGATTAGTTTTGTTCATGCTTTTACTCCGCCAATTTCCCAACAAGTGAGGCCCCAACAGGGACTGTGCTAAACGCAGCGCCTGCTGCCTCAATACACGCTGGACACAGCCGATCACCACATAAAGTTGTCGCGATCCACTGCCTCGCCGCGCAGATACACTGAAGCGATCTGTCGCGTGTTAGTGATGTCATCAAGCGGATTTGCTTCGAGAACGACGAAGTCCGCGCTCTTGCCCGCTTCAAGGGTACCCATGTCATCAAGCCCGAGGAGCTCAGCCGCATTACCGGTCGCAGACACGATAACGTCTCCAGGAGACATCCCGGCCTCGGCCATGTCCTCCATCTCGACATGTGCCCCCCACGGTGTGTTGCCGTCGGTACCCATAGCTATGGTCACGCCCTGCTGACTCAGCCTGGCGAGGTTGCGGGCCTGAATCCCGTAAGCCGCTTGGGCCATGGGGTCACTCCCCATTGACTGCAACTGCTGCAGGCTTCCCGCAGGAATCGAGCCCTCCAGCCAACTGTAATCGGTGCTCACGCCTCGGCCGGGCAGGTTCGGAATGAGCACGACGTCCGGGTTTGCGTTAAAGAGCCGGAGTGTCTCACCGTCGATATCCCGATCACGCACGCCGTGGGCAAAAATGTCGAGTCCAGCTCGGAGCAAACCCTTTGCATCTTCTTGGTTGAAGATGTGCGCTGAAACACGCACGTCATTCTGGTGCGCCACGTCGATAACGGCACCATAGAGTTCCGGTGTCAGCTTATCGAATTGGCCATTCCGGTCATCAACCCAAATCTTGATGATGTCCAGGTCGCGTGCTGCTTCAGTGCGCACGGCCTCCCCGGCCTCGGCCACAGTGTTGATCCAATGAACCTCACGACGACCTGGCTCAGGACGGGTGATACCCGTTCCCGTAGAAAGGTACCGGGCATGTCCGGCATGGATTTCGTCGCGAATCTCCAATGGCGTACCCTCGAGATCCGAGCCCATGCTCATCGCCGCACCAACACCAAAGTATGCCCGCCGCCTCAGATCGTTGAGAAGATCCTCTCGGGTGGTACCCATGTGAACATGCGTGTCGACCAACGCCGGTATTATCGTCATACCGCTTAGATCCATAGCTTCCGCACCCGCCGGCGCAGCGACCTGCCCTGTCGCACCCACAGCAGTGATCTGACCGTTCTCGACCACGAGCGAACCATTCTCAATAACCGAACCGTCGCCGATAATGAGTCGCGCGCCTTCATAGACGGCGGCCCCTCCTCCATCTGGAGCCTGCCCGCATGACGCTAACGCCAAGAGCAAGGGTAGCGCCAACGCTTTAGCGGCAGCGTTCTGGTAATGCATTTTTCTCTTTATTTTACGCATCGATAGTTCCCCAAGTGACCGAGTGTTATTCCCGCTCATCTTACCCCTGGAAGGGGGGGTTGGAGAAGAAGACGGGGTCGCCAACCGACCCCAGGTCCTCCGCCTCGTTAGCCCACATAGGTAAAGGAGCTGGTCGTTTTTCCGCTTTATCACCACCCGGTTGACGGATGAGGCCCTCAGCCGGACTATTTTTTTCTAACTCCTCGGAGTAACCGAACAACCTATGGTGACTAGGGATCGATATAAACCTAATGTCATATGATAGATTTATATCCTAGTATTTTGTTTATTAGGGTTTTTTAATTTTTTACCGAACTGGCAATCCTAGCTCTTATCCCGATTAGGCTATACGCGTCAGCAGGCGCGCCTACCGACCCGGATAACTTCTGGAACTGGCGAGACACTGCCAATAATCGGCCTAGGATCCTCTAAAGCTGCCAATCAGATCCTGGGTAGCGGTCCGGGCGGCTCGCCGCAGAACTAAACTCAAAGGTGGTCGCGCACCTAATCGTTGCGACCCGCATCCTCCGGCGCTGCGCCCGGCCCACCTGAGCCCGCAAATAGGCGACGTCCATCCGGAAGTGTGACGTCACGGCCGTTAGCGCGCAGAGAACCATCTCGAGCCTGATAGCCTTCCACTAGAACCACCGTACCCGGTGCTACCGAATCTTTTGTCCAGCCGCGCCGCACCAAGACACCGGCCGGCCCTGCTTCGATCATCCAGCTCTCAACCGCACCGTTTTCTCCAGTGACATCGATATGAAGCCACGAGTGAGGATTGATCCACTCCATCCGCGTTACCGTCCCTTCCAGCCTGACGGGCCTAGTGGAATCAAATTCCGCTGCGAACGCATGATGCGCCACTGCAGGAGCCGCAGCAATCAACAGGCCAATGCCGATCCCAACGAAAGCTATTCGATTATTAGCCATGGTCTTGCCTCATTGATTAGAGTTACCGTCGGCCGCCTGTTCCGTTGCGCGCGCACCGCTCAAAATATTCGTCAAGCCATAATTTCCCTCGTGACAAGCGTACTCGACGAGTTCGTACTGATCATCATCCTTCTGAAAATTGAACCTGGCAGTCCAGGGACTTACCCAGATCGTTGGATCGTCCACTGTAAACTGGTACTCCAAGGTGTCAGGGCCGATACGCGTGTAGCGTTCCACCAAAGTCATGTCCTCGCCCGCTCCGAGGTACGGAGCCTTGCCGTTAAAATTCGTCACCTCAACCACAAGGGTGTCCCCATCCCAATGACCGCGTGGATCTCCCAACCATTGCTTGAGATCCGCTCCCAGATGTGGCCGGTTACCATCGGTCGGTATTACCCGTGTTTCGTGGATCATCTCCTTTTGGACAGCCACATACCCTGGACCTTGCACGATCTGCAACCCGTTGTTATAAACCCCCGCCCGCATAAGCCGAGGTAATCCGCGGGTGATACACCGCACCCAAGTGCTCAAGTCCTCCGGCCCCGCGGGCAGGCCTCTGTCCACCCTCTCTGCCGCCGCGAACGCCTCGCCTTTGGGTGTCATCGGAGGAAGCCTTCCATCCGGTGGATCGATCACCAATGCGACTTGCCTGGACGGTGCCGACTTTGCGTAGCCCAGTGTCGTGTCCCGCCACTCCCGCTCGTAGCCCCAGATACTGTTCAACGTGCCGCGCTCCCGCCGCGCATCGGCCTCCTCCGGCGTCAAGGTCTCCGCCTCCTCGGCGATAGGGCGCTCGAGGGGTATGCTGTGTGCAGCATCACCGCTCCAGACGCCTTGCAGGTCTGGTTCTCCCCAAGGCGTCAGTGGAGCCGTGTACGGCTCCAGCGTCTGCATCGCCAGCGCTTCGCCCTGTTCGATCATGACCCCGACCCATCCCGGCTCCACCACCGCCAAACGGACACCGTCGGGCCCCGTCAGGTAGCCGCGCTGTGCGTCACTGCGACTCGGAGCCGAATCGTCCTGAACCACGACACCCTGGGAATCCCACTCCGCCGAAGCCTCGGCAAGATCCGGCACCACAAACCCGAGGTGATCCAGGGTGCGTCCCTCGGTTGGCGCCGGTAAGCCTGACTCGTGCTGCGCCACGAGAAGCCATACGCCATCGAACAACAAGCCGTCGATTTGACCTTTCAGGCGGGTCAACTCTCCCTCAAACACATTCTGATACCACGCCAATGTCGCATCTGGGTCGACGGAGCTAAGGTGAACGTGGTGAAAACCAAGGTGATCGGGGTCTTCGATGAGCTCTATCCGAGTTCCCCAAGGATCGAAAATGAACCCCTGTCGATACAACCCGGCCAGGTCGCGATACAACGCTCCATCCTCGAACCTTTGAAGCCTAACTCCCGAGCCTCGAACCCCGACGGCCTCCAACTGCTCCATCTTGGCGGAAAGGTCCCGGAATGAAAATGCGATGTGATTAACGCCCGTTCCCTGTGTCCCACCTAGGGTCGGCTGGGCAACGAACACGATTTCGATATCTGCGCAGCGAACGACGTCACCACGATCCGCGATCGGATCACAATCCAGATGTTCCGAATACCACCCTACAGCTTCGATTGGGCTCGGCGCCAGAATCTGCACGTGGTGATAGTCAGCAGAGAGCGTGACGACCGGAAAGGTGGCGACTGCGGCGCCCACCGAAAGGATTGCATAAGCGACGTTCTTCGATTGCATGTTGCGATATACCTCCGCGATTCGTTAGCACTACCCAGTCGGCTGCCTTCGCAGGTGGTCGTAAAGCATACTCTCCGTAAACTCCACGCACTTAAATTCCAGAACCTGCGCACCTTCTTCCAGTCGTCGGTAAAGCGGCATTCGAATCGTCCAGGGCCGTGTGAATACGTTCGGGTCCTCAATCGTCGCCTCATACATGAGGGCATCGCGACCAAGGTGCGTGTACCGTTCGATAACATGCAGTGTGTCGCTAGCGAAGTTACCGGCCCGGTCAAACCAGGACTGGCCGTTGAACCCTGCGGCGTCAACCACGAGCGTGTCACCCTCCCATCGGCCATGAGAACGCCCCATCCAGCTATCGATGGGCGCAGGCTCCGGATTCTCCTTATCCATGTGGATGGTGCGACTCGCCTCGGCGAACCCATAGACCATCATGATCTTATTGGTACCCTGCAGAATCTGAAATGGATAGGGCAGATAGGTCGCCCGGGGAACACCGGGTAAGTAGCACTTGATCTCCGGATCCTCGGTATAGCGATTCTCGAAATTCTGCTGCTTCTGCTCCAAGGCCCACGGTTGGTAGGGGATCTCATTTCCCACCACAACACCCTGCCCGGGCGGAATAGCGCCAATCGCGCCCATCTCTGGCGGTCCCCCGCCCGCGGGATGGTCCTGAATGTCCCAGTGTGCCGTTCCGATGGCCTGCCAGATACCATTCAGATCCGGACGATCGTCCCAAGCTCGCGGGATTTCCAGGCTCTGCCCCGACACAGTGGCAGCAACCAGGGCGAGGATCACAAACAGCAGGGCTGGAGCTCGAGCTTTCTGCATCTATTGAGCCTACTCGGAATGACCCAAACAGTGTACCGCTAATGCCGCATTCTGAGGATACCTGACCAGGATAACCTTTAGGTGCTGTAAGATTGTCCGGGGGAACGTCAATCCGGCCGCTCAACCCCCCCGGAGGACAGCATGAGATCTATCGCCATCGCCGCAACACTCTTCCTACTCTTCGCCGTAACCGCCTCTAGCCAGCAAGGGGATGAGCCCAGCACTACATACGACCCAACGAGAGCATTCCTATTGTCAGCCGCCGACGTGGCAGCACAAGCAGCGGATCTGGACCCAGATGTAGCCTACGCAAACACTACCGTTCTCGAACGGGCCGCTCCGCCCACCGACTCGGGGCTAGCCTATCGACTCGCCGTGGACCGTCGACCTCCGCCGCAGCGCGCCGCTCAACACGCCTCGGAAGCGGAACTCTGGGCAATCATTGGCGGGAGTGGAGCTATCACGACGGACGGGCAAATTGTGGAAACCATCGACAACGGCCAGACGGTGAGACGGATCGAGGGTGGCACTGTGCACGAAGTATCCAGTGGCGACTTCCTGGTAATCCCCGAAGGGGTACCGCACCAGGTCACAGCATTTGACCCCTCGCTGTTGATCGTTACATTCGAGTTTCCGCGTTAGGAACCACGCAAGGTCGCCGCTAAGGGAAGAAAATCCCCAAAAAAAACAGGCCCTATCTAAACTCAGTGGAGCCTATTCGGTCCCCAAGAAGAAGTTTCTGCCGTCCACCGTGCGGACCTCCCGGCCGTTGGCCACGGGTTCTCCGCTTCGGGCAAGGAATCCATTAACGATCACCTCCATCCCGGGTGGGAAATCGGTCTCTCTGAGGCCACGGCGCAGCAGTTGATTGGCCCCACCTGCCTCGATTGCCCAATTGGTGACGGTACCGTCTTCGTTTTCAACATCGATATACAACCACCCGTGCGGATTCACAAACTCCACACTCGTGAGCTTACCTCGGAGCTCGATCGGTTGGTTTATGTCGAATTCCGCCGCGAAGGAATGGTGGGCTACCACGGGGACTGCAACCAATAGCAGACCGACAGTACCCAAAAACTCAAGAGTCTGCTTTTTCATGTTCCTGAACTCCCTAAACCACGACTGTAAAAACATCTTACTACTCCGGAGGCGTAACACCTCTGAACCAATCGTAGCCAAATTCCCGGAGAGCAGCCGGGCCCTCTCTATTCCCCTCATAGCATGCATCTTCCCAGATCTCCCCTGCGTACGGGTCATCCAGGCGGGGGGCGTCTAGCTCAACCGCGCTGGCTAGACGCGTTCTTCTGGTGTCCGGACCAGTACCCGGACGCCTCCTCGCAAAATTCATCTTCCAAGGCCTAGTATAAACCGTGTCATCTTCAATCGTTATCTCATAATCGATCGTATCCGGGTCAACCAGCCGCCAACGCTCAGTCATACGGGTATTCTCTGTAAAAAAGATTCCCGTGCTGTCCAACCAGCCCAATCCATTCAGACTGCTCACCTCAACGACCAGGGTATCCCCCTCCCATCGCCCCCGTGAGTTGCCATACCAGAATTTCACATCCTCGCTGATGGACGAACGCCCGTCTGTAGGGATCACACGGTACCCCTCTTCCCCGAGCATCATCACAAAGCCGGGCTTCTGAACGATCTCCAACGCAGTGAACGCAAACCTCGGCATGAAACTTATACAATAGGCGGCCGGACTACTGTAAAGGCGCTCGGTCGACTCCCCGGCCCATCCTCGCCCCAACCCAGCAAGAATCTCATTGCGTTTAGCTAATGCCCAGGGTGTATAGGGCACTTTGCCATCCGGCGGATCGGAAACAAAAGTCTCCTGGGCCGGCGTGGTGACGTCCACGAAGTCATGGTCTTCGAGATAGCTCAAAGCGTCACCCCCGGGGCCACCCCAGGCTCCCTGCAGGTCAGGCACTCCCTCCGGGGTCATCGGTGGACTGTAGGGCGGAAGCTCAGCCTTCTCCACAAGCCACGTTGGCGCCATTGGGAGCTTCTCCGCATCCTCCCAAAAGCCCTGCCCAACGCCCACCCGGGGCCCTAGCAGAAGGACCCAGACCATAACCGTCAACGCAACAGCACCTACTCGACGATTCAGCTGACACATCGCTTTGCTTTTATCATTACTAGCCAACTCAGTTTTGATCGAAAAAAGTCGAATCTGGATTGTCCCATTCCTGCTCTAGGAGATAGGCATGACACTGGTATTCCAATAGCTCACTGTTTGCTTCCTGGCGCCGGTAAAGGGGCATGGTGATTTTCCAAGGCCGAGTAAAGACCTCCGGGTCTTCAATCGTGACCTCGTAGAGCATATGGTTCGGCCCCGTGAGCGTATAGCGCTCAACAACATGCAGGGCGCTACTGTGAAAATTCCCCGCCCTATCGAACCACGTTTGATCGTTAAAATGGGTAACATCAACGACTAGGGAATGATCCTCCCAGCGCCCCCGCGAATCCCCCATCCACCACTCGATAGGGCCCGGAGGATGTGGATTGCCGTTCATGTAGATGTAACGCACTGCGCGCAGGTACTCGTAGGCAATCGAAACCTTGTCGGCCTGTTGGATGATCCGGAGCGGATATGGCATATAGGTGATGCGGGGCACACCAGGCAAGTAACACCTATTTTCCGGATCAAGCGTGTCTCGATTTTCGAAGTTCTCCGCTTTCCTCTCGAGCGCCCAGGGCTGATAAGGGATGGCGCCCCCTTCCACCACGCCGTAGCCTGCAGGCACACCGAGGCTCGCACCATGGTCTTCAAGGTCCCACGCAGCCGTGTTAAGGACCTGCCAAACACCTTGTAAGTCAGGATGACCGTCCGTGGTGTACATGGGTTCGTAGGCTGTGGTCGCTTCGATCTGACCGACGCTATCCATCGGCATAAGGGCAAAGCTCCCCGCAATACCGAATATCAACCGCACGAACCGAAATCTCACGGAAGACTCCCCCTGAAGTCGAAGCATCAGAAAAAGATCATAGGAGATTGCTTCTCAAAGGGTCAAGATAACGTTTAAGCGCTCCGATGCTAATGCGTACAGTTGTAACCCCGCGGCATCTGATCGGATGCGACGAAGGAGCGTTCCTCAATCAGCTGATCTGTGAAATAGAGCGGATCCTCAAAAATCATCGTGATCTCGAAGGCATCGCCAGACTCAGAGAGAGTCAGGCGTTCAACCGTGTGAAGTTGATTACTGTTCGGTAGACCGGGACGCTGAGCTATCACACCGGCTTGGTAGCCGATTGTGTCGATCACGAGGGTCGAGCCCTCATACCAGCCGATAGAGTGCCCCAGGACACTCTCCTCTAGATCCGTCGGATGGTCCCGCATACCCAGATGAACCTCTCGGACGGCATCCATCCATTCATGCCGGATGACGAAAGCTTCATCCGTCTGTTCGATTTGGGTCAAATCGGTGTTGCCCCAGAGGCGGCGGATACTCACGGGGCTGCAGATAAGTGCAGGATCGTCGACCACGGGATCGTATTGCGAGAGGGCCTGTTGGCCGGCCTCGTTCAGTACCCACGCGAGAAGATTTGGAGAACCGATGGGCGGCGCACCACTGTAATTGGGGGGTGGAGCCCAGCGCCAGATACCATTGAATTCTAGGGTTTCGTTAGCGAGCTCCGCGGCTGCCGGCTGCGGGTTCATTGCCTCTGTTTCGAAAGAATCTCGCAGAGCAAGACGCCTACCGTCGCCGAACTCAGCTGTATGGAAATAGCACTCGGTCGGGTGTCGCCGGGCAGCGATCCCCTGCACGACGATTTCTTCACCGGGTCGGAAGATTTCCTGCGTCCAACCCCGCCTCATCAGGCTGTTAGCACCGCTCATCTCGCAGTCCCAGGTCTCAATATCACCATTCTCATTGGTCACATCGATCAACAATCGCGCATGCGGGTTAATGAAGCGGAATGCGCTAACGGTCCCCGCCACGGTGACGTCGACGTTAGGGTCGAAGTGATAGTCATTAGAATGATGTGCGTGAGCCAAACCCACGAGTCCGCTGATCAGAATCGAAAAGAGAGCTCTATTCATGTCCCCCCCTTGCTTTTGTCCGGATCGGAACCTGAGAAAGGTTCACCAAGATCCCAACTGCTCACTTCCCCCGGAGGGGCATCTGAATGCCCGCTATCAGTCAAAAGCGGTCATTCACCGTATCTCTCGAGGGAAGCGACCATCCGAAAAACCGAGCTGCGTCTCTGAAAAGATGGTAGCGGGGGTAGGATTCGAACCTACGACCTTCGGGTTATGAGCCCGACGAGCTGCCTGACTGCTCCACCCCGCAATCGAGGGCCGGGATGATACTAATGAGCGTCGTAAGCCGCAAGGCTGGGTCGGACGTTTACGACAACACCCTGCTACAGAGATCCAGGAGCGCTCCTGGAAAAAGGCCCAATGCAAGCAAACCGAGGACATTGGCACTAAGCACAACGCGCAGATCGTTAGGCACTTGTAACCCAGAAGCCTCGTTCGGCTCGGTGAAATACATATACCAGACTAAGCGGACATAATAGAACGCGCCAACTACCGCGAACATAACGCCGGCAACCGCCAACCAGACCAGACCAGCATCCAGAACGCTACTCAGCACGACCAGCTTCGCATAGAAGCCTACAAACGGAGGCACGCCCGCCATGCTGAACATGACCATCATCATCATGAGGGCAAACCAGGGACTCCGGGCGTTAAGGCCCTTGAAGTCATCGAGGTTCTCCGCCTCGAATCCTTTCCGGCTCAGAACGATAAGCATCCCGAAAGCCGCAGCGGCCATGAGGACGTACGTGAGGGTGTAAAACATAGCGGCTCGGATACCCTCCTCCGTGCCTGCGACGAACCCCATTAAAATGAACCCTACGTGCGAGATCGTAGAGTAGCCGAGCATCCGTTTCAGATTGGTCTGTGCAATAGCGACCACGTTACCGACTGCCAGGGATAAAACTGAAAGCACGATCACCATGTCCTGCCAGCTACCGTGAAGCTCCCCTAAGCCCTCGACTAGAAGGCGCCAGGTCAGCGCAAAGGCTGCGATCTTCGGCGCGGTTCCGACGAAAAGCGTCACCGGTGTAGGTGAGCCCTGATAGACATCGGGCAACCACATATGAAAAGGCACAGCTCCGAACTTGAAGGCTACGCCTACGGTGACAAAAGCGAGCCCGAGCATCGCAGGGACATTCAGGCCATCCGAGGCCGCAAAATACTCAGCCAGCCCACCGATGTCTATCGTCCCCGTTACGCCGTAGAGGACTGAAATACCATAAAGCAGGGTGCCTGAAGCGATCGCACCTAGCACGAAGTACTTCATGGCGGACTCTGCAGCAACGCCAGACTCACGGTCGAACGCCACTAACGCATACAAAGAAAGAGATAACAGTTCCAATCCGAGATAAAGAATAAGAAGGTTGTTGGCCGAGATCATGACCATGACGCCTAGCAGGCCAAAGAGCCCAAGGATGAAAAACTCGCCCTTGAAAAGCCCGGCACGCACCAGATAGTCCCGCGAATACAAAAACACCAGCGCAACCACTAAATATGAGAAGAGCTTTAGGATGTTGCCCGCAGGATCTGCAATAAACGCCTCGTTGAGTATCGTGATCGAGCCTTCCGGAACGATGAAAGCCGAACACAGTGCAGCACCGATCAGTGCCAAAATCGCCAGCCGAAAAGTCATCATGCGATGACGCTGTTCCAAGAAGGCGTCGACAAGCAAAATCACGCAGATCGCTGTCGTGAGAAAAATTTCCGCTGCAGCCAGGGTGAGGTCAGGCATTAGAATTCTCTATAGCTTCGATTGCGAGACGTGCTCGAGTAAATTCCCGAGGGTCTGCTCCATCACTTCCAGTAATGGGGCGGGCCAGACACCCAGGACCAGTACAGCGATCGCAAGCACCACCAACATGAAGTACTCCCGCGAGCCTATATCCTCAAGTGAAGCGACCCCCTCGTTACCCACATCTCCAAAAACCACTCGTTTGACTAGCCAGAGGGTATAAGCGGCGCCTAAGATCAACGTCGTACCGGCTAGGAATGCCAGCCAAAAGCTCGCCTGAAAACTCCCGAGGATAACGAGAAACTCTCCGACAAACCCCGATGTCCCCGGTAGCCCCGCATTGGCCAAAGCAAAGAAGACCATCAGTACTGCGAATTTCGGCATGGTGGTCACAACGCCACCGTAATCATCTATCTGTCGGCTGTGCAGACGGTCATACATTACACCGACGCACAGAAACAGTGCTCCAGATATAAGCCCGTGCGAAATCATCTGCACCATACCGCCCTGCAACGCGAGACGTGCACCATCCCCGCCCATTGCGTTCGCTGTAATCACAAACACGACGAAGAAACCCAGCGTCACGAAACCCATATGGGCAATGGAGGAGTACGCAATGAGCTTCTTCATATCCTTCTGGGCAAGTGCTACGAATGCGATATAAATAATCGCAATCAGAGAAAGAGTGATCATCATGCCCGCAAGTATCTGGCTAGCATCCGGAGCGATTGGGAGGCTGAAACGAACGAACCCGTAACCCCCCATCTTCAGCAAGACCGCAGCAAGAATCACAGAGCCGCCCGTCGGAGCCTCCACGTGCGCGTCAGGCAACCAAGTGTGCACCGGCCACATGGGCACTTTGACGGCAAATGCCAAGAGGAAGGCGAAAAAGATAAATATCTGTTCGCGCATTGTCAGCGGCAGCTGGTGAAAAGCTTCGATTCCGTAGGTGCCCGCCTGCAGGTACAGATATATGAGCGCTACCAGCATAAATACGGAACCTAGGAACGTATATAGGAAAAACTTCACCGTGGCATAGATGCGTCTTTCCCCACCCCACACCCCGATGATGATAAACATCGGTACCAGCATCGCTTCCCAGAAAACATAGAACAGCAGAGCATCAAGCGAGGCGAAAACACCAATCATCAGGCCTTCGAGGAACAGGAAGGCTGCAAAGTACTGTGAGGGTTGCTTCTTGACCACCTCCCAACCCGCAATGACAACGAGCGGCGTCAAAAAGGTCGTCAGCAGAATTAGGGGCAAGGAGATACCGTCCACCCCCAGGTGGTAGTAGGCATCGAAAGCCGCTATCCAGGATATCCGTTCCACAAACTGCATATCCGCGGTAGCGATGTCGAATCCGCTGTACAGCGGAAGGCTCAGGACGAACGTTAAAATGGAGGAGACTAGAGCGACGATCTTGCCCCGACGGGCACCCTCCCCCTCGGAACCCAACAACAGCACGAAAATACCCGCGACGATCGGCAACCAGATGAGGACGCTGAGGTTTGGAAAATTAACCACTGGCCTACGAACCTACGACTAACCAGCCAAGGAGAATCGCCAGCCCAATAATCATTGCGAACGCATAGTGGTAGAGATACCCCGACTGAAGCGTTCTTAAAACTCCAGAGAAAAATCCAATCGACCGGGCGGTGCCATTAACCACAATCCCGTCAATCAGCATCTCATCTCCCACCCTCCACAAAGAACTCGCCGTCGAACGCACGCCCTTTGCGATGACTTTCTCATTGAACCAATCGAAGTAGTATTTGTTCTCCAGCACACGGTGACACCAAGCAAATCGTTCTTGAAACCGCTCTGGCAGATCCGGTCGTTTCAGATAAAAGAACCATGCAACCAACCCCCCTGCCGCAGCCAGGTATAGCGCGGCGGAGGCCGTCGCAGCGTGAAGGATAAAGGCCCACGGACCGTGGAACTCATCTCCTAGCTGTTCAACAACCCCAGGATCCTGCAATACGAAGATGGAGGAACCGAAAAATTCTCCAAATAGTATCGGGCCAATCGTAAACCAGCCGATAAAGACCGATGGGATTGCCAGAAGGATCAACGGTAAGGTAACCACGGCAGGAGATTCCTTCAAATGCTCCCGAACGCTCGGATCTATTCGCTCCTTACCGTGAAAGACAACAAAAAACATCCGGAAGCTATAGAGCGCCGTAACGAAGACGCCCAGCAATACGCACCAATAGGCGTAATTGGCGCCCGGAGTATTGGAAAGGTGAACAGCCTCGATCAACGCATCCTTAGAGAAAAACCCGGAGAAGCCTGGGAAACCGATAAGCGCCAGCGTACCCATCAACGCTGTCCAGTACGTTATCGGCATGTGTCTCCACAGACCACCCATCCTTCGGATGTCCTGTTCGTGATGTAGCCCGATAATCACGGACCCTGCCGCAAGAAAGAGTAACGCCTTAAAAAACGCGTGAGTCATCAGGTGGAAGATGCCAGCCGCATAAGCCGAAGCACCGAGAGCCACCGTCATGTAGCCAAGCTGAGATAACGTCGAATACGCGACGACCCGCTTAATATCCTGCTGGACTATACCCAGCAGCCCGGTGAAGAAGGCCGTCGTGGCGCCAACGATCAGGACCACGCTCAGCGCTGTCTGAGAGTACTCAAACAGCGGCGACATTCTCGCCACCATGAAGATACCCGCCGTCACCATAGTCGCAGCGTGAATAAGTGCAGAGATGGGCGTCGGGCCCTCCATCGAGTCCGGCAGCCATACATGCAGCGGCACTTGCGCGGACTTACCCATAGCCCCAACAAAAAGACAGATACATGCCACGCTAAGGACGGACCACTCAGTCCCGGAGAGAATCTGAATCGTCTCTCCGCTGAGCCGCTCAGCCTCGCCAAAGACCAGATAGTAGTCCAGAGAGCCCGTAAACATCAGGAGCGTCGCAATACCGAGCAGAAAACCGAAATCCCCGACTCGGTTCACCAGAAACGCTTTCATGTTCGCGAAGATCGCTGTCTCTTTCTTGAACCAAAACCCGATCAAGAGGTAGGACACCATCCCAACCGCCTCCCAGCCGAAAAACAGCTGCAAGAAGTTGTTGGACATCACGAGCATTAACATCGCGAAAGTAAACAAGGAGATATAACTGAAAAACCGCTGATAACCATCGTCATCGTGCATGTATCCGATGGTGTAGATATGCACGGCCAAAGAGACAAATGTCACAACGGTCATCATCAGCACCGTCAGCTGATCAACTAGGAACCCAATCTCCATGCTGAGGCCGCCGACGGCCCCCCATCGGTAGATGGTCTCGTTGAAAATCGGTGCACCGTCAAAGGCTATAGCCTTCAGGACGTACAAAGACAAAAGAAAAGAAACGCTGACCCCAAGAATAGTGATTGAGTGGGCACCCGCTCGCCCTACTCGCCTGCCAAAGAGCCCGGCGATCGCCGCCGCAATCAGTGGGGCCAGTACGATGGTGAGATATATGACTTTCACCATCAGCCCTTTAGAGCATCCAATTCATCGACGTTGATGCTCTGGCGAGTTCGGAACAACACAACGAGAATAGCCAACCCAATCGCGGCCTCCGCGGCAGCGACGGTTAGGATAAAGAATACGAAGACCTGCCCCACCTCATCTCCGAGCATTCTAGAAAAAGCGATGAAATTGAAATTCACGGCTAGCAACATGAGTTCAATGCACATCAATAAAAGGATGACATTCTTCCTGTTGATGAAGATTCCCGCGACACTCAGGCTGAACAACACAGCTGCTAAAACCAAATAGTGCGATACAGTGATGATCATCTGTGCGCCTCAGCTGTCCTGGCTCGACTCAACCTTCACGAGTCGGACGCGATCCTCACGCTTCACCGACACCTGTTGAGCAACGTTCTGGACCTTAAGGCCTGGCCGGCGGCGCATGGTCAGTGTGATCGCTGCAACGATGGACACGAGCAAAATGACTGCAGCCAATTCGAAGGCATAGACGTGCTCGGTGTACAGAACACTGCCAAGCGCCTGGGTGTTGCTGTAACCCGGCGGGTAAGATTCCGGGATAACACCGGCCAAAAGATTCTGGCCGCTGTACCAGACAACGTAGACGATCTCCAACACTAGGACCAAGGCGACCAAGACCCCGATAGGAAGGTAACGGGCAAAGCCTTCCTTGAGCGCCTCCTCATTGACATCAAGCATCATCACCACGAACAAGAAAAGCACCATGACCGCGCCAACGTAGACGAGCACCAACACAACTGCGAGAAATTCTGCTTCCAGGAGCAGCCACAGCATTGAACTCTGCACAAAACACAACACCAAAAAGAGCGCCGAATGTACCGGGTTTCGAGACGCGATTACGCCCAATGCGGCTAGCACCAGGATGGAGGACAAAGCGTAAAATAGTAGCGAAGTGATCAACGTTTAAACTTTCTGTCTAATGCTCTTCTAACGGTACGGCGCATCAGCAGCTTTGTCGGCCGCTATCATGGCTTCATACTTATCGCCCACAGCCAATAGCTTGTCCTTTGTCATGATGTTCTCACCGCGCGTTTCCATGTGGTATTCATGAATACGCGTCTCGACGACGGCATCGACCGGGCAAGCCTCTTCACAGAAGCCACAGTAGATGCACTTGAAAAGATCGATATCGTAGCGGGTCGTCCGACGCGTACCGTCCTTATCTACATCTGATTCGATCGTAATTGCGAGCGCTGGACAGACAGCTTCACATAGCTTGCACGCAATACAGCGCTCCTCCCCACTCGGATAACGCCTCAGCGCATGCAAGCCACGGAATCGCGGCGACTGCGGTGCCTTCTCCTCAGGATATTGCACGGTGACTTTCTTGACGAAGAGATTCTTGAACGTCAGGCGCAAACCTTTCACAAGCTCCGTCATCAAAAATGTCTTTAGAAGCCTCTGCATTAGCTACACCTACTCAGGCGGCCCACGGACCGACTTCCGCAACAACCATCACGCCTTCGACAGCGATCCAGATGATCGTGATTGGGATAAACACCTTCCAGCCGAGACGCATAATCTGGTCGTATCGATAACGGGGAAAGGTAGCTCGAGACCACAGAAAACAAAACATAAAAAAGGACGTCTTCATTGCCAACCACGCGAAGTGAGGCTCTGCCAGAAAGCTATCCTCAAATACCGCCACACCCGCGAACGGCGATAACCAACCGCCTAAGAAAAACAGAGCAGTGAGCACCGCGATCAAAATCATGTTGGCGTATTCGGCAAGAAAGAACAGTCCGAACGCAATACCCGAGTATTCAACGTGAAAGCCAGCGACGATCTCCGACTCACCCTCCGCCACGTCGAATGGAGCTCGGTTAGTTTCGGCGACGCCAGAAATGAACTACACCAAGAACAAAGGATACAGCGGCCAGACAAACCAACTCAGAAAACTGATTCCCTCCTGAGCTTCTACGATAGTCCCAAGATTAAGGCTACCGCCGGCCATCAACACTCCCACTAGCGCGAACCCCATCGCAATCTCGTATGCGACGATTTGGGCTGCAGAACGCATGGCACCCAGAAATGCGTACTTCGAATTCGATGCCCACCCGGCAAGAATCACCCCATAGACGCCCAGAGAAGTCACGGCGAGGATATAAAGCAGACCCGCGTCGATGTCGGCGATGACGAACTCATCATCGAAGGGAATCACCGCCCATGCGGCGAAGGCGGTCGTAAGCGATACCACCGGCGCCAATAGGAACAGAAACCGGTTGGCGTTGGTCGGTACGAGGACTTCCTTCAACATCATCTTTATTAGATCTGCGAATGGCTGGAGCAAGCCCCGCCAACCAACTCTATTGGGTCCGATCCGATTTTGGATGAAGCCAATCAGCTTGCGCTCCGCATATGTGAAGTAGGCGACGGTGATCATGAGGGGCACTAAAATGACCATCACCTTTATGCTGGTGAGTACGGCGTATTGCACCGGTCCGGGCAGACCGAAGAGCGCAAGCAAGGCATCCAACTGTGCAAAGATGTTAGTCATAACCGTACTTGGTCACGCCTCCGCCCGAATCTGGCTGTCACCTACAGCCGTTTCTTGGGCGGCAGCGGTATCTTGCAGTGCACGCCCGCGCCTCACTACCGCGTCGACCGAGTAAATCGGAATATCTAGTGCCGCCGCGTCCAGATCAGTGGACTCTAGAGTTGGCTCGAAACGACCCTCGTAACGCGTGTCGGCGGCGTGGTTACCCAACTTTTCCGAGAGGGCCTCACGCACGTCGGTCGCAGCACTATATTCGCAATCGGGTAGATCCAATGCGTTGCCCAGGACCCTTAAAACTCGCCAACCCTCTTTAGAATCGCCAAATGACTTGGCGGCAGCGTCAAAGCTCTGCCAGACACCTTCCGCATTTACATAGGTACCCGCCGTCTCCGCAAAAGTGGAGATGGGAAGCAGCATATCAGCGACCTCAAGTAATTCATCGGTGACATATGAGGTAAAACATACGACGGACTCCGCTGCTTTAAGGGTTCGGTGCGCTTGCTCGGCATTAGCCAAATCGCGATCAGGCTCCAGACCAAATAAGAGGTACGCCCTGCGCGGGGTTCTCATCATTCCAACCGCGTCCAGACCCGCTGTATCCACGACTCGCCCACCCGGGCCACGATGAGGTAGAACGCCTGCCAACGCACCACCAGCCGAGTTTGCGCCTTCCGACAAATACCCCAACCGAGCTCCGGTAACCTCGCAGATACCCGCCGCAACGGTCCGGATATCGGACCAGCGAGGATGGCGAAGCGCCATATGCCCAAGGAGCAATAAAGCACGCTCACGATCAATTAGTAGGCGAGCCGCAGCCCGGTGTGAATCCGCAATCTCCGTTTGGCCCAAGACAGAACGTAAGTGGCTCGGTGCCTCGCAACCCGTGATCTCCACTACAGCACCGAGCACGCTCGTGAGCGATTGTGAAAGCGATCGAAGCGGCGCCTCAACGTATGCGCCACGTGGGAAGTGATATTCGTAGTCGCTCGGATTGACGAAACCAACCGATGCACCCTGCACAGCCGCTTTCCGAATCCGATTTGCCAGAATTGGAACTTCCCGGCGTAGATTGGAACCGACGACAAGTATTGCCTCGAGTTGCTCAAGTCCAGCGATTGACTCACCCAGCGCGGGCCAGAGGGGATCCGCGTCCTGATCACGGAAATCCTTCATGCGCAGGCGATGATCGATATTCTGGCTTCCGAGATGCCGAGTAATCCGATTGAGTAGGTACATCTCCTCGACGGTCGCACTCGGCGAGACCAGCACACCGAGATCGTCACCGTCGCTTCCGATACCGGCGCGTAACGCATCCTTTGTCGCGTCAATGGCTCGGTCCCAGGACGCCTCCGACCACCCTTCTTCGGTCCTGATCATTGGCGCGGCCAAGCGATCCACCGAGTAAATGCCCTCATAACTAAAGCGGTCCCGGTCAGCGATCCACGTTTCGTTTATGGATTCATTCTCCCGGGGTACGACGCGCTTGAGTTTGCCTCGTAAGACATGACCGGAAAGATTCGAGCCCGCACAGTCATGGGGAGACACAAGCGGCCTAACGACCATCTCCCACGCTCTCGCGCTGTAGCGATAAGGTTTGTTGTTCAGTGCACCGACTGGGCATAGGTCAATAATGTTACCCGAGAGCTCATGGTCAACGCTGCGCTCAACGTAGGTTCCAATCTCCATATCCTCACTGCGACCAGTCGTTCCCAATTCCTGAATCCCGGCGATTTCTTGACCGAACCGAACGCAACGGGTGCAGTGGATGCACCGAGTCATATCCGTCGAGACCAACGGCCCCAGATCTTTATCTTTGACGACGCGTTTTCCCTCGGTATAGCGGGAGACGTCACGACCAAATCCCATCGCCATATCCTGGAGCTCACACTCCCCACCCTGATCACAGATGGGACAGTCGAGCGGGTGATTAATGAGGAGGAACTCCATCGTAGCCTTCTGGGCCGCGATCGCAGCAGCTGAACGCGTAAAGACCTTCATTCCATCCATCACCGGCGTCGCACACGCGGGCATTGGTTTCGGGGCCTTCTCTACCTCAACGAGACACATGCGACAGTTCGCCGCTACGGAGAGTTTGTGGTGATAGCAAAAACGCGGCACATACGCGTCCTCACGGTCAGTCACCTCGATGAGCATTTGTCCCGCCGTCGCTTCGACGGGAAGGCCGTTGATTTCGATAGTGACAGTCTTTTCAGCCATGAACGTTATTTCCAATCCTCAAGCGGCCGAATCCAGTTCTTCCACAATACTTCGCCCATCGTTCTGCACCATATACTCAAACTCGTGACGGAAATGCCGGATGAAGCTCTGTACCGGCCAGGCAGCGGCATCGCCGAGCGCACAGATCGTGTGCCCTTCGATCTTGTTCGCGACATCGACCAGCATGTCGATATCTTCCTGGCGGCCCTTTCCCTCCGTTATTCGCGTCAGGACCCTGTATAGCCAGCCAGTACCTTCTCGACACGGCGTACACTGGCCGCAGGATTCCGCAAAATAAAATCGAGAGATTCGCCGCAGCATGTTGACCATGCAGGTGGTCTCATCCATGACGACCATCGCACCAGTCCCCAAACCCGACTTTGCATCACGGAGCGTGTCGAAATCCATGGTCAGCCCCAGGATGATCTCGGCTGGCACAACGGGCACGGACGAGCCGCCTGGAATGACGGCCTTCAGTTTTCGTCCTCCGCGCACGCCCCCCGCGACGTCCAAAAGCTCCTTGAAAGGAATACCCAGTGGTAATTCGTAATTGCCAGGCTTCTCGACATGGCCGGAGACGGAAAAAATGCCCGTACCACCCGAACCCTCGACGCCTAGGTCCGAAAACCACTTCGCCCCGTTGCGCATGATCACCGGCACCGAAGCGAGGCTTTGGGTGTTATTTATCGTTGTCGGAGCGCCGTAGAGTCCGTAATTAGCCGGGAACGGTGGCTTGAAGCGCGGCTTACCTTGTTTTCCCTCTAACGACTCGAGCAGTGCAGTCTCCTCACCGCAAATATAAGCGCCTGCGCCGACGAACGTATAGAGATCGAAGTCAACGCCAGAGTTCTTGATGTTTTTACCGAGCCACCCTACCTCGTAGGCCTCTTTGAGGGCGGCTTCGAATCGCGGCACCGGTTCCGCAAGAAACTCGCCCCTTATGTAGTTGTATCCCACTGTCGCGCCCATCGCATAACCCGCAATCGCCATGCCTTCTATCAGCGCATGTGGGTTGTAGCGCAGAATATCCCTATCGTGGCAAGTTCCGGGTTCGCTCTCATCGGAATTGCAGACGAGGTACTTCTGCACAGTCGGATCCTTCGGCATGAAACTCCACTTCAGACCTGTGGGGAAACCGGCCCCACCACGACCTCGAAGCCCCGATGCTTTAACTTCTTCAATGACTTCATTGGGCGCCCACTCACCAGCAAGAATCTTCCTCCAAGCCTCGTAGCCGCCGACTGTGAGGTAGTTATCGAGCGACCACATCTCACCCTCGCAACCGAGAGTCGTGAAGCAAACCTGGTTGGATTCAATCATCGATTACCTCAGTCCAGAGCATCGAGGATCTCGTCAATTTTCCGCGGCGTCAGATTTTCATGGTAAACGTGGTCGACCATCATCATCGGCGCGCCACAGCAAGCCGCAAGACATTCTTCTTCGCGTTTCAGGTAAAACTTGCCGTCCTTCGTACTTTCTCCCAACTTCGTTTCAAGCTTTTCCTCCAAGTACGTCACGATCTGATCAGAACCACACAACATGCACGAGATATTCGTACACACCGATATGCAGTGCCGTCCGACAGGCTTTGTTTCGAACATCGAATAGAATGTCGCAACCTCGTAGATCTGGATCGGCGGTAGGCTCAGGTACTCGGCTACAGCGTCCATCAGATCCTTGGTTAGGTAGCCCTGGTTTTCGTGTTGCGCGGCCTGTAATGCGCCTATAACTGCCGAGCGCTGCCGTCCCTCTGGGAACTTCGCAACCCAATGGTCTATCTCCTCACGTACGTGGCTAGACAGAATCGACTCGCTCATCGATCGATTTCCCCAAAAACGATGTCTTGGGTACCTATCACAGCAACGACGTCCGCAAGCATGTGCCCCGCCACCATCTCATTCATTGCCGCAAGATGGGCAAAACCTGGAGCTCGAACCTTCAAGCGATAAGGCTTGTTCGCGCCGTCCGAGATTACATAGCAACCAAACTCGCCCTTCGGGTGCTCCACTGCAGCGTAAGCCTCACCCTCTGGCACACAGTAACCCTCAGTAAACAACTTAAAGTGATGGATTAAGGATTCCATATCGTCTTTCATTTCGATGCGTCTCGGAGGCGTGACTTTGTGATCGTCTAGAATCACTGGGCCCGGGTTCTTCCGCAGCCAGTCGACACATTGCTTTATTATGCGATTGGACTGTCGCATCTCTTCAATCCGCACTAGGTAACGGTCATAGCAGTCGCCGTTAACCCCGACAGGAATATCAAAGTCGACTTCGTCATACACCTCATAGGGCTGCATTTTCCGCAGATCCCAAACCACACCAGATCCACGAAGCATCGGACCGGAAAATCCGAGCTGCTTAGCACGCTCTGGTGACACCACACCAATGTTTACTGTGCGTTGCTTCCAAATGCGATTGTCCGTGAGTAACGTCTCATAGTCGTCAACACATCCGGGAAAACGTTCCGTGAAAGACTCGATGAAATCGAGCAAAGAACCACTCCGGTCATCATTTAGTCTTGCGAGGTCTTTGTCAGTTCGGTGAGAGGAAGACTGGTACTTCGGCATTCCTTCCGGCAAATCCCTGAACACCCCCCCCGGACGATAATACGTGGCGTGCATCCGAGTGCCAGAGACCGCTTCATAGCAGTCCATGAGGTCCTCCCTCTCCCGAAAGCAGTACAGAAACATCGTCATCGCCCCGACGTCGAGCCCGTGCGATCCAAGCCACATCAGGTGATTAAGAATCCGCGTGATCTCGTCGAACATCGTACGAATGTACTGCGCTCGAATAGGAGGCGTTATGCCCAACAGTTTTTCGATCGCGAGCACGTAACCATGCTCGTTGCACATCATAGAAACATAATCTAGGCGGTCCATATACCCGATCGACTGATTGAAAGGCTTGCTCTCTGCCAACTTTTCCGTCGCCCGATGTAACAACCCAACGTGCGGGTCCGCCCGCTGGATAACCTCCCCGTCCATCTCAAGCACCAAACGCAACACGCCGTGTGCCGCCGGATGCTGCGGACCAAAATTCATCGTGAAGTTTTGGATTTCGGGCACTATCCGTCCTTCAAATCCGGCTTGTAGCGGTTATCGTCGCGGATCGTTTTCGGAACCAACGTTCTCGGTTCGATGCTAACGGGCTCGTAAACGACCCGCCCCTTCTCCGCGTCGTAGCGCATCTCCACGTTCCCGATCAGCGGGAAATCCTTACGGAAGGGATGCCCGATGAAGCCATAGTCGGTGAGAAGCCGCCGCAGATCGGGATGCCCTCGAAAAACGATCCCGTAGAGGTCGAAAGCTTCACGTTCAAACCAATCTGCCGATGCCCAGATATCGATAACCGAATCCAACATGGGGCGCTGCTCGTCGTCGCAGAAGACCTTAAGCCTCAGCCTCTGATTGTGCGTAATTGAAAGAAGGTGATAGACAACCGCGAAGCGACGGACAGACTGCTGGGAGTCTTCGACTGCCCTCTCACCGGAGCGCCCCCCACTGACACCCCGACTGAAGCCTGTATTGGTGGCCGAAGAGGTCTCCCATTCGTCCTGGCCATAATTGAGGTAATCGACGCCGCACAAGTCCATGAGCATATCGAATGCCAAACCCTCTGAGTCGCGAAGGACCCGGCAACAGTCCAACAGGTCGGCCGGTTCTACCTCGTAGCCCAAACCGAGGTCGGGTCGGTTCAAAAGCCGCGCGCGTTCACCAAGCTGCGCACTAACCGCTTCCGCAAGCGAACTGTATTTCCCACTGAGTTCTGCCACTCTCTAAACTCTCTAAGTAGACCTAGACCCGCACTGCACGACCGGCCATCAACTGCCCATGACCGTACCGTCTACCGGGCAATAGTGTGCGTTCGACGTATCTTCTGCTGCAGTTGAACAATCCCGTATAGCAAGGCCTCCGCTGTGGGCGGACAACCCGGGACATAAACATCTACGGGGACAATCCGATCGCAGCCTCGAACTACGGAGTACGAGTAGTGGTAATAACCACCCCCGTTTGCGCACGCGCCCATGGAAATCACCCACTTGGGCTCGGACATCTGATCATAGACTCGCCGAAGGGCCGGGCCCATCTTGTTGCACAGGGTCCCAGCCACGATCATCACATCAGACTGTCTGGGGCTTGGTCGGAACATGATGCCGAAACGATCGAGGTCGTAACGAGATGCCCCCGCATGCATCATCTCCACAGCGCAACACGCCAGACCGAAAGTCATGGGCCACATCGAGCCAGTTCGAGCCCAGTTGATCAGGTTATCGATCCGAGTCACCACAAAACCTTTCTCCATGGCCTGATCCATGGCCTGAGGTAACTCGAGAGCTTGCTCCTGACTCAGTCCCATTCCAGTGCCCCTTTTCGCCACTCGTATACGAAACCGACGACCAACACCGCAAGAAAAACCCCCATCGCAATCAGCCCAAAAAGGCCGATCTGTTCCAGCGAGACAGCCCACGGGAATAGAAACGCGATCTCCAGGTCGAAAATAATGAATAGGATAGCAACCAGGTAGTAGCGAACATCGAAGCGCATACGTGTCTCTTCAAATGCTTCGAAACCGCACTCGTAGGGCGCGGTCTTACCGGGATTTTTCGTCCCCTTCCCCAACGCCATCCCAAGCAGCAACAGGACCACACCCAAGCCACTGGAGATGCAAAGAAAGATCAAAATAGGGGCGTAGTTCGCGAGCATGTCTCACCCTTAGCCGGCGCGGATTGTACCAGTCGACACGCTTGCGCGCCCGTTGGTCCCTGATCTGAAAAATGGTGCCGATGGCCGGACTCGAACCGGCACGGCTTGCGCCACTGCCCCCTCAAGACAGCGTGTCTACCAGTTCCACCACATCGGCGTGTGCTTGAATCCCGACTCAAGAACTAACTCGTCGACCAATCTACTCCTCACTGGCCTCAGCGCCCCCATCCCCTCCCGGCAGAGGAGGAAGATCCGGCAAATCGGATGGCTCAACCACGGCCGAAGGCGCGTTCGTCCCAGGCTCCTGTTCGGCAGTTCCTTCCAAGAGGCTTGTCGGCGCCGTCGGGGTTTGCCCAGAAAGATAGGCTAAAGTCAGGCTCGTGGCGAAAAACATCGTCGCAAGCACAGCGGTCGCCCTGGAAAAGAAGCTGGAGGAACCGCGGGATCCAAATACGGTCCCGGAAGCGCCTCCGCCAAAGCCCGCACCCGCATCCGCACCCTTACCGCGTTGCAGCAACACAAGCACAACAATCAGTAGCGCAACAAGCATGTGTATGTAGAGCACAATCGATTGCAGAGTCATCTGGTTTGATCTCGTTCCAGTCGGGAGACGCGCGAACTCAAGCCGCCTGGAAAATTGTCAGAAATTCTTGCGCTTCGAGTGACGCGCCGCCAACTAAGCCACCGTCAATATCGTCCATGGCGAACAG
>CAYLKA010000004.1:0-71100 GCA_964384125.1 uncultured Gammaproteobacteria bacterium | reverse complement strand
GTGACCCTTACCGGACGCCGACTAAAAAGCGGCGCGCCCTATATCAATCTCACTGAAAGAGCGCAGGTCACTCTGACCGACAGCGGGACGGAACTCTATCGAACGAGAGATCTTTGAGAAACCAATGCATACCGACAATGAATAATCAGAATGGTTTTTTTCGTTCTTCCGTTGGACTCGCGGCGATCTGCCTCGGTGCAGCCTGCACAAACGGCACCGATGAGGTGGCTCCGCAACCATTGCAGGAACTTGGCACTAGCTTAGCGCAGACAGCAGTCAACACACCGGAAGAGCCTCCTGTCCAACTCCAAGAGATCGCATATCTCAAAGCCTCCAACACCGGGAATGGGGACAACTTCGGGGCCGGTGGGACGCTATCCGGCGATGCTGTATCGCTCAGCAAGGATGGTCTCACACTCGCGGTAGGAGCGCCCTTCGAGAGCAGTGGAGCTACCGGCGCTGATGGCAATCAAAGCGATGAGACTATGTACGGAGCGGGCGCCGTTTACGTTTTCACCCGCGTCGGCGAAGACTGGGAACAGCAGGCTTATCTGAAAGCCTCCAACCCAGGAATTGCCGATAACTTCGGGTTCATAACGGTCCTAAGCGCGGACGGCGAAACGCTTGCAGTGTCCGCCCATTTCGAGGCCAGCGGGGACACCGGGGTCGGCGCGAATCAGAACGACGACTCGATCCCTCAGGCCGGCGCCGTCTACATCTTCACACGGACCGGAAACGAGTGGAATCAGCAAGCCTATATCAAGGCCTCAAACACCGGTGAAATTGGACAGGGCGAGGCCTTCGGTGACGGAGATCAATTCGGCACCGCCATGACATTGAGCGACGACGGTAACGTACTCGCGGTTTCGTCAATCACAGAGGATAGCGGCTCACCAGGCATAAACGGCGACCAGACTGATAACTCTACGCGCTCTGCAGGAGCCGTATACATCTTCCGGCGTGATGGTGAGAACTGGAGTCAGACATCGTATATAAAACCCTCCAATCCTGGAGAAGGCGATTACTTTGGTTACGCCCTCTCCCTTACGGCAGACGGTCGCAGACTCGCGGTCGGCAGCTACGATGAGGGTGGCTCCCTGGCCGCAAACAACGAGCAGCAAGATGATGACCTCGACGGCGCCGGCGCGGTTTACGTCTTCGACTACAACGCTGAGGGCTGGCACCAAACCGCTTACCTGAAAGCTTCCAATGCCGAACGTTCAGACTCACTCGGCGTATCCGTCGCGATCAGTGATGACGGTAATACCCTAGTCGCCACGGCGTTGGATGAAGACGGCATAACGACCGGAATCAACGAATTCCCAGAGCCCGATCGGGACAGCGATACCTCTACGGGGGCTGTCTATGCCTATGTATACGCAAACGGGCGTTGGGCACAACAAGCCTACATCAAGGCTTCAAACACTGGAGCAAACGACTGGTTCGGCTCCCGCTTGGCGCTGAGTGGCAACGGCGACATCCTCGCTGTGGGCGCACAGCTCGAAGACAGCTCGGCTCGAGGAATCGACGGCGAGCAAGGCGACGATAGCGCAACCGAGGCGGGCGCGGTTTATTTGTTTGCCCGGTCTGGGGACACGTGGGCTCAGACCGCTTACATGAAAGGATCGAATACCGAGGCCTTTGACGAGTTCGGCAGCTCCCTCAGCCTGAACCGGGATGGGTCTCTCATCGCAATCGGAGCTCATTACGAAGACAGTATGGCCATAGGTGTCGGGGGCGGCCAGGCTGATAATTCCGGCTTCGATACAGGCGCGGTCTACCTGTTCAGCCGCTGATCATCTCGCAAAATCGCAGTGCGCCAACATTGCCCACCAACGGGCGGGGAAAAAACTAGGCGTTTGGGGCTCGACCCTTTATTTTTGGATGGGAATCCCGGTTCGGAACGACAGGTTTCCAGGATTCTTTCATCTATCGAATATGCTCTCAGTCGAGATCGCATAGTCACCCACAAACCTTCCTTTTACCTTGATCCCGTTCAATAAATCTCCCTAGTCTTCCGAAAAACCCCTCCGGCCCGACGCGTGATAACATCGAACCAGACCCACCCCATCGCGGAGCTTTAAGCATGCAAGAACTCTATCTGACGCGAACACTGGTAGTCGCAAGCCTGCTGGTGGGAGCCATGACGGCCGTTCCAAAAGCGGACGCCCAAACCATGAACCAGTACCAGCTCGAGCCCGGCGCGAACGGTCTCGAACTCACGGTCCGAGAAGTCGCTCAACCTACCCCGGGTGCGAATGAAGTTCTGGTGAGGGTGCGTGCGGTTTCACTCAATCGCAGAGACGTCTACGTTAAGGGCAGAGACACATCGAGGGGACTCGTACCGACCTCAGATGGCGCCGGCGAAGTCATTGCAATTGGTTCCAACGTCACGCAATTCAACGTCGGGGATCGGGTCGCAGGCACGTTCTTCAAAGATTTCTCGGGCGGACGACGAACCGCGGAAGCCATTGCGAGCGCCCGCGGGGGCGGCAGCGTCGACGGCATGCTTGCGGAAATGATCGTGAGCGCCGAGGTCGGGCTCGTTGCCATTCCCGACTACCTGAGCTTCGAGGAAGCGGCGACGCTGCCCTGTGCAGCCTTGACCGCCTGGCGGTCGTTGTTTGTCGAAGGCGGACTGCAAACCGGTGAAACGGTGCTCTTGGAAGGAACGGGCGGCGTGTCGATCTTCGGCCTACAACTGGCCGCAGCGGCCGGTGCAAACCCCATCATCACGAGCTCAAGTGACGCGAAACTAGAGCAGGCACGATCCCTGGGCGCCGTGGGCACGGTGAACTACCGAACCAACCCCGAGTGGCAACAGGAAGTGCTCGAACTGACCGGTGGTAGTGGCGTGGATCACGTGTTGGACGTCGTCGGACAAGAGACGCTGCATCGAGCCATCGAAGCACTCGCATTCGATGGCCACATCGCCATCATCGGCAGCCTCTCAGGGGATGCAGATACACTGCCGCTCGGACGCCTACCCAGGGGTTCCTCAGTGACGAATATCAATGTGGGCACCCGGGAAGATTTTCAGGCCATGAACGCGTTTCTAACCGAGCATCAGTTGCGGCCCGTCATCGATCGAGTGTTCCCGTTCGAGGAAGCGCCGGCAGCTTACGCCTATATGGAGAGCGGTGCCCACATGGGCAAAATCGTGATCAGCCTGTAAAGGATCATCGGTAGTAAGCGTCTGGTGCGTTCTCTCTAGGCAATAACTCACCGAGTTCGGCCTTGACGCCCGCATAGGTCGGATCAGCCGCGAGATTGGTCCACTCGTTGGGGTCCGTCTCGTGGTCGTAAAGCTCCTCGCTGCCGTCGGAATAGCGAATGTAGCGAAATTGCTCGGTCCTCACCGCGTGATTCCCAAACCCGAAAGTTGAGATGGCCGGGTAATTCCAGGGTGCATCTGGATCTTCCAGTAACGGGACCAAGCTCGCACCTTCCAGGTAACTCGGCGCCTCGATTCCAAGCAACTCGGTGAGTGTCGGGAAGAGGTCGATTAAGGACACCGTCCGGGCGCTTCGGCTACCGGGCGTCGTCACGTCCGGAGCAACAACGATGAGAGGGACTCGTGTGGATTCCTCCCAGAGAGTCGTTTTACGCCAACGGAGCTTCTCACCTAGGTGCCAACCATGATCCGACCAGAGGATGATGATGGTCCGGTCCGCCCGCCCACTTTGCTCTAGGGCATCGAGTACCCGTCCCACCATGGCATCCGCGAAACTAACACTCGCAAGATAGGCCTGTACTCCGTCTCGCCAAGTATCCGCGGCGACGACCCAACGGTGCAGGTCCATAGGCGGCAAAAAGGAGTTTTGTTGGAACTGCTGCCCTATCAAAGGAACGTCGTCGAGGTCACTCTCGAGCACAGTGGGAAGCTCGATCTGATCCAACGGATGCATATCGAGATACTTCTGCGGGACGTACCATGGTAGGTGGGGCCGATAGATTCCGACGGCGACGAATCGAGGCCCATTGCCACCAGCCAAAATCCGCCGCTCCGCAGCCGCGACAACCTGCCCGTCCCCCATGGCTCGGTCATCAACCACCACGGGGCCCCAGTCAAAACGGTAATCAATCGGATTGCCATTGGCCGGTCGTTCCGGCGGACCCACCTCATCAGGGAGTTGGCGTCCCAGGGACGGATAAAACGCGTCCCAAGCTGCCGGATCGTTGTACCCAGAAAAAAGAGGCTCACGGAAAGTGGCGGCATGGAAAATCTTCCCCGCACCGTAGGTCCGGTAGCCGCGCTCTCGGAGAAATCTGGGTAGAGTCGGGAGCTCTGCGAGGCCCTCCACATCCATCCAACTGGGGTCATTGCCGTAGATGCCCGTAGTGGATGGGCGCAACCCGAGCATCAGGGCAGTGCGAGAAGGGTTACACAACGCAGCCACCGAGTGCGCATTCGTGAACGAAATTCCGCGCTCGGCAAGTGCGTCGATATTGGGCGTCTTCGCCTGTGGGTGTCCGCCGAGAACACCTACCCAGTCGTTAAGGTCGTCAATGGCAATGAAGAGGACGTCTAGCCGCTCATCATCTTGCGCGTGAACTGCGCCTACAGCGACGAAAAAGATCCATAGCGCTGCGAACAGTCTACGCACTCCAGCGCACCTCCGTACTTTAGCGAAGGCGTTGGATTCTACATGAATTGGTGACGCATAATGTCGACGCGAAAACCGCGGCATTCCTTCAACGATAACAAGGACAGCGAATGGGATATCGCATCGAATGTGTCCTCCAATGCGAAAACCATCTAGGCGAGGGTCCCGTCTGGGATGTGGACACCGGCGTTCTCTGGTGGTTAGACGGCACCGGCCGCCGAGTCGGCAACCCCTCCATCTGGCGCCTCAACCCCAAGACGAATAGTGTATCTAACTGGTCTCTAGACCATGACGTCGGGGCGCTTGCCGTTCGAAAAAACGGGAAACTAGTTCTCGCGCTTAGCGACGGCTTTTATCTTTTCAACCCTGATAGCGAGGACCTCGAACTCATCACCTTGATCGAGTCAGATCAGCCGCGATCACGCCTGAATGACGGTAAGGTAGACCGGCGTGGACGGTTCGTTGCTGGCGGCATGGATGACAAGGAAGAACTCGCGATCTGCGGACTCTGGCAGCTTGATCCCAACTTCAACGTAACCCGCATCGAGGACGGCATCATCTGCACGAATGGACCGTGCTGGAGTCCGGATGACAAGACCTTCTTCGTAGCAGACACCTTCGTCGATGAGTTCTGGGCTTACGATTACGATATAGAGACGGGTAAGGTATCTAACAAGCGCGTGTTCGCTAGCACAAAGGATGTTTCCGGAGTTCCCGACGGCTCCACTGTCGATGCTGAGGGATGTCTCTGGAACGCGGAGCTCATCTCAGGCGACCTCGTGCGCTACGACCCAGAAGGAACCGTGGAACGCAAAATCAGTATGCCTGTATCCAACATCACCTCAGTCATGTTCGGCGGCGATAATCTCGACGAGATCTACGTGACATCGATGGCAAGGGTGAAGCATCCCGCTGTTCACGATCGCTTTCGCGTCGATGCAAAACCTCAGTTCGGCGCGGGATCATTGTTTCGCGTTACCGGCCTTGGAATTCACGGTATCCCAGAGCCCAGATTTTCAGGATAAAGGAACCGATATGTCAGCCCAGCGAAAAGTCATCATCACCTGTGCGCCCACGGGCTCGATCCACACACCATCAATGTCCCAATACCTACCGGTAACACCTGATGAGATCGCCGCCGCAGGCATCGCGGCGGCCGCGGCCGGCGCGGCTATCTTGCACCTTCATGCCAGGGATCCCGAGGATGGCCGCCCCACTCAGGACCCAGATGTGTTTCGCCAATTTCTCCCGACCATCAAGAACAACGCCGATGCTGTCATCAACCTCACCAGTGGCGGTGCCCCGAGCATGACGATCGAGGAGAGGCTGCAACCGGCTCTGCAGCTAAAACCCGAGGTTGCATCGCTAAACATGGGTTCGATGAACTTCGGTCTTTACCCTATGTTGAACCGCTTCAAGGAGTTCAAGTACGAGTGGGAGCAATCTCACCTCGAGAACTCTCGAGACCTGGTCTTCAAGAATACCTTCGCAGACATCGAGTACATATTGAACTCGTGCCGAGAGAACGGCACTCGTTTTGAGTTCGAATGCTACGACATTTCCCACGTTTATAACCTCGCACACTTTCTCGATCGTGGTTTGGTCCAACCGCCACTGTTCGTACAAAGCGTTATGGGCATACTCGGAGGTATCGGCGCGCACCCTGATGACCTAGAGCACATGCGGCGCACGGCCAATCGACTGCTCGGCGACGCCTACCAATGGTCTGTCCTCGGTGCCGGGCGCAATCAAATGGATATCGCGCGCCAGGGCGTCAGCCTAGGATCGAACGTTCGGGTAGGCCTGGAGGACTCGCTATGGGCCGGACCCGGGAAGCTCGCGGAGTCGAACGCTCAACAAGTGACGATCGTCCGCGGAATCCTCGAGGAGTTGGGGCTCGAGATTGCCACCCCCGACGAGGCCCGTGAGATCCTGAGCCTCAAGGGTGCCGATCAGGTCGCGTTTTAGCACCAAGTGCAGCATTCTTTTACCCGCCTCCCGATGCAAACTAACTAGCCACCCAAGGTTTGCGACGAACAGTGTCCGCCAATCTCTGAGGCTATCAACCAGGTTGAGTATCGTGCCGATCGTGCGGCAGCAACGGCTAGACCACTGAGCACAAATCCAGATATTACAGTTTGAACGGGTTGTCAGAGGAATAGTTGTTTCGCGGCACTACAAAGTTTGGGGTGCGGATCGTCACGAGAAAATCATCCGTCAATAGTTTGTACACTCGTAGGGCTTGACTGTTTCGCCCGGCCGCCAGACCCATTGTTTTCTCATGGTCACTGGCTCTGTGAACGTCTGCGGATCGGTGACGATCACCGTGTAATCAAGATTAGCCCCGCCGTCGCTCAAGGAGAACCGTTCTTCGAACTGCGCCTCGGCACTCTGAGGAATTCCGCTCGAGTTAAAGTGATACCAATCGACCGAGTGTGTATACACCACTAGATCGTCTCCGTCCCACCGACCCACGGAGTACCCCAGAAGACTTGGGGGGGCATCTTCATCCACGGCATACGGGTCCATGTGGATGGTACGAACGAGGTCGTACTCCTCAATGTGGAACAGTATGTCTTCATCACTCCGAGAAAAGGCGACGGGATAGGGTTGCTGCATAATCCACGGTATGCCTTTTGGCGTGCAGTCGCCGATGGGATCGTCTGCAAGCGGATCGAACGCCGACTGGGCGGCTGACGCAGAGGCGGTCAGCGGATACTCGGGTAGACCCATGTAACGACCGGGGCCGTTGAAACGCGTGCTCCAGACGCGGAAGATCCCCTGCTCCGCCCCGCCTTCGAAACCGCCGGCTAACCAGGTCTCCGACACGCCTAGATGCTCGCTCGCCCAATGGGGTTCAACGCCGGGGCGCGTGACAAGCTCTCGCCCGTCTGAGAGAAGAACATGGTTGATCCACATTGCGTTGGCGCCACTCCGAGCAGCGTATCCGGCGACCGTGATCCGATCACCCTCTGCGAGGAGCTCCGCGCTCACGTCCATACGGCTGAGGATACTTACAGAGTTGGTTTCGATATCCCACAACTCACCGTTAGCATCTCGCATCGTGAACTGCACGTGAGGGTTACGCCACATCAGACGCGTGATCTCACCTTCAAGCTCAGTGAGATTGTCCATGTCAAAGACACCTGAAAACGCATGGTGAGTCTGACCTGGAAGCGGCAGAGCGAACCCGAGCAGACCGAAGATGAATCCTAGCCGTTTTCCAATCAGTCTTTTCATATCTCCCCCTCCCGATGCCCGGACGCCTTATCGCAGCGACAGAGTCGCACACTTCCCGCCCAGAACGGCTCAGGGTTTCAGGTTCCGGACTTCGGACGCAGAAATCAAGTCGCCGGCGCTCCCCCTCACTCTATCCCCGCCTCCTCACCAACCACGGCAGTCGCCTTGATCTCGATCATAATCTCCGGGCGAGCGAATCCCACCACGGTAATCAACGCACTCGACGGGTAACGTCCGGCCTCGAAATGCTCCTTCCGGATATCGACGAAAACGTCACCGTTGCGAACATCGTTGATATAGACGGTCATAGTAACGATATCCGACAACGTCCCATCGAACTGCCGCAGCCGCTCGTCGAGAATACGGAAAATTTCACGAGTCTGGGCCTCGAAATCGCCAGCCAACAAGTTGCCACCAGAGTCGATGGTGGCCGTTTGACCTGCCAACCAGACTATTCTCCCCCCCTCGGTAGTCACTGCACGCGAAAAAGCCCGCAATTCACCGCGTTCATCGATCAGGTGCTCCCGAACCAGCGGATCGGCAGCTGAGGAGATCATCGGCAAAAGCGCAGAAATAAGCAGGCAAATTAGTGGTCCTAAAAACCACCTCGAAATGATCATTTTTTTTCTATACAGCATGACTACTCTCCACAGGGATCCCGTTCAGAGGCTATCATAGCTATGACTAGCCACCGGGCATTTCGTCTGTCGGGAAGGCCATCAGCGCACGGTCGTGAAAGCCTTCAAGAGTGACATTTCGAATGATAGTGAACGGTAAACGTGCTTTTTTCTTCTTCGGCTGGACTCTCCTGCTCGCCAGCTCGGGGGCGGCGCAGGATCGCACCGCACTGGAGTTAATGGACTCCGAATTTCATTTCGCTCGTGTTGCTTTTGGCTATCACGGCGAACGTTTCGGCACAGGGCGTGGCGAACCTTGGCTGCGGGATTGGCCGGAAGCGGAGGTGCATTTCATAGATGGCGTGCGAAGACTCACCCGAATAGACGCCGCTACCGACAACCGTCAGGTATCTCTAATCGATGATCGGCTCTTCGATTACCCGGCGATCTACGCAGTTAAAGTTGGTTTCTGGCGGCTGAGCGACGACGAGGCCGCACGACTAAGAGAATACCTCCTGCGAGGCGGTTTTCTGATCGTCGACGACTTCCACGGTCCGCGCGAATGGACGCAGTTTGCCGAGTCCTTGAAGAAGGTCTTCTGGGATCGACCCATCGTCGACATTCCGGAGCACGACGAGATTTTCCACGTGCTCTACGACGTGGATCAGCGCGTGCAGATTCCGGGACAGCAAGCTATCTGGCGTGGTGTGACCTGGGAGCACCCGCAAGGCGTGCCGGCACACTGGCGTGGAGTTTACGATGACGACGGTAGGCTGCTAGTCGCCATCAACTTCAATATGGATCTCGGCGACGCGTGGGAGCATGCGGACGATGCCTATTATCCGGAACCCCTGACGGCACTCGCATATCGATTCGGTGTTAACTACGTCATTTACTCCATGACACACTGAGCTAACGGGGAGGAAACGATGGCCACAGCGCGCCCCTCTTATGTGATGACCGCGATCCTCTTGGTGATCGCTGGCTGCGACATGGACACCTCCATTGAGCCAGAGGTCGACGAGCCCTTCTCCATCGTAGAAGCAAGCATCCCGGACATGCAGAACGCGATGAACGAGGGGCGCCTGTCGGCGCAAGATCTCGTGCAGCGGTACTTGACGCGCATCGCACTCTACGAAAACCAACTAAATGCCACCATCAGCGTAAATCCTAACGCAATGGCGGAAGCCGAACTCCTAGACCGAGAGCGCGCGCAGGGTCGTGTGCGTGGCCCGCTCCACGGCATACCCATCGCATTGAAAGACAATATTCATACGACGAACATGCCCACCACGGGCGGTTCTCTGGCCTTCGAGGGACTGACCCCCCCGTACGATGCGACGTTGACCATCAGGCTACGGGAAGCCGGCGCCATCATCATCGCTAAGACCGTGCTGACCGAGTTGGCAAACTGGGTCGCTGGAGCGCCGTTCGATATGCCTGACAACTACAGTTCCCTCGGCGGCTATGGGTTCAATCCGTACGACCCTCGCCGCGACCCACGTCCCGGTATCGGTGACGGCATGCCGGTGCTATCGCCGGGCGGCTCAAGCTCAGGCATCGGCACCAGTGCGAACTTGTGGGCAGCCAACGTGGGCACAGAAACATCCGGGTCCATCCTTTGGCCCTCGAACCAAAACATGTTGGTCGGCATCAAACCAACCCTGGGGCGCATCAGCCGCTACGGGATTATTCCGATCACCGCGGATCAGGACACGGCGGGACCGATGGCGAGAAGCGTTACCGACGCCGCCATTCTCCTCGGAGTGCTAGAGAGTGCCGAGCCGGACCCAAACGATCCGGCCACCAGTCGATGTGAGGCCCCGCCCGACAGCGACTACACCGCGTCTCTGGACGCCGACAGCCTGAGTGGTGCGCGCATCGGGATCCCGCGAGCGGGTTTCGTGGAACCCAACGCAGTGCCAGGCGCGGCGAACCCACGCGGGGGACTCGACGCCGCTCAACTCGAGTTATTCGAAGAGGCCGTAGAAGCTCTAGAAGCACAAGGTGCGACCATCGTCGACCCAGCGAACCTACCCACGGTGCTCGATCCAGATCCCGCTCGTAATCTATTTCGATGGGGAATCTGCGCAGGGGAAAACACTACACGCGGAAATGATGAGCACTGCTCCATCGTCTTCAAGTACGGCATGAAGCGGGATTTCAACGCTTGGCTGGAAACGCTAGGCAACACCTCACCGGTACGCTCACTCACCGAGCTTCGACAATGGAACCGGGAAAACGTACGCCTCGGTACCATCAAGTACGAGCAGGCATTGCTCGATATTTCCGACGAGATCGATCTCGACAGGGACCGCGCACGCTATCAAGCGGACCGCGCGAAGGACATTGAGCTGACGGGCGCGCACGGTATTGACGCCGCCATCACAGAACACAACCTGGACGCGCTACTTTTTCCGATGAATCGAGGCTCCAACGTCGCTGCCAGGCCAGGGTATCCATCCGTGATCGTCCCCATCGGACGCATCGCGACACGCGCAGAACCCCCGTTTCCCGAGGGTTTTGAGCCGGAGCCGGCTCCGTTCGGCGTCTCGTTTACGGGACTCGCGTGCAGCGAGCCCCGTTTGATCGCGCTCGCCTATGCCTTCGAGCAAGCGACACGAGCTCGCATCCCCCCGCCGAGCGCACCTTGAGGTTGAACGCAACGCGCGCTTATTCGACCACCAAGTGACAATGGACGCAGCTGGCCGTCTGAGCGACGCTATCGATCTCATGGTTTAGTGGACTGTAGGGGGCAAGCCCAGCGTGGCAGTCTCCACAATTCTGTTGTTCATCCAGAACGATACTGTGCACACGCTCAAAGTGCCCGTATCCGGATCGCGGTTCGCTTACGGCCTCGGACAAGTTGTGACAAGCATTACAGGTCCCGACATCGAGCGATGAGAACTCCTGTGACGGAAAGTCCTGTGCGAGGAGACCGGGGATCGGAGCTTCGAGTTCCCGATTGTCACCGACGTCTCGAACCAACGTTCGTCCCGCTACGCGACCGGTGAGAATAGCCGGCCCGAGGAACGTGCCTTCAAGACCAGCGGAACCGTTGACTCCCGCGAACCCTGTCAATTCGCCCGAAGCATAGAGCCCCGGAATCACGCTGCCGTCCTCACGAATGACCCTAGTTTCGCCATCCACCGCCACGCCTCCCATGCTCTTGCGAGTCATTGGGAAAAACTGGATAGCGTAAAACGGTGGCTGATCAATACTGGCCAACGGCGAAAGTTCGTCTTCGGCGCCGAAACGACCAAAATCCTCATCGACACCGCTGTCGATCATCGCGTTAAACCTGGCGACCGTCGCTTCGAGCTTCACGGGATCCTGGTCGATCGCTCTGCCAAGCTCAGCTAGCGATGCAGCCTGCGTGGTCAGCTCGGGGTTGTCGAGGATCTCCTTGCGAATTCGCTGATAGTCATCCCAGCCGCTTCCGGAGACGTAGAAATTCTCGTTGTCGTCATCATCGAAGATAGCCCAGTAGGTGGACGGCGCCTGTGCCACGACGGCGGCGAGGGTCGACTTCGTGTCATCGAGCTCGTTAACGAAACGCTCGCCGTCAGCATTTATCCAAATTGATACGGAATTTCTGGAGGCGAGTGCACGACCCTCTCCAGGATAATGCGGGTGAGGCAGACCCCAGGGGTAATTCCACTGATGATCCATACGATGAAAGGCGGCACCCACTGCCTGCGCCAGCTCGTGACCTGAGCCCTCGGAGTTGAGGCCCGAGCCAACGAGAAGATCGCTCGGCTCAGCGAGGTCGGCGGGCCAAAAACGCCGCACCATCTCCATGTTGCTCTGAAATCCACCAGTCGCCAACAAAACATGGCCGGCGCGCAGTTCGGCGCTTTCTCCAGTTCTCAAGTCCTCTCCCCGAACGCCGACAACGCGACCTTCCTCCACCAGCAATCCGCTGATCTTGAAATTCCAGCGAAAGTTCACATTCGGGTAGCGCAACACTTGTCGGTAGATCGGCGTGACCAGCCCCAGACCACGACCGTTAGTACGATGGAAGCGAGGCACACTATTGCCGAATTGCGGATTGACGCCGGTCCATCGGACACCAAGGGACTCTAGCCACTGCCCCAACTCGATCCTGGAGTGTTGAGCGTAATAGTCCACCCAGTAGGGGTCGGGATCTTCACCCCACTCGAAGAAATCCTGAGTGGCAATCTCAGGAGAATCCACAATTCCCATCTCGAGCTGCAGATCCGAGCCAACGATGGCTACGCCACCGCCGGACATGACCGCATGGCCTCCGAATACGGACCACATGTCGACGATTTGTACGCGCACTCCCTCTTGCGCTGCCTCCAGGCTGGCGGCCAGGCCAGAAATACCCGCACCGACGACGATGACGTCGGGATCGGCCGACTCCTGGGAACTCCCGGTCGATCCAATGCCAAGACCTAGAGCGATGAATGTGACGATCGCGCCCGCACGTGGTGTTCGGTCCATCTGGAACCCCTGCAGGCGGCGGGCGGGTGCCCGCGGCATAGATCGGGAGGTTTGCGTTACTCGGGTCAGTCGGCTAGCGCTTCAAGTTGGGCAAACAAATCTTGTGGCGCCAGGTAACCACCTAAATGAACCCCCTCGTTTGTGAGCACGGTCGGGGTGCCACGAACACCGACGAGATGGCCGAAATCGTAATGGCCTGCAACTGGCGTTGCGTCACAGCTCTCCTCCGGTAGCTTGCCGGCCAGAGTAGCCTCGGTGAACGCTGTGTTGCGATCGGGAGCACACCAGACTCGATCAGCCTTATCCCAGGAGTCCGTATCGGGCCCAGTTCTCGGGTAAGCAACGTACTGGACAGCGACTCCGAGGGCATTGACCTGGTCCATCTCGCGGTGCAGCTGTCTGCAATAACCGCAGTCGATGTCGGTGAACACCGTAACAGTGTGCTTCACATCCTCTGGAGCCGGGCTAAAAACGATCATAGTCGACGGGTCGATTTCAGCGAGGACGTCCACGCGCGCTCGGGCGCGTCGCTGCTCGGTCAAGTTCTGATTCGAATCCAGGTCATAGAGATCGCCCTGGATGAAGTAACGACCATCATCAGACACATACGCCACCTGGGGACCGACAGCCACCTCATACATACCGGGGATGGGTGTGTCGTTGATGTCCTGGACCTCAACGCCTGGCAACGTCGCAGCAAGCTCTTCTTTGCTGAGAGCCTCGTTCTCCTGGCCCGACGAAGCGGTAGCCATCATAGCGAGGAGAGTTAATAACCATTTGGCTTGCACTGTAATCTCCCTAAGAGACTGAAGCATTCGGATGTCCGGACCCTCGACTCTCGAGAAACCCTCAGAGAGCTTTGACTAATCCTAACAGATCCAGCATCACGCCTGGAGTATCTAGCCCCGGGGATGATGCCTGGAGTATCTAGCCCCGGGGATGATGCCTGGAGTGCAGCTCTTTCATGCGCTCCCGGGCAACGTGAGTGTAAATCTGGGTCGTGGAAACGTCACTGTGTCCCAGCAAGAGCTGCACGACCCGCAGATCGGCGCCGTTGTTGAGTAAGTGAGTAGCGAAAGCGTGTCTGACCGTGTGGGGTGAAAGTATTTTGCCAATACACGCTTTCATAGCGTAGCGCTTGATAATGTGCCAGAAAGCCTGGCGCGACATACGATCGCCTCGCCCGGTGGGGAACAGGTACTCGGTCTGGCGTTTGAGCAAAATATTGACGCGCGGACCGTCGATGAATTTCTTGACCCAGTCCTGAGCCTCGTCGCCGAGCGGAATGAGCCTTTCCCGATCACCCTTTCCGATGATACGAAGCACACCCTGGTTCAGGTTGACCTGGGACAGCTTAAGGTTGATGAGCTCCGACACCCGTACCCCCGTGGCATAGAGGAGTTCGAGCATAGCCCGATCTCTGTGCCCCAGGGGATCCGAGACCACAGGGGCGGCGAGCAAGGCTTCAACCTCTTCCTCAGTCAATGACTGAGGAAGCGTCCGGCCGATCTTCGGCATGGCGATCTGTGTAGTCGGATCCTCAGCAATCACACCTTCACGCAGAAGATAGCGGAAAAAACGCCGGAAGCTGGATAGCTGGCGCGCTGTGGACCGGGGCTTCGCGCCACCGTCCACGCGCCAAGAGATGTATTCGAGGAGATCAGCCCGCGTCACGCACACCAGATCAACCTTACGACCCTCCAGACGCTGGTTAAGGGCAAGCAGATCCGCGCGATACGCCTTGAGGGTGTTCTCGGACAGACCGCGTTCGGCCCAGATCGCGTCGAGAAAGCGATCCACGACCACCTTCGAATCCTTCGATAGGCGCGCCCCGGAATCGGCGGACGTCTCGTGCAAGAGATTATGGATCATCCTGCTGTAGTACTTTCTCTCCGGCGGCTCAGCAACGCGTGATTAATGGTATGTTCGCTGGATACCTGCCTTATCACCACAGACCAGCCGAGCATGCTTGAGTCAGCCGGGAATCCTCGTGAGCAGCTTCACAATCAATTAAAAACATTAACATAAAGAGACGTCAATCACGGGAAACACCCCCTTAGAGCCCGTTTCGGGCAACGGGAAAACCACCGCCTCAACACAATCGTGAGTATTACCGGAATTATCAGCCAGTTTACGCGTATTACATACGGGGTTTATGCCTGGATTGTGTTGACGGGGTGCGTAATTCCAATCCTGGTCCTTCTGATATTCACGCCGGCACGGCGCGGCCGACGACAGGTGGCACGCTGGGGGGGCAAAATCTTCTTCTCACTGATCGGCAGCCCAGTAAGGTTGGAGGGTGCCGACCAACTGCCCCGCTCCCCTTGCATCGTGGTGGCGAATCATGCCAGTTACTTGGACGGGATGATTCTAACGGCAGCTCTACCACCGAACTTCACATTCCTAATCAAGCACGAGATGGCAAGGCTCCCGTTAGCTGGTTTCCTACTGAAGCGCATCGGTTCGGAATTCGTGGACCGGGAGAAGAGCTCACACAGAAATAGGGCTGCGCGACGCCTTTTAAAAGCTGCCGCGCGCGGTGACTCGCTCGCGTTCTTCCCGGAGGGAACGTTCGACGCCACCCCTGGCCTGAGGCCGTTTCAGCTAGGCGCGTTCAGTTCCGCCTCGTGGACGAAGCTCCCTGTCGTACCCATTGTCATCCTAGGCTCCAGGGCCAAACTCCCCTCCGCTTCCTGGTTCTGCTCGCCAGGCTCGTTATCGGTTCGAATATGCCCGTCTATCGACCCGATGGCGCACAATTCAGCCCTAGCGTTAGTGCAAGCCACCCGAGGAGCCATGCTCGAATGGTTGGGTGAACCCGACCTCGCCCCACTCGAGGAGGAGCCAGTAGCCGAAAGGCTCAGGAGCGAGCCACTGCAGCCTGACGGTAGTCCCTGACTTCTCCGACCGCTCCAGCGCGTTCCTTTGCACGTCGTCACATAGGATCCCCCTCGCCCAAACAGGCAGCCCCAAAAAACAGTACCATTCCCCAGCGTTCCCATGTACGACTCCGATTTCTGATGACAGATCCTATCTGGCGACCGTCGGCTCAGCGTATCGCGGAGAGCAACCTACAACAGTTCCTGAATGCCCACGCAGAGCAACTGGCGTCACGGAACTACTCAGGGCTCTATGAGTGGAGCATCAGCGAGCCCGAAGCCTTCTGGGAAGCTTGCTGGGACTTTTGCGGGATCCGCGCGACGCAACCTTACGAGAGCGTTCTAACACCAGCCGAGGAGATGCTCGGCACCCGCTGGTTCGAAGGCGCTTGCCTCAACTATGCCGACAACCTAATGCGCCCCGATTACACCGGTACGGCGATTGTCTTTTACGGAGAGCGGGGAGATAGAGTCGAACTCAGCTGGGAACAGTTGCGCCAGCAGGTAGCAAGCGTCTCACAAGCACTGGCGTATTTTGGTGTCGGCCCTGGGGACCGGGTTGTAGGCCTCCTCCCTAACCGTCCGGAAGCCGTGGTTGCGATGCTCGCGACAGCGAGTCTAGGCGCAGTGTGGTCCTCATGCTCTCCTGACTTCGGTCCGAATGGCGTACTCGATCGCTTTGGCCAAATTGGGGCCAAAGCCATGTTCGTGATCGACGGCTATTTCTACAACGGCAAAGCGATTGATTGTTTGCCAGTCGCAGCTGAGGTGTCCAAACGACTCGACACGCTAGAGGCGCTCATTGTTGTCCCCTATCAAAACGAATCCCCCGATCTTTCTCGACTGCCGGGCGCGAAGCTCTACACGGATCTGCTCGTGGAAGCTGCAGAGCCTCGCTACGAATACCTCCCGTTCGCACACCCCCTGTACATCATGTATTCATCCGGTACCACCGGAATTCCGAAGTGCATCGTACATGGCGCCGGTGGGACTCTGATCCAACACCAAAAAGAACATCTGCTCCATTGCGACATCAAGCCAGGTGACCCGGTATTCTATTTCACGACAACGGGTTGGATGATGTGGAACTGGTTGGTGTCAGCGTTGGCGAGCGGGGCAACACTCGTACTATTCGACGGCTCGCCCTTCTATCCAGACCCCGGGGTGTTGTGGAGAATGGCCGAACGCGAGCGCCTCCGGGTTTTTGGAACAAGTGCCAAATATCTCAGCGCGCTTGAGAAGACAGGCTACAGGCCCAATCGCAACGTTGAACTCGAAAAACTTTCGAGCGTGCTGTCCACCGGTTCGCCTCTGGCGCCATCGAGTTACGATTTCGTCTACAAAAACGTCAAGCAGGATCTGCAACTTTCCTCGGTCGCCGGCGGCACGGATATCATTGCGTGCTTCGCCGTGGGCAACCCAACATTGCCCGTCTATCGCGGCGAGCTTCAATGTCGCGGACTAGGAATGAAAATGGAGATCTTCAACGATCAGGGTGAGCCTGTTCGAGAACAAAAAGGGGAGCTGGTGTGTACAGCGCCGTTCCCATCAATGCCGGTCTCGTTCTGGAACGACACTGGCGGTGCAAAATACCGGGCAGCTTATTTCGAGCGCTTCCCAAATGTCTGGTGTCACGGCGACTACGCGGAGCTTACCGAGCACGATGGGGTCATCATCTACGGCCGCTCGGATACGGTACTCAACCCTGGAGGCGTGCGAATCGGAACTTCAGAAATTTATCGCATCGTGGAACAGTTCGAGGAGGTTACCGAAGGCATAGCGGTAGGTCAGGAGTGGGACGGGGACGTAAGAGTCGTGTTATTTCTAAGCATACAGACCGGCCATCAACTAAATGATGCGCAAAGGGAACGACTACGAAAGCCCATTAGGGAGGGTGCTAGCCCGCGGGACGTGCCCGAGAAGATCCTGCAAGTAGCCGAAATACCCAGAACTCGAAGCGGAAAGATTGTGGAGATCGCGGTACGAGACATCGTTCACGGCCGTGACGTTACCAACACGGATGCGCTGGCCAATCCAGAAGCGCTGGAGCACTTCAAGAACCGAGCAGAGCTCGCCGAATGACCTCGCCTCTCACCCGCTATCGGCACCGTGTGGACAGTGGAAAGATTTCCGCAGACCCACATCAGATGCCGGCGATCGAAGCACTTCAGGACGTCTATGCCGCACTGGTTAATGAAGGCCCTCGCCACCGGGGCTGGCGGCGCTATCTGGCTAGGCTGTCTGGCAACACGTTCACCCCGACACGCGGCGTGTATCTTTGGGGTGGCGTCGGCCGCGGCAAAACGTTCCTCATGGATCTCTTCTATGACTGCCTGCCCTTCGAAGACAAAGTCCGCGAACATTTCCACCGCTTCATGGGCGGCGTTCACGACACCCTAGGGGAATTTCGGGCTCGACCTAACCCGCTCGAGCTCACGGCCGACAGAATCGCTGGCCAGACGCGGATTATTTGCTTTGACGAGTTCTTCGTATCGGATATCGCCGACGCGATGATTCTCAGTAATCTATTCGATGCACTGTTCGATCGCGGGATGACTCTCGTTGCCACATCGAATACCAGACCAGACGATCTTTATAGGGGGGGGCTACAACGACAACGGTTTTTGAGCGCCATCTCTCTTATCAAAAAGCACACTCGCGTCGTGGAGCTCTGCGGCCCACTCGACTATCGGCTCCGAGTTCTAGAACGGGCGGACGTGTATCTGGAACCCACTGGGGCTATAGCAGATCAAAAACTGTCGGAATGTTTCGAGGCCATCGCACCCGACGAGGGTGAAAGGAACCTGCATATCGAGATCCTCGGCCGAAAGATCGAGGCTCGCCGCGCCGCTGACGGTGTGGTCTGGTTCGACTTTCCCCAGATATGCGATGGTCCTCGTAGCCAAAATGATTACATCGAGCTGTCGCGGTGCTATCAGACAGTAGTTATATCGAATGTGCCGAAACTCACAAAGGAACTGGAAGATCAAACACGGAGGTTCGTCGCACTAGTGGACGAGTTCTATGATCGGCGTGTAAAGCTAATCTTGTCTGCGGCCACCGCCTTATCGTCGCTCTATACCGGCGAGAGGCTCAAGCTGGAATTTCAGCGTACGAGGAGTCGCTTGGAGGAAATGCAGAGCCACGACTACCTAGCCTCACCGCACATTCCATAGAGGTGCTGACACGTGAGACACTCCGAAACAATTTTGCGTGCTAGCCTGTTGATCTACGGCACCGATGTCCCAACAATACGGCCACCATGAACAACGATGCTCTAAAGACAGCTACGCTTGTGCTGATTCGGCATGGCCAAAGCGAGTGGAACCTCAAGAACCTATTCACCGGATGGGCGGATGTGGACTTAACGAAACAAGGCACCCAGGAGGCGGTTGCCGCCGGTCGACTCCTAAGTAGCGAGGGGCTCACCTTCGATCTCGCCTACACATCTGTGCTCACCCGCGCGATCCGCACACTGTGGCTAATTCTCGATGAGATGAATCTCATGTGGATCCCGGTGGAACGAGACTGGCGCTTGAACGAGCGGCACTACGGGGCACTGCAAGGGTTGAATAAGGCTGAAACAACCGCTCAACATGGCGCAGACCAGACAAAGATCTGGCGCCGCAGCTTTGACATTCCACCCCCACCGCTAGAAACGGATGACGATCGCCACCCCGGAAACGACCTCCGGTACCAGGGGCTCGCGGAGGCCGAACTACCGGCAACGGAGTCGTTGAAAACCACTCTAGAAAGGATTCGACCCTGCTGGCAAGAACGAATTGAGCCACAGCTGAAAGCGGGGCGAAACGTCCTCATTGCGGCTCATGGCAATAGCTTGCGAGCCCTCGCGATGATGCTTGAAAACATCTCCGAGGAAGAGATCACCGAATTCAACATCCCCACGGGTGTTCCCCGGATCTATGAACTGGATGCCAACCTACGACCTTTGCGGGCGGAATATCTCGGGGATACCGAAGCCATCGCTGCCGCTGCTAAAGCCATTGCGGATCAAGCATCCGGATGAGTCGCTTGGGGCGGATCGCAAGAGGCGGGCTAGATGCTGGGGCTCCTTAGACAGTGCGTCCGGTTTCGCCCTCGCCTGAACACATTACACTACACCACAAGCATCAATCGTGACCGGGAGGCGGACTGACTCATGCTATACGACCTTGGCGACGATTGCGTCCAGACCGTCGGTAATGACTATTTCGTAGCTCCGAACGCCGCAGTCATTGGCCGAGTGATTCTCGGGAAAGACGCAAGCGTGTGGTTCAACACGGTACTTCGCGGCGACAACGACACAATTACCATCGGCGACCGCTGCAATATCCAGGACGCCTCTGTGTTCCATGTGGACACTGGTATACCACTCGTTCTGGAAAAGGATGTCAGCATTGGTCACTCAGTAACGGCACACGGTTGCCACATCGGCGCCGGATCCCTAATCGGAATGGGTGCAACGCTTCTCAATCATGTCGTGATCGGGAAATACTGTATCGTCGGTGCCCAGGCGCTGGTAACCGAGGGCAAAGAATTTCCGGACCGCTCGCTGATTATTGGCTCCCCAGCCCGACGCATCCGCGAAGTCACCGAAGAAGAAATCGAACTCATGAAGTGGACGGTGGACCACTATGTGATGCGTAGCCAGCGTTACCGAGAGGAGCTCACTCCTCGCTAACCTTGAGTGGGGCTAACCGCCGTCCTCTGGCCAAATACGAATCAAGCCTTCCTGAGCTACTGAAGCTACGAGGGTGCCGTCCGGCTTGAAGAATCGGCCCGTGGCCAATCCTCGCGCCCCGGACGCGTTGGGGCTTTCTATCGCGTACAAAAGCCATTCGTCGGCCCGAAACGGGCGATGGAACCACATCGCGTGATCAAGGCTCGCCATCTGCACGTTCCCCTCCTCCCACCGGATGCCATGCGGCAGCGTTGCCGTTCCAACCAGCTGATAGTCCGAAATATAAGCCAACAGATTCCGGTGCAGATCCGGATCATCAGGCAGCTCATCCACAGTGCGGATCCAGACTCGACGCACGGGATCCCTCGGTGCACGCTTTGTGAGATCGATCGGATCTACGGGACGCATTTCGACAGGTCTCGAGCGTGTCAGGAAACGACGCATTTCCAGAGGCAAGGTCTCAAGAATGTCCCCCGGAACGTCACTCACATCCGCTAAACCCTCGGGGCCCGAGACGTCCGGGATCTCGGCCTGGTGCTGCACACCCTCTTCCGGCGCCTGGAACGAGGCCGCCATGTTGAACATGGGGCGTCCGTGTTGGACCGCAACCACACGACGGTTGCTGAAGCTCTTGCCATCTCTGGCTCGGTCAACCTCGTACAGGATAGGTGCTTTGGAGTCCCCGGCGCGGAGAAAGTAAGCATGCAACGAGTGAACTTCACGATCCTCTACCGTGTAGTTCGCTGCGGTTAGGGCCTGGCCCAGAACCTGACCACCGAACACACGACGACTGCCAATGTCCCGACTCTCGCCACGAAAATAGTTTTCCTCTATCCGTTCCAGCTCAAGGAGCTTCAGGAGATCGGCGAGAACAGGTTCCATTAGCTCTTGTCGTGACGATTCAACCGAGCAATGAGACTGGAGGTGTCCCAACGCTTACCACCCATGCGAACAACGTCCGCATAGAACTGATCCACCAGCGCTGCTACCGGCAGCTCTGCACCATTGCGGCGAGCTTCCTCCAGACAGATGCGGAGATCCTTTCGCATCCATTCAACGGCAAATCCGAAATCGAAATCACCAGCCACCATGGTTTGCCATCGATTGTCCATCTGCCAGGACTGCGCAGCCCCCCCGCAGATCACGTCCACAACGACCTCGGGATCGAGTTCCGCTCGCGCGGCGAAATTCAATGCTTCGGCCAGGCCCTGCACGAGACCCGCGATAGCGATCTGATTCACCATCTTCGTCAACTGCCCACTACCACAAGGCCCAACCAGCCGGACGGTTTTGGCGTACGCGCGGATCAGTGGCTCGACCCGCTGGAAAGGCTCTGCCTCACCGCCCACCATCACCGTCAGCTTGCCGCCCTCGGCACCCGCCTGCCCTCCGGACACTGGCGAATCCAGACAATGAACCCCGCGCGTAGCGCCGGCTGCAGCGATTTCTCTAGCCATATCCGCCGATGCTGTCGTGTGATCCACGAATAGGGAGCCCGGTGACATGGCGTCGATCACACCCTGCTCAAGGATCACCGCTCGCAGATCCGGGTCATCCCCAAGGCAGCTGAAGACGGCCTCGGCTCCCGTCGCCGCAGCCGCCGGGCTATCGGCATTGGTCCCACCGTATTCTTCACACCAGCGCTCAGCCTTCTCCGCTGTTCGATTAAAGACGGTAACTTCCAACCCGGCACGCTGTAGCCACCCTGCCATGGGAAACCCCATGACACCAAGACCGAGAAATGCGACTTTTTCAATCAAGGGATGCTCCGGGCCCTGGTGGGTCCTGCGATCAGTTCGGCGCTACCTTAGCATCGCCGCCATGGAGTCAGCAAAACGAATCATGTCGTCCGCCTCTTCGACTGCGCTTTGTCGTGATACCGCCCAAAAGTAGCTCAGCAAAAGCTCGAGCCGTATGACGTCATCCAAATGCTCGGTAGCAAAAGGAATCGGCTCGGCATCGAAGTACTTTTGGCTCAAGAGATTGCGCTGAGTCGCATCGTAACCATTCATGGCCGACAGACTCGCGAGATCTAGCACCGGATCTGCCCACATCGCATACTCGAAATCCAAGAGCCAAAGCTGATCATCCTCGAGGATATTGGCCGCGACAAGGTCATGGTGACAGACTGCGTTCGGGGGAAAGCGGGCCTCATACAAGCCTGCCAGTCGACGGAGCTCTTCTTCCCAATGCTTCTCCTCAACAGCGAGATTGCGGTCCTCACTTCGCTGCGAACGATAGGCCATATTGAGATACCTCTCCGCCAGTTGGACCGGATAAAACGGGCTCAGAAGGTCCGGGCTCACTCTGATCCCATGAAGCGAACGGAGTGTTGTGGCGATTCGTTCAATGTTCTCAGGAAGTCTCGCTATCTCCGGCGTCCAGGGCACGGCGTTCCTCAGAAATTCCGTAATCAGTGCTCCAGTGTCTGGGTCATAAAGGACAACCTTTGGAGTGAGGCCGGTCTGAGCAACCACCGCGAGCAACTGTTGTTCGCATTCAATGTCCAGTGTTTGGAATCGGTTCGCTTCGATGTTTTTCGGCAGACGAACAGCCCATTGCTTTTCGCCATAACTGAAATGAAAACTCCGATTGCTGAGTCCACCGGGGAGCGGTTCGACCAGCAAATCACTGGCGTTCACCTTCAGCAAACGAGACAAATGACTCAGATCTTCTTGTGCAACGATCGCCTCATACATGCTGGTATTCCCGCCACCAGGTTCTGAACCCGACAACGATCAAGACGAGATACAGAAGAAACAGGAGTGCCGTGAGATACAGCTCACGAGACAGGTAGAGATACACAGAAATACTGTCAATGACGAACCAATAAACCCAATTCTCCAGCACCTTCCGGGCTACCATGAATGTGGCCACGATCGCCGCAACCGTCGTGAATGAATCCGCGTAGGGAAAAGCAGCTTCCGTGTGCGACATGCCCCAACCAAACAATAACGATAGGACCGCAATGCCCCCGAGGGCGATGACATGTTGGCGAACACTCCAGACGTTGATGGATACGCCGTCCTGTTCGGAACCTCCGTAGCGCCACTCATACCAACCGTAAATCGCCATTGCCGCGTAGAAAATCTGCAGAACCGATTCCATGTACAACTGGGCCGTGAAGAACACTCCTATGTAGACACAGGAACTGAACAGTGCCGCAAACCAGCAGAGGATATTTTGGCGAACTGCTAGGACTAAATAGGCTAGCGCTAGAATGACGGCTGCGATCTCCGCGATTGAGAGTTCCGCAAGCGCGGTGGAAAGATCATCGATCACCGAGGCTCACACGCCGGAACCAAGATCAGGAGCTACATCGAGTGGTAGATCGGCATTCAGGAATTTAGCCACCAAAACCTGGGAGCCACCGGTTCGGAACGACATCTCGAGCGCCTTCTCCAGCGCTAGGCTCACATCGTGTAGTTCACCCACCAGTTGCGTGCTCATCTGATTCACCGTGATCTCTAACGCTGAGGACTCCTGGAGATCTCGAATAAACGACTGAATCGGCGACAAAAACTCCTCTCGCAACGGATATAGACTGATCTCGGCTGTTATGCGCATTGGTACTCCGGAATCCTCTTTTCCCTTTAAAATGAGTATTTTACGGTCACGCCCACGACGCGGGGTTCCCCATACTGATAGTAAGTCTCGTTGACCCAACCCTTACGCGGATCATTACCGAAGTACAGGCCGTGCACCGCATAGTCTTTGTCGGTCAAATTACGCCCCCAAAGCTGAATCTCTGTCCGCCCGGTTCGGTAACGCAAACTCGCGTTCAAAAGATCGTAGCCGCCGAGATTCTGCTCATGGTGGTAGCCGAAGCGGCTTACATCCCGCCCTTCCAATCCGAGGCGAGCGCTCAACAGTGGTGTCAGCGTTAGGTCAGCTCCGACATAGTACTGCCACTGGGGTGACTTAGCCTGGCTGATGTTCTCCCTGACGATGAAATCGGCCGCGTCCAAATCGTAGGTAGTAATGCTATCCACATTCGCCTCCAGCCGACCGAAAGAGCTGAATAACTGAACGCGATCTGAAAGCTGGTACGTACCCTCAACCTCCGATCCCCAGTTTGTCCCATCAACGTTGTCTAGGAAGCCGATCCAGAGGTAGTTCACACCGTCCCACATCCAGGACTCGAGTTGAGCATTGTCCCTGCGCATATGAAATATCGCAGCGCGCAGCGCGAGTCGGCCGTCAAGATACGACCCTTTCACACCTACTTCTCTGTTCAGCAATGTCTCGCTCTCTACGCTCAGCCTGGGCCCAATGAAAGATTGGAACACGGGTTGCATAAAGGGCAGATTCGCGCTGGCCTCAGTATTAACACCCCCGGCTTTGGCGCCGCGCGATACGGTTGCGTACACCAAAGAGTTTTCATTCGCCGAATACGTGAACGTCAATTCACCGCTCTGCAAAGAGTCATCGCTGAAAGACTGAAAATCCAGCGTATCCCGATAGCTGTCACCGAAATCCTCGTAACGCAGTCCGAACGTAAAACCCAGACGGTCGGTTACAGCTGCGTCCAGCTGACCGTAGACGGCGAGCCGGTCTGTGTCATAAAAGCTGAAAAAATCTCCGTAGAACTGTCTATGTAGATCCTCGTCCCGCTGTTGTGCATACGCCCCCAACACGTACTCGGTGTTGCCCATCGGACCGAGCTGGAGATCGCCAAGCAGACGGACGTCGAGTGACGCCTCCGTGCGATCCCTGAGATAGTTATCCGTATTCGAGTAGAAATCGAAGACCGGGTCGCACAGAGTTCCGTCACAGATTCCCACAAACGTCCAATCTTCATCGAACCCATACTCAAGATCACTATTAAGCCAGGTAGCGACCATTTGCAGAGTCATTGCTTCACGCAGCTGCCAGTTACCCCGTGCGGACAATGCGAAAGTCTCTTGGTTGTCCCGGCCGGGTTGGTCCGACAATGTGTTTCTAGAATTGTCTAGGGAGTACGCGTCGTAACCATTCTGGCCATCAAAGTACAGGGCAGTGAATTCGTAGGTGGAGCTCTCACTCGGCGCTATCTCCATACTCCCACGCAGCGATGTCTCATCGTAGCCGTTGGTATCATTCTTGCCGAGAAAGACATTATCGATATACCCATCGCTTTTGTTTTGATGCACAGCCAAACGCGCCGATACCGTATCGGCTATTGGTCCGCTGACGACTCCGCCAACCTGCAAACCACCATAGGCCCCCGCACCGACCTGGCCGTATCCCTCGAACGATTCGGTCGGACGATTTCCACGGATGTTCACCATGCCAGCCAAAGCACTTGTTCCAAACCGTGTGCCCTGAGGACCCCGTGAGATCTCAACTTGCTCGACATCGAACAACATGCCCGCGTTGGCCGTTCCACCCAAATTTATGTCATCGACCACTATCCCGACAGCCGGAAAGTGTTTGGGATCAGCGAACTGCTCCAGATCGCCGACACCGCGAATCTGTACGAACCGGGCGCGAGAGGCGCCACTCGAGTAGCTGATATTCGGTGACGTGTTCAGTACCGATTCCAGGTGCTGTGCCGCACGATCGTCGATAATCGCCTGATCTATGACCGTGACGCTTCCGGGGCTCGTCATGAGGTCATCTTCCCGGAAGCCCGCCGTAACCACGATCTCCTCTAAGGCCGTGGCCGTAGCCTCTTCTTGCGCCTCGCCCGACGCCATAACCATACAAGTGCAAATGAAAGGCACCGCCAGAACGAACGTTCTCGGTAGGCGAGCGAAAGTAACTGTCGTCATAGCGGATCTCCTCCGTGAAGAGATCCGGTCGTATCGCGAGTGGGGAATTCTTCGAAAAGTTCCGTCCCTTCGCCGGTACTAACCGGATCAGGTTCTAAGGGTTAGCTGACTCGTCTGGTCAGCCTCTCAGGCCGTTTCCGACCACCCCTCGGTCGCTGGAGGCAATATTTAACTCTTCTCTTTCAGCCGAGGCAAGAGCTCCGCCAAGTTGCAGGGTCTCGTGCGGTAATCGAGCTGAAATGCAATGATTCTGTCCCATCCCGTTGCGCACGCATTCGTCGATCCGGGAAGACAAAACACGTACGTGCCATTAGCAACGCCGGCCAAGCATCGAGATTGCAGACTGGACGTACCGATCTCCTCGTAGGATATCGTTCGGAAAAGCTCTCCGAAACCGTCGATTCTCTTCTCAAGCAGCGGTTCGACGGCCTCCGGGGTCCCATCTCGCCCGGTCACGCCCGTGCCACCCGTAGAGATGACAACCTCGACTGCCTCATCGGCGATCCATCGCGAGACTTGCCCACTGATCGCAGAGAGGTCGTCTTTTACAATAGCTTTCTCGTGCAAACAGTGCCCCGCATCGATCAATCGCTGCGCGAGCAGCGCACCTGATCGGTCTGTTTGCTCATCTCGAGTATCGGACACAGTAAGTATCGCGATGCTGAGCGGAATGAATTTCCTTTTCGCATTCTCCGACATGCCGTTTCTACCATCGCAGGATTCTACTCACCCCGCAAGCGCATGGCCGCGCGGATGAGCACTGTGCGATCATCCATTTATGGCCAGTGTCGAGAAGGAACCAGCAGCAGGGCTTCCGCCTACTGGGCCCTCGACGTCCGCGTTGAGCCCTCTCAGAATAAAGATCTTCAGGAACCTCTGGCTGGCCAATCTCGTATCCAACCTCGGCACCTGGATGCAGGATGTGAGTGCGGGCTGGCTGATGGCAACGCTCGTACCCGATCCATTCATGGTTTCTCTCGTCCAGGTATCGTGGGTTCTTCCCGCATTTCTACTGACCCTTCCAGCAGGCGCGCTAGCGGATATCGTCGATCGGCGCTCCTACATGCTGTTCGCAATCTTGTGGATGGCGGCCATGGCGGGGCTCCTCGGCGTACTGACGGTTACGGGACAAATCACGCCGTGGCTCCTGATCGCGTTCACGTTCGGCCTAGGCGTTGGCATGGCGATGATGTGGCCCGCTTTCTCTGCACTAGTACCAGATCTCGTTCCAAGAAAGGATCTCGTTGCAGCGGTCACCGCGAACAGCATCGCCATGAACCTAACGCGCGCAATCGGCCCTGCTATCGCAGGAGCGCTCATCGCGGCAAGCGGGCCCGGACCCGTCTTCCTCTTAAATGCGCTGAGCTTCGTAGGAATTTTTATTGTCATCCTTCGGTACCGCAGCATGCAACCACGAGGGACACTACCTTCCGAACGGTTTATCGGGGCCTTGCGGTCAGGGTTCAACTTCGCACGCCAGTCCCCGGCATTGCAGACGGTAATGATTCGAGGCTTCGCTTTTTTTACCGCAATGAGCGGCATGTTCGCGTTCCTGCCGCTTATAGTGCGTGAGGAGATGGGTGCGGGCCCCCAAACATACGGCTGGCTGCTCACCAGCATGGGCGCCGGCGCCGTCATCACGGGGCTCCTGCTGGCACGCATAAGAAGCCGATTCTCTAACGATGCAGTGCTGGGCGCCGGCACACTGATAGCGACAGTCATCCTTTTGGGCCTTGCGAATATTCGCTCACCGGCACTGCTAGCCGTCATCATGTTTCTAGCGGGTGCTGCCTGGATCAGTGTTGTCTCGACACTGCAGGTATCGGCCCAGCTGTCCCTACCCGCCTGGGTCCGTGCGCGAGGTCTGGCAATCTACATTGCGACCTTCATGGGCAGCATGGCAGTGGGCAGTGCGAGTTGGGGCCGACTCGCCTCGGCTACGAGCACCACCACCGCCCTCACCACAGCCGCCGGATTCTGCCTCCTGGCCGGCTGGATAGCTTCACGCTGGCGTCTAGCGGCCCATTCCAATGTGGATCATTCCATCGCCCAGCCTTCCACCGAACCGAGCTTGACACCCGACCGGGCTCAGGAGGGACCGGTCATGGTGAACATTGAGTATTCCATAAAGCCGGAAGATAGATCCGGCTTCGAATCGGCCATGCGCGATGTGCGACGAATGCGTCTCAAGAATGGTGCAAGCGCCTGGGGCCTATACCGGAATACAGACGATGAGCTTAGCTATATGGAAAGCTTCATTGACCTGACCTGGTTAGATCATCTCCGCCGTGCCGAGCGGATTACCGTCGAAGATTTGGAATTCAAACGGGTCGCCGACGCGTACCACTGTGGCGATAGCCCGCCCAAGGTGAGTCATTTCGTTACCCGAGGCGCACCGAAAAGAAGGCGCTACTGGCTAACTGGGAAACTATCAGAATGACTCAACGCACTGCTGATCAGGCAAACACTCCAGATTCAAGTTCCCATTAATTCGCCACGGCTCGGAGCACTAACGGGCCTCGGCAAAAGCCACTCTGGCCGCAGGATTTATTCTACCGATGCCCTCGCTATCCCAGTCGGAGAATGAAGGAGCAAGCTCGGTCGCAAGCAACTCCGCGACCTCATCCTCAGAGCGCCCCCGCGCCTTAAGCTCCGCGGCCCGTGACTGCAGCAGAGAGAAAAACTCAGCGTTCTTTTCTATCACGCTAGCGTCTCCCATCGGGCCATGGCTCGGCACGACCAACTCCACAGGCAGCGACGCAATAACCTGCAGGGCCTCAAGCCACACCCGTACACCGGAGGTTGGGCTCGCAAGTCGAGGATAGCGGCGCATCGCTACGTCTCCTGCAAACAGCACGCTGTCTTGCTCAACTAAAAACACCGTGTCGCCGCGCGTATGGGCTGGCCCCACGGCGTACATCTGCACGGTCACACCACCGAGATCCAAGCTGTACTCATCTTCGAAGTAAACGTCAGCTTGCCTGTAATCTGCTCCTACGAGGAGCCCTGCCATCGTTGCCGACATGCTCGAGAAACGCTCGGCGTGCGAGAGACGGAACTCATCGAGGTCCTGCTGCTGATCACGACTGCGAATCATCGTAGCAGTCGCCGGGAACGCGCCTGCTCCAAGGTCGTGCTCCGAGTGATAATGTGTGGAGACGACGTAGAGTTCCTCATTCGTGCTGAGCTTCTTCGCTTCTTCGAGCACGATCTCGCCGTTGGGTAATCCAAGCCCGGTATCGATCACCAAAGTAGCACGATCGCCCACAATGATGCCGATGTTAGGAACGAAACTGCGGTTCTTATCAAGAATCACATAAACGTGGTCGGATACCTTTTGTGCTTCGTTCCTTTCAATCATCGGTGCAGGAACAGCAGGGTCAGGCGCCTGCGCCCACCCGCTGGCCAGAATACCGATGCCCGCGAGCAACCCAACGAACCTCCCGGCGATGTCGCGGTTAACGTTCATAACTGAGTCTCCCGGCACATTGTTGATGTCTCTTGCAGGAACGCGCAGTAGTCACGCTATAGGTCGTTCCGTTCCCACACGCAGTTGTATGGTCTCCTCTGCAGAGTCGGCTCCCAGACCCAATGCCTCTCCAATAAAACCGGCTCCGTGAAGGTCTCTGGATCAGTCACGATGATCTCATAGGTCAGAATCCGGCCGTCCGCGCTGGGTGCAAAGCGTTCTACAAACTCCACCGCTTCTGTTTGAGGCACGCCGCTCTGATCAAACCACGGCCAACCGACATGCGTTGTGGTCACTACCAACGTCTCACCGTCCCAACGACCAGTGGAATAACCCATGGGAGTTGCAGCAGCCTGGCGGGGAGCCTCCGTATCTGTCATGTGGATCCGGCGGACAGAGTCCTGCTCCTCCAGGTACAACACGATGTCCCCGCCTTCCTGAATGAATTCCATAGGCGTGGTGAGATCCATGATAGCCGGCATGCCAGTACCGCAGCTGATGTAAGGGTTGTCCACGACACGATCCCAAGCCGCCTGAGTGACCCGGGCGCGCTCCGTCAGTGGGTAGCTGTCCTTCCACAGGGATCGACCTGTGCCTTGTATCCCATAGCTCGAGCGAGCACGGCCCCACACACGGAAGATGCCTTCCACCTCGCTCGGCAGGTCCGCGGCGGACGGCAACGTCTGATCGCGTAATACCAGATTTACCGCACGAGACGGGGCCCAACGGGGCTCAGCGAAGTTATCGGCAACCAGTTCCCGTCCGTCACTGAGCAGAATATTCGTGGAGAAGATGGCGTTTCGATTGCGTCGGCCACGAAAACCAGCGACTTGAATAGAATCTCCTACCTTGAACGCTTCCTGATCAAGGCCAGCGCGCAAAAACTGGGTCGCACCCCGAGTGTCCACCAGCCACTCAATCTCCTCTCCATTCTCACCCACTACGATGACCGTGATCTCGGTGTGAGGATTACGCCAAGCCACATCGGTGATATCACCAGTGACTTCCGCAATGTCGTCCCTATCGAAGTGTAGATTGGGGGAATGGTGTGCTAGCACGCCAGTTGAAAGGACCAGCCCGACGAGCAGAAACCTAGCGTATCTCACAGCGAGGACCCTCCACTTCTATAGTCGTTGTTAGACGGATTTCACCAAGATGGTACCGCCCCTTTTCTACCCGTTACGGGACTTGCTCCGATCGGGATCACCCCGGTACCTCGGAGTCACCACCGATTACGGTCTAACGGCAATCATCTGCAACTCTACTTCAGCACCAACATTCAACGCCGCGACTTGCACCGTAGCCCGAGCGGGCGGATCTTCAGGAAAAAATTCCCGATAGACTTCATTGAACTGCGGGAAAGCGTTGATGTCGGTAATGAAGGCAGTGACCGTGACGACATCCTGAAGCGTCATTCCTGCGGCGCTCAACACCCCTTGAATGTTGGCCATTATCTGGCGCGTTTCGGCTTGGATACCGCCGTCAACTAGCTCGGTCGTCTCCGGATCACGCCCGAGATGCCCTGATATGTACAACGTGTCCCCGACCAAGATTCCTGGACTGTAAGGAAATCCGAAATACGGGTAGTTCTCGGGACTGATGACGGTACGCTCAGAGTTTCCACCGAGTGGTAGTGAGGGCAAGGAGCTGCAGGCTGTAAGAAACATGACGAGTGTGATGCCTGAAACAATAGTGTAAGTTTTCTTTATCATAAAGTGACTCATTTAAGTTCTCCTCTAGTTTCTGGGAGTGAGGCTAATGACGACGACAGTCAGGCGTCGGTGATGGCTAACAGATCAATCTCAATCAGAAAATCGGGATGAGCTAACTGGGTGACGCCGATCAGTGTAGTCGGCGGCGGGTTGTCAGGATCGCCAAACTGCGGCGCGTCTTCCCCGCGGGTCCTGAGCTTGAACTCTTCGACGTCGAGCACAAAGATCCTCCGAAAAACGATATCCTGCCAACCAGCTCCCGCCGCCTCAAGCTGAATCTCAAGATTCTCCATCACATTTAGGTATTGGCCGCGGTAATCTCCACAGGCAACCGGTTCGTAGTTCTCATCGGAGGGCGTCTGCCCGGCGATAAATATGAGCTTCATCGGCCCCTTGACGGTAACGATTCTCGTAAAGTTAGGATGTTTGTATATGCCTTCCGGGTTGATACGTTCGATTTCCATTGAGGACTCCTTGCACAGCTCGCCGGTGTACACCCTGTCGGGCCGAACACCCGCCGGGATCAGCACGAATCAAATCACCGACTACCCCTGGTCTCGTTTTCTTCTGTTATCCAAAGCCAGCCAATTCTGACCTTGTAGCACGAGCAGGATCCAGTAGTACAGCCCGTAGTGCATAACGATATGGACCCCCGCCCAATTCTGTCTCACGGTGTGCCCAAACATCAGGATCACGTAAAAAGAGATGCCCCCAAGCAACGCCCAACGCATCTGCAGCCCAAGGAGCGTCAACGTACCAAGCACAACCTCTATATAGGGGATCATGTAAAGAAAAGTGTGCACCAGCGTCATCGGGAGGAACGTGTCCTCGAATGTCGCCGCCATGGGAATCTCCCATGCGCTCACACCAGTCACGATTCTCATGAAACCATGAAAAAACAGATTCATTCCCAGCATGATTCGCATGAAGAAATATCCAATCTGCATGTTCGTCGGAGCCCCTCCGATCGTCGGCTTAATATCGAGAATCCCATTCATAACTACCCCTTTTATGGCTTGCATCAACGGTCACAATAGAAAAACACTTGTTGAAAGCTTATCGTGCAACAAGAGTGACTATCCCAGGAATTAGAAACACCCAGATAAAGCCAGATCATCTTTTGAACAAACGGCGGCGTCCGATCAAAACCGGCCGCTCGATTCGCGAGGAAATGACCGGCGGACAAACACCGCCGCCGGTCAGGGCATCCTAAGGGCCAGGGAACGATTCTTCTGAAGGCGGCAAGGAAGCTAAATAGGCGACGATATGCATCATGTCCTCAGCCGTGAGGTTCGCCACCACAGGTGCCATGAGCGGGCTCATCCTCGTGCCTTGCTTGAAATCCCAAAGCTGTCTCATCGTGTAGCTCGCGGTTCTTCCAGCGATCGGGGGGATCGCCGCCACGCCGCGCTGATCCGGGCCGTGACAGATCCCGCACTGAATTGTCTTGCCACCCCCCGTGCTCACAAGCGCCTCACCTTTCGCAAGGCTACCCACCGGCACGTAAGTCAGGAATCCAGCCCTAGGATCGCGCATGATTTCGGTGCGTTCCGGATGCTCCGGCACCTCGATGATGCGGTTACCCAGTGGCATCATCGGGACACCGGGAATCGGCACCATCAATCCGCCGTTGGTGAGACGTACCTGGGGCACCTCCTCAGCTTCCACCACCCGGACCCACTGACGGAAAGGTATTGAGGAGAAGTAATCGGCTATCTGTTGCTTCTCCTCGTCGGTGAGCCCCTTGGGCATGATCGACATCTCGTTAGTGTTCTCCTTACGCACATCGGAATTGCGACGGTCACCTCGCTCGAACGCATCGAGTTGCTGAAGGATGTACTCCGCGGGCAACCCGGCGACGTGCGCGTTTTCCATCTTCCCCTGGCCGTTAGGGTAGTGGCATAGAGAACAAGCACGGATGCCGGCACTCTCCTTACCGTGGGCAACAATGTCCGGCATCTCAGGATGGAACTCCGGAAACCAGTCCGCAGGACCATAGCCGTAATTCGCCTCGGCACGGGTAAAGGTTTTATCCGTGCCTGGCAATTCGTGTTTGATGCCATCGTCCGGCTCCGAAGGGGTCTGGTTTCTGCAATCGCGCGGATTCGAAGTTGACGGTGGACATGGGGGAGCGACGCGATCGCCCTCCTCGAGAGGAGTCAGAAATCCGTATGCCCAGTCGGGCCAATCCGGGTCGTTCAACTGATCCGTCTGCGCATTGGCCATACCACCCGCGACGGCAATCCCAACTATTCCCAGAATCATCATTGAAACGTATCGCTTCATGCATCCATCCCTATTCATTTCTCGAACGCCTTTCCTAACGCTTGCAGCGCCAACTATACCAAGACGGATTCAACCTGCGCCAAGCAGGGGTCTTCAGGGGTTATCGTGGCAGGAAACGTCGTGTCGCCTCTGGATCACAGTCGAAGGCGGACAACTCCATCTGCGGAGAGTAGATCAGTTCCCGCCTGTGCGTCATCGGCACTGAGATGTACTCCGGATCCTCAAGCATAAACTCAACGATAATACGAGTGCCGTCATCGGTCAGCGTGTAGCGTTCAACGACATGTTTTTGGACTCCAGAAGGGAGACCGATCTGGTAAGGCGAACGATGATCAGCAAAGTTCGTAGTGTCCACCACCAGAGTGTCGCCCTCCCACCAACCGATCGAATGCCCGGAATGTGTACGCTCACCCACGCCGGGATGCGTCCGGCCGTCCATATAGACCGTTCGCTCCTCATCATAGAACTCACTTCGTATCGAAACCGTTTCCTCGTCCGCGTTTATCTGGATCTGAAGCGGATAGAGGTTCGTAAGGATGATAATGGTCGGGGTCGGGAAGCCGATGCAATTTGCACCGGGGTTTTGTTCTGAGATCTCAGAATAAGCAGCCTGCGCAGCACGCCCCTTCTCGGTGACATTCAACAACGCGTTAAAGAGCCCGTCGAGTCCACCCGGGTAACTGACGAGTTCGGAGACATCCGACAACCAGATACCGTCGAGAGTCGATGTGCTTCCGGTCGGAGCGGGTGCGTTTAAAAGGGGCTCAGCAGTCGCACTGTCGAACGACCCAGGTAAAGCGAGACCGCCTTCCTTCTCCACACCGTTGATCAAGCCGTAGGGGCGCCCATTGCGCGCTGCGTACACCGCAACGGTCACCTGGTCACCGATGTCCAAAGACTCGCGCGTCCAGCCCATACGAGAAAGGACGATGGTCGAGCCCATCTGTACCTCCCACTCCGTCCCGTCGGTGGTTTCTACACCAAAGTAGACGTGGGGATTTCTCCAGTTGAACTCGGTAACGGTCCCCTCAAGGGTGACAGGGGACTCCATGTCGAGACCCGCATCGCTGTGGTGACCGTGAGCAAGCGAGGTGAATACGAAAGCCACGACGGTGATAGCTAAAGTTTTCAATAGCATGCCCTTCCCCATCAGTCGGTCAGGAAGTGGTACATCCCGAGGACGTTCTCATCAACCCAATCGAAACCTTCCCAGTCACTGTATTCGTCCATCGTGATATCGCGCTGCATATCCTCCAATGTCTGGCCGGTAGCAATCCCTGTGGCAACCGCGTCCCGAAGCTTTTCAAGGTACTCGCGCCACGCGCTAACGTCCTCCCAGTCACCCACGGGTCCGTGTCCTGTCGCAACGAACTGAAACTCTTTGGCCATCTCCTCCGTTAGTCGAATCGCGGACATCCATTCCGGAAATTTTCCAAGCTCGTAATCCATCTCCCTATTCGGAAGCCGTTGCGACACATAGTCGACAATTAGCATCACGTCGTCATCCGGAAAGGTAATCAGGCTCGTATCACTGGAATGATTCATGTCTCCAACCCAAGTCAACCTCACCCGCTTACCGCCCAGGCTGATCTGGAATTCGTCTGAATAACGGATGTCGGGGGGGTGGACGAAACGCAGAGGCCCACGAACCACCTCAGCACCACTCAAAACACCGTCCTCGTCTTCATCGAAACCTTCGAACTGGCTCTGGGCTGACCCTGGGAAACGCTGAAAATCATCCGGAACTTCGCTCTGATCAATAACACCATTACCGTTGGCATCCAAAGCGGCTACAGGCTGATACTGACCAATAACCTGTTGCAAGGTAGTTGAGGATGGGGGCATCTCCAGATAGGACAGCATATTGGCATGACCAACAAACCGAGCAGTGTCTGCAAAAACCTCTCCCCCCGAAGCATGATCCCAATGGTAGTGGCTGTAGACCACATACTTAACAGGAACTTCAAATCGTGTCTCAAACTCCCCTTTAAGCCATACCGAAAACTCAAGACTCAACGGATCCGCCAAAACTATTCCGTCCTGGGTTACCAAAAATACAGTGCCATGATTGTTTGTGGAGGCCCTGTACACCCCCCCATTAATGTGGGTTATGGTCCAGACGGGCTCTTCTCCAACAACTGAGCGACGCAGTTGGGGTGCTTGGCCAAAAACCAATGAACTGAATAGAAGCGTTGCGATTAGACCGATTGTTATTTTTCTCACGCTACCTTCAACCATAATTTCAAGTGTGATTAATCAATAGAATCACAGACCGGCCTGCTCACGCACCCAAATGGCCGCATCCTCCAGAGTCCCAAACCAGACTCCTTCCTTTGTCTTTATGTGTTGAATTAACCCTTCAAGAGCCACAATGTTGGATCGATGCCCTATGACGTGAGGATGCAGGGTCAGAAGAAACATGGTCCGCTCTTCCCAGGCGCGATCGAACTCGTCAATCCAGACTTGTAGAATATCTCGGGGATTCATATACCGATTACCTAAAGGGTTGAAAAACGGCGCATCGTCTAGAATCCAATCGACTGGTAACTCAACAAATCCTGTTGGTTCGCCATTCTGCATAAGCTCGTATGGACGATCATCAGCAAACAAGGAACTTTCGTACAAGAACTCCATCTCGCGAATAATATTTAACGTGTTAGGACTGTGATTCCATGACGGGGCTCGATAACCAACCGGGCGAGACCCGGTGATATCCTCAATAGCGTCAGTAGCCTGCCGGAGAAGACGTGCTTCCGTCTCAGCATCTAGTGCAGTATTGGTCTCATGAATCCAACCATGCACACCAATTTCATGCATGCCAGGCGCTAGAATCATTTCCGCCTGTTCCGGAGCTATTTTCAAACTCCAAGCGGGGAAGAAAAATGTTGATGGCACAGATTCTGCTTCCAGGAGACTAAGCACTCGGGGAAGCGCAACCCGAGAACCGTACTGTCCCGCAGAAAGGGTGCCGACACTAGGATCACCTGTGCGTAACCCCTTAACCGTTTCATTATCAACATCAAATGAAAAAAGAACGGCGACTCTCGCAGAGCCGGGCCAGCTTGACGGATTGAGATCACGACCAGCTCGGACCTGATTAACAATAGAGTGCACATAATCATCCGACCAGTTCCATGGCTCAGAGCTATCCTGTTCCTGTGCTAGAACAGCGGACGCCATGATAATTGAGGCTAGCAAGACCCACCGTAAGTTTATTAACCCATTTAGATTCATCATTTTTCCTTGGTCGGTTGCTTCAACGACCGGTTGGATGCAGCGTCAAATGATGAGCTGCTCGATCCTCGATAGCTTCGCGCGTATATAAAAGTGGAAAATAATCTCCGTTTCCTAAGGTCTCCGAGAGATTACCGTAATAGGGGCTCCCCGGCTGCGCCGATTGCCCTGGGGCATTAGTAGCAACAGAGCGATCCAAATCGGCTAAGTCAATTATCCGTCGGAAGTTAGCCCCGGTAGCATTCAGCGAGCCAAAACCACCTGGCCGCTCAACCGCAGGTAAATCAAAGTCGGGGACAAACATATGCTGAAGTGGACTCGCATGCACCCGCCCATGTCGCCACTGATCACGGTCAGCTCCAAACTCTGCTGTTAAACGATCTAGGGCCGACCTGAGACCTGCCTCTGCAAATACGCGGCGTTGTGACGATAACGTATCAGAGCGTCTTATTCTTTCATCAACTTCTTCGCTCCATCGCACATAAAGTGCACCTGCCGTACTCTCTCTGGAGAGCGTCCCGTCCCATCCTTCTATCAAATCTCGCGCCCACTCGACATCGGGGTCTTCTGAAACCCACCCGCTGAATAACGGAATATCCCTTTCGGCTGCAAGCAAGTAAGCGTCTTGTTGGATCTGAATATGTTCATCAAGAGTAGGCACCTCGGTAGAGCCTAAAACCTGATGAAGCCGGGTTATCCGCGACGTCTCAACACCCACTGAAGAGTGGTAAAAAACTGGTCTGCCTTCGTACCCAGGCGGGTGAACGTTATTGTTGGCGGTAGCGATATAGCCTCGTTCCGGGTTGTACTCCCTAGGAAGATCTACTCGGGAACCAAGCCACTCGTACTTCCCCGTCCCAGGCACCGGTAAGCGCCCATTCCAGCCATTACGATCTGGGGTAAACCCGGTCACTTGCAGAGCAATATTGCCATCAACATCTCCACAGATCAGGCTGTGACTTGGAACCAACCAATGCATTGCTCGCTCAAAAAAATCTCCGCAACTCTCAGCCTGAGCTAACTGAAAACTGCCTTTATAAGCGGCGGTTCCTGGCTCCTGAACGACTGATCGAGCAGCGTAGGCGCGACGATTATTCAGATCTTCGTAAAAAACAGGCCCATGACGACTAAATTTCAAGACAACAGATTCCGGCTCCTGTCCTTTGACCGGAATCTCTTCTTCGATGATACGGAGAGGTTCCCAGCCATCCTGCCAACGCACGAGGTTCGGGTCCTCAGGATGCATCTCTTCAACGAACACATCCACCATGTCGGTGCCAGCAAAGGTAAATCCCCACGCGATGTGTTCATTATTTCCCGCGTCCACGCCAGCGAACGGCGGCTCTCCACCACCAATTACATTCCAACCTGGGGCAACGAGATGCACAAAGTACCGGAGGGCCGGCATCTCAATACGCCGGTGAGGGTCATTGGCTAGAATTGGTACGCCTGTCGGCGAGCGGTTTGGGCTCACAACCCAGTTGTTACTACCCTCGGTCGCAATCGGTAATGGAGAAACTTGGGCCACCCGCACGCCGTCAGATGCCACCAAGCCACGATAAGGCTCAAGAATCTCAAGCGGCGGAAGTCTGCCAGCTACAAATGGGTCATCATCCCCTGCACGCATAGCCTCCAGCAGTTCTTCGGTAAGAATGCTCAGATCCAGACCTTCAGGAACGACCAAATCATCCCATGGATCAGGCGCTGCAAGCCTATTAGCTTCTTCTACACCCAAGCGCGCAACATTTAATGCAAGCTGCATTTCATGTATGGCGTGTCCACGAACACTTGGAACTGCAAGCGATGCCCAGCGCAAAACGATGGTCTCTGCCGTCCACGGTTCTGGAACAATGCCCGTCAGCTGAAATTCGACTGGGAGGTTATCCCTATTGCTCTCAATATATGCATTGACCCCGTTAGCATGTGCCGTGAATAAACGTTCGGCATCAGGGTGATAACTGGTCCATTCAGTCACGTCAAAAGGGCCACGAAACATCATCAAGCGGACACGACGATCATAATCAAGCGCTGCTGGCCCAAAGATCTCCGCGAGACGACCTTCGCGCCATCGCCGCCACATCTCCATTTGCCAAAGCCGGTCTTGAGCCATGACGTACCCCTGGGCGAAAAAGAGGTCATCGTCATTTCGGGCATAGATGTGCGGGACACCCCATTCGTCGCGAATTACTTCGACAGGCTCCCTCAGGCCCGGAACCTGCAACTCTCCATCGATCTGGGCCAGCGAAGCATTCGCAAGCGCCTCGAGCGATTCGGACGAGACGGATCCGGTGCAGCCGCTAACGACCGCTACCATGATTATTAGTGTTATTCGGACGAGTTTTTTGTGAAATGGCATGAGGCCTCCGGATAAAGGTGATCGGTCTTATTGGCTCGAGGCGGAATCCCCGCTGTAATCGAGCAAGGATCGCTCGTATTCCGAGAACGAAGCGTTATCGAGGCAGACGCTCTCCTCGAGCCGCCAGTCGACTCTCTCGAAGACTCGCCGTGCAGTCCAGGGATTTGGAAACGCCACAGGGTCCTCGACCGTAATCTCGATAGTCAACCCATTCTCGCCGCTTCGGCTGATACGCTCTAGCACGCGCAACTGGTCACTGTGCGGCAACCCCCGACGATCGAGCCAAGTCTGATCATTGAAGTTCCGTGTGTCGACGATGAGGGTCTCACCTTCCCAGCGTCCTATCGATTCTCCCATCCACGTGGGTGGCCGGCCTTCGCGATGCTCTCGGCCATCGGTGAAAACGTGTCGCACCCGGTTTTGGTATTCGTAAGCGAGTATTACTCGGTCAGGCGTATGGACGATCTCGAACGGGGCGGGATGAGCATAAATGCGCGGAGTCCCGGGCGGTAGGCACTGGTACGCCGGATCATTGGTCTCGACGACCGCGACGCCGCGTGGGCCGAACGTCGGCTTCGTCGCCTCGAACCGCTCCCTCGCCCAAGCCGTCATGGACGGCGGGTCTTCGGTAAAAGCATAGTTCTGGTATGAGGCGTTGTAGCGGCGCATCCAGACACCGCTTAGGTCCACACCGGATACCGACTCGGGAGCAGCCGATTCAACCGAGGTCGCGGTGCGCACATCTCCTTCGTTACCGCCAAGGAGCGCCTGACCGGTCGCGTCGACGATCCTGCGAATGCGCATCGAGGGAGCCCCGTTTCGAGCTGGGTCACCCGTGACCTCCAACAAGTCACCGGGCTGAAGCGTCTCGGTCGTCCAGCGAACATCATTCGAAGCCCCACCACCACCAACGCCACGCGCCAGCCGAAGCGGCGTGGTCAGCTCACCCGACCACTCCACGGTGGGCCCCTCTCCCCCCTGCACGGCGAAGTAGACCCACACGTGTGGAAACACAAACCCGAACTGCGGCACCTGACCGCGAAGTGTGACCGGCCCCGACGTATCGTATACGGACCCGCCGTGGTGCGCGGACGAAGTCACGCTCGCAAGACACATTCCAACGAGCAAGAGGCCACTCCACTGTTTTACAGCCATAGGATTCTCTCCTCGATGCTTCCGAGAAAAATCGGCCTTTCAGTGTACTTGATAGTCTGGCGTTGGAGCACGGAACGCGTTCCTCAGAATGATGGGGAGGAGGCTGAGGTAACCCTAAGATCACGAGCCAGTCGCACGGCGTCCTCCTGCCCAGCGTAATAACCCCTCCGGAGCCCGGTTTCGACGAAGCCCTGCTTCTTATAAAAGTCCCGAGCACCAGCATTAGACTCTCGCACCTCCAAGTGCATCAGAAACGTCCCAGCCGTTTTTGCGGAGGATTCCAGCCACTCCAGCAGGCTGCGCCCAACCCCTTGGCGCTGATACGACGGCGCCACACAGAAGAGATTGATGTGAATGCGGTCGTCCCAGAACTCCGCCACTGCGAAGCCGGCCAGTCGGCGCCGATCTCGCGCCACGAGGACCACACAATCAGGATTGGAAATGCACTTCGAGATTCGACGCTCGTTCCACATCTCAGGAAGTCCGTGCTCAATCAACCCGCGAGACATCGCTGCAATAGCCGTCACATTGCGCCGTCGCGCTAGGCCCAAACGAATACTCATTGATTCCCGTGTTCGCGCTTCTATCTTATTAGTAGGACATTCGGAACGCCCGCATAGACTAACCGATTCCACAACCGAGACGCGATGGCAGCAGGCATCCTACGGAAACTTTTATAGTTACACGGCAGGGATTCAAGTTATGCAACGTTCCTGGCTTTGGGACCTGCGTTATAGTCTCCGGATGAGAGATTCAGGCCGCAATGAACCGACTGGCCTATGGAGCCTGATTCTGGCGGCGGGGGGGTCCAGCCGATTGGGAATGCCTAAGCAACTTCTGCGGTTTCGTTCTCGATCGTTGCTCAGTCACGCGATTGTTGCCGCCGAGGCTGTAACGCCCGGCCAAGTGCTGGTCGTCTTGGGCGCCCACGCCCTGAAGCTTCGGCTATTGCTGAGACGTTATCATCCCAACGTATATACGATCACCAACGCAGATTGGTCCGAAGGTATGGCGGGCTCGCTCGGCATCGGGCTGTCAACGTTACCCGCGCGGGCAGACGCAGCGCTTTTGCTCGTCTGTGACCAGCCTGGGGTTGGCGCCAACTCCCTACGCCGTCTAGTGCATGTCTGGCAAAACCATCCGGGGCAAGCCGCAGCCGCTCAGTACACCGGACAAGTAGGCGTGCCTGTGGTGTTGCCGCGCAGGCTTTGGCCAAAGGCAAGCCAGCTAACCGGAGATGTCGGCGCGCGGCGCTTTTTGCGCGAGGAGGTCGGTGTCTTGGGCATCGTGCCGATGCCAGAAGCGGCATTCGATGTTGATACGGTCAGGGATAGAGCGCGGCTGTATGATCGGGATTTTCGCCGCTAATGGCTATGCACTGCCCTGCTTCCCGCTCTGGCTGGTCAGACAGTTAATCCAGTCCGAGTGTCCGTCCCTGTAATGCTCCTTCTTCCATATTGGTAGACGCTGCTTGAGCTCATCAATAATGTAACGACACCCATCGAAGGCTACGCCTCGATGGGCCGCGCTCACTCCCACCCACACCGCACAGTCGCCGATCTCTAGTCGACCCACTCGATGAAAACTCGAGGCTGCCAATAAACCAAAACGCTCTCGCGCCTCGGCCAGAATTTTTTCGCCCTCGCTGACAGCAACAGGGCCGTGGGCCTCATACTCTAGAGCAGTCACGTCCTGACCCTCGTTCAAGTTCCGAACCCAACCTTCGAAAGATGCGTACGCGCCCGCAGAATCGCTCCGCAGCCGCTCGGTCAGCTCGGTGGTGTCAATCGCTCGGTCGGTGATTTCAAACGTCGATCGATTCAAAGCCGATCAGCCTCCGGCAACCGGCGGGAAGAACAAAACGACATCCCCCTCGGAGATCTTCTCTTCCCAACCCGCAAGCTCGTCATTGATCGCGACCTTGCAACGCGCCATCGGATCAGCGAAACCGTGACGGGTAGCGATCTCGACAAAGAGCTCCCCCGCAGTGGTCGCATAAGTGGACAGCGGTTCGGTGTCTTGCCCGGCCTGCTCCCGGAAAACTGCGAAGTACTTTGCCGTCACACCGATCATCGCTTTACTTCAACGCTTCGGCGTAGTCAGCCTTACCACCGGTCTTGGACACCAGCGACAATTCACGAATCCGAATGCCGTGGGACAGTGCCTTGCACATATCATAGACCGTCAATGCGGCTGCGGACGCACCGGTGAGCGCCTCCATTTCGACCCCTGTCTTATGGGTTGCGCGCACGGAACACTGAATGACTAACTCCCGCTCGGCGTTCCAGTCAATCGTGATCGCACAATCTTCGAGCGGGATGGGATGACAGAACGGAATCAGCTCGTGCGTCCGTTTTGCGGCCATTACACCGGCAACGATCGCAGTGTCGATCACCGGACCCTTCTTGGTTTGCAGCACATCCCCTTGACTCTTCAAGGTTTCCTCAGGAAACACCACCACGGCACGGGCGCTTGCAGTTCGCCGCGTCACGACCTTATCACCGACGTCAACCATAGTAGGGCGGTTCGCCTCATCGACATGGGTTAGCATTCAACCGCCCATCCTGTACATCTCGATTCGCGGCTTGGGCGTCTTTTCCTCCCCCCCGTCCTTACCGCGCTCCTCGCTGTAGCGGTCGGTACGATGCCGCCATAGATTCTGTAAAAGGCCGATAAGATCTGCGTCACTGGCACCCCCGCGGATGTGTTCACGCACGCAGATACCATGCCTAGCGAACAAGCAGGTGTAGATAGTGCCGTCTGCAGACAGTCGTGCCCGGTGACAATCACCGCAAAAGGGCTCGCTCACCGACGAGATAAATCCAACCTCGCCCTGCCCATCCTCGAATACGTAGCGCCGCGCCACCTCGCCGCGATAGTTTGGCTCAACTGGCTTTAACGGCCAGCGATCCGAGATCTGCTGCATGAGCGTACGCGACGCGACGACCTCATCCATACGCCAGCCATTCAAAGTACCCACATCCATATATTCGATGAATCGTACGATGGCACCAGAGCCACGAAAATGATCTACCAGATCCAAGACGGTGTGATCGTTCTTGCCCTTCTGTACGACCACGTTGAGCTTGATCGGTGACAACCCAACATCGCGGGCCACCTCGATCCCCTCGAGCACGCTTGAGACATCACCCTTGTCGCCGCTCATCTCCTTAAAAACAACCTCGTCTAAGCTGTCAAGGCTGATGGTTATTCGGTTCAAGCCGGCCGCCTTAAGCTCCTCCGCACGCTCAGCAAGCAGGGTCCCGTTAGTGGTAAGAGCCAGGTCGAGCCCGTGCAATTCTTTCAGTGCACTCACGATCTCGACAATATCGCGACGGAGGAGGGGCTCGCCCCCGGTTACCCGCAACTTCGTGACACCGAGCTGCATAAACAACCCGGCGATTCGTTTGATCTCTCCGGGCGTCAGCCAATGGCGCCTTGGGAGAAATTCATACCCTTCGCCGTAGACTTCGGCGGGCATGCAATAGGGACATCGATAATTACACCGATCAATGACAGAGATCCGCAAATCACGCAATAAACGGCCCCAAACGTCCTTCACGTCGCCGGTGTTCGTCAATTGAGTTACGCGGCTACTCATCTCGAATATACTAACCGATCCGACGAGTGGGTCCGAAACCTTCACTGATCCAGGTTTGAGACCTCCGGAAACCCGCTTGATCCCTTGGATTCTCATCTGGACACAAGGTTTCATGATTCCTGATTCGGTAGTCTCATTCTTTCACCAGAACCAGGATTTACTGTGGCTGATCACGCTCGCGCTCGATCTGTCCATGACGCTTCTCCTTTACCGTCTGTTTGGCCGGCTGGGACTGACCGCAGCGATCGTGCTCGCGATCCTGTTAGCCAACTTGCAGGGTCCGAAACTGACGGTGATCTTGGGCATGGAGACCAGCCTGGGTGTAATCTTCTACTCCAGTATTTTCTTCGCGACCGACCTACTGGGCGAGAAGTACGGCCGCGCCGTCGCCAATCAAGCCGTTCTTCTCGGTTTTGGCGTGAGCGTCATCATCGTAGTGATGATGAGCATGAGCCTGCTTTACTTGCCTTCTTCGCGCCCAGAGTCGATCGTATTCTCGGGCGAGATTCATCAGGCCTTCTCCAGAATTCTCGACTTCACCCCAAGGTTCGTGTTCGGTTCGCTGTTGGCCTATCTGATCAGTCAGAGCTTCGACGTTTGGCTCTTCCACAAGGTAAAGGAGTGGACTCAGGGAAAGCACCTGTGGATACGCAACAATCTGTCTACGATCACGTCCCAGGCACTAGACACCGTACTCTATGCCGTCATTGTCTGGTGGGGGATATTCGATCTAGAAACGGCTTTTCGACTCGCTCTGGCGAAATACTTCTTCAAGGTGTTCATCGCGGCTTTCGATACGCCATTCATCTACTGGGCAAGGGGCTGGGATGTTCCTCAGCCGACTACCGACCGCTTATTCGCGACACAGGGTACGGTGGAGCGCTGACATTGGAACTGACGGCGCACCACAGTAGGTCTTAAACGCACTCGTATAGTCAGTAAATCGCAAAACGGAACAACTGTAAAAACAATTCGGGGAATATTATGAAAGCAAGAGCAGCGGTTGCTTGGGAGGCGGGCCAGCCTTTGTCAATTGAGGAGATTGATGTCGCTGGGCCGAAGGACGGTGAGGTTTTGGTGCGACTGGTGGCTACTGGCGTCTGTCACACGGATGCCTTTACTTTGTCGGGTGAAGATCCTGAGGGCGCTTTCCCATCGGTTCTCGGGCACGAAGGCGGCGGTGTGGTTGAAGAAATTGGTGCGGGCGTTACCAGTGTCAAACCGGGTGACCACGTTATTCCGCTGTACACACCCGAGTGTAGAGAATGCGAATTCTGCGCTTCAGGCAAGACTAATCTTTGTCAGAAAATCCGTGTAACCCAGGGGCGAGGAGTCATGCCGGATGGCACGAGCCGTTTCTCGGTGAGCGGCAAAGATCTCCTGCACTTCATGGGCACATCGACGTTCTCGGAATACACCGTACTGCCCGAAATTGCCGTGGCCAAGATCGCGCAGGAAGCGCCTCTGGAGAAAGTCTGTCTGCTGGGCTGCGGCATCACGACTGGTATCGGCGCGGTCCTGAACACGGCAAAGGTCGAACCCGGTTCAACGGTTGCAGTATTCGGTCTGGGCGGTGTTGGACTGAGTGTTATCCAGGGTGCCGTGATGGCGAAAGCGGAGCGAATTCTTGCGGTCGATATCAATCAGGACAAGGAAAAGATGGCACTTCAGCTCGGCGCCACGGACTTCGTCAATCCGAAGGACCACAATCAACCGATTCAGGATGTCATCGTCGATATAACGAACGGCGGTGTCGACTACTCTTTCGAGGCTATCGGCAATGTTGAACTCATGCGGTCAGCGCTGGAGTGCTGCCACAAAGGCTGGGGCGAGTCCATAATCATCGGTGTTGCGGGCGCCGGGCAGGAAATATCTACACGGCCTTTTCAACTCGTGACAGGACGCGTCTGGCGCGGTAGTGCTTTCGGCGGAGTCAAAGGACGAAGCCAGCTGCCAAGTATGGTTGATCAGTATATGGCAGGGGACATCAAAGTCGACGAGATGATTACCCACACGATGGGGCTCGAGGAGATCAACACAGCATTTGATCTTATGCACGAAGGCTCGAGCATTCGCTCTGTTATTCATTTTTGATCGTAGTTGAACTGCTGGCGCATTTAAAAAATCCAGACCCTCGCAGTTACGGTAAGGACATCGTGGAGATGCCCTCTTTAGGATAGTGGATCAGCCTATAACCACCCGACACACCCTTCAATGCTCTTCCGCAACTTATTGGCCACGACTACTCTGCTCCCGCACCGCTTGTCGCTCGATCTTCGCCCATGAGTCCCGCAGAGTTACGGTGCGGCTGAATACCACCCGGTCTTCGAGGCCGGGATCAATCATGAAGTATCCTTGTCGCTCGAACTGGAAACGCTCCCCGGGCCCAGCCTCCGCCAAGGCTGGTTCTAGCGCGGCATCTGGCAGAATCTGAAGCGACTCCGGGTTGAGGTGCTGCTTGAAATCACCATCACCCTGATCCGGATTTGGCGATAGGAATAGGCGGTCGTACAACCGAACCTCGCGGCGTGTCGCATGCCTGGCGGATACCCAATGAATCGTTCCCTTCACCTTGCGCTGCGCCTGGTCTGTGCCGCTTCGGGTCTCCGGGTCGTAACTGCACCTTAACTCGACGATCTCGCCGCTCTCATCTTTGACCACGCTCTCGCACTTCACGATGTACGCATAACGCAACCGCACCTCAATACCGGGACTGAGACGACGGAACTTTCCTGGCGGATCCTCCCTGAAATCGTCACGCTCGATAAAAATCTCCCGACTGAACGGAACCTGTCGTGAACCGAGTTCCGGCCGATTTGGATGGTTCGACGCCTCAAGCCACTCCTCGCCCTCCTCCGGGTAATTATCGATGACAACCTTCAAAGGCTGAAGAACCGCAAACCGCCTGGGAGCCGTCTCGTTTAGTTCTTCGCGGACACAGTTCTCCAGTGCCCCGAGCTCAATGACGTTCTCCTTCTTGGTGATACCGATACGTCCCACGAAGTCTCGAATCGATGCAGGTGTATAGCCACGCCTCCTGATCCCGGAGAGTGTCGGCATCCGGGGATCGTCCCACCCCTCCACATGACCTTCATCGACCAACTGAGAGAGCTTGCGCTTACTCAAAATAGTGAACATAAGGTTCAGGCGGGAAAACTCGATCTGGCGCGGACGATGCGGAACCGGCAGGTTCTCGAGAAACCAATTATAAAGCGGGCGATGATCTTCGAACTCAAGCGTGCAAAGCGAGTGAGTGGTTCCTTCCAACGCGTCAGACAGCGTGTGGGCGAAATCGTACATCGGATAAATGCACCACCTGTCCCCAGTGCGCTGGTGGGGGACTTTTCGGATACGGTACAAAGTTGGGTCACGCAAGTTGAGATTGGGCGAAGCCATATCAATTTTGGCGCGCAGCACATGTTCACCTTCTTCGAAATCACCTCGGCCCATGGCTGCAAATAACTCCAGGCTCTCTTCTATAGGACGGTTCCGATGGGGGCTGTTCGTGCCCGGCTCTTTGAGAGTGCCGCGAAATGAGCGAATCTCCTCCGCACTAAGGCTATCCACATATGCTTTCCCAGCCTGGATGAGATCGATCGCAAAGTCGTGAAGCTTTGGAAAATAGTCTGATGCGTGAGCGAGCCGGTCTCCCCAGTCGTAGCCAAGCCAACGAACATCCTCCTGGATCGCCTCTACATATTCGACGTCCTCTTTCTCCGGGTTTGTGTCGTCGAATCGCAGATAGCATTCGCCACCGAATTCATCGGCTATGCCAAAATCGAGACATATCGCTTTTGCATGTCCGATATGCAAATAGCCGTTTGGTTCCGGCGGAAACCGTGTCTGCACACGAGCGTCATCTTTGCCTGCGGTAACGTCTCCCGCGACGATCTGCCGGATGAAGTCCCTACCGGGTTTTTCCACCATATCCATAACGTGCAATTGTCGGTCATGGACACCCCTTTTCACAATTGAATCAGAGAGCGGACGACCAATGTGGGCCCTACCGATCACGTCGACTCCTAAATCTATCGTCGATGCTGACCAACTCAATATTCCAAAAGCAATGCACTATCCGCCGCCTTTCGACGACAGCCGATGAGTGGCAGAATGAGCGCCATGCACCGACGCACCTTTATATATGGCGGCCTAGGAGCTCTCGCCGCCTGCACACAAATCGAGGAACCTGGCGAATCGACGGGATCAGCAGAGCGACATCGATGGCGCATGGTGACTTCTTGGCCGCCTAATTTTCCCGGGCATGGCACCTCAGCTAACCGCCTTGCCGAGCGGCTCGGAGCGCTTTCCGGGGGTCGACTGGAAGTGGAGGTATTCGCAGCCGGCGAGCTCGTGCCGGCGTTCGAGGTGCTCGACGCAGTCTCGCGCGGCACTATCCAACTCGGCCACTCCGCTCCGATCTACTGGCGGGGGAAAGTACCCGCCGCACAACTTTTCGGTAGCGTCCCATTCGGCATGCTGCCAAACGAGTTTAACGCTTGGCTTTACTTCGGCGGCGGCCTTGAGCTCTGGCAGGAGGCTTACGCCCCTCACAACGTTATCCCATTCCCAGCAGGCAACACAGGCACGCAGATGGGAGGCTGGTTCAATCGGGAGATCAACTCGGTGGATGATTTCAACGGGCTGAAAATTCGAATGCCTGGGCTGGGCGGCGAGGTAATACAGCGGGCAGGAGCGTTGCCCGTCAATCTTCCGGCCTCGGAGATTTTCACGGCACTGCAGACAGGTGCGATCGACGCGACGGAATGGGTGGGGCCCTACAACGACCTGGCCTTCGGTCTGCACCAGGCCGCCGAGTACTACTATTATCCTGGCTGGCACGAGCCTTCGGGCTCTATCGAATGCTTCGTTTCCATGGATGCCTACGCGTCCCTTTCAGATGAATTGAAGCAGATCCTCAGGACCGCCTGCACCGCCGAGAACGATTATCTGTTGGCTGAGTTCAATACGCGAAATCAACAGTCATTGAAAACTCTGGTCGAGGAACATGGGGTGCAATTGCGTAGATTCCCCGACGATGTGCTCGAGGTCCTGCGTGGGTTCAGCCTCGAGGTTATGGAGGAACTAGCGGCAGAAGATCCGATGAGCCGCAAGGTCTACGAATCCTACAAGGCGTTTGCCATGGAGATTGGGGCCTGGCTCCGAATCACGGAGGGCGCCATTACAGGGGCCCGAGACGGCGCTTGAGTGCACGTACAGGCGCCTCACCGCCGATCACAGATTCCAGACGATAGCAGCACGTTCGTGATTTTTAGATGCTATTTCATGACTTTTAGAAGCATTTTCGGGTTCATTACACCCTTAATCCTAGCGAGCTGCGCCACCAATCCCGTCACCGGCAATCTAGAGCTCGACTTGGTCTCCACGGCGGAGGAGATCGCGATCGGTGACGCACAGTACCTCCCCTCCCGCCAGATGCAGGGAGGTGATTACGTCCTCGATCCGGAATTGAACGCCTACATCGCAGAGGTGGGCTACCGCCTTGCAAGTGTCAGCGACCGAGCTCTCCCATACGAATTCGTGGTCCTGAATAGCTCGGTGCCCAACGCATGGGCACTACCCGGCGGAAAAATAGCGGTCAATCGGGGGCTTCTGCTAGAGCTGGGCTCTGAAGCAGAACTCGCGGCCGTTCTAGGACACGAAATCGTGCATGCGGCCGCGCGCCACGGGGCGCAGGCGATGCAGCGCAGCATGATCCTTCAAGGCGCGTTACTAGCAACGACCGTCGCGGCACGCGGCGACTACTCCGACCTGGCAATCGGCGCGGCAAGCTTGGGGGCACAGCTAATCAATCAGCGGTACGGCCGAGGCGCCGAACTCGAGGCGGATCTCTATGGTATTAACTACCTGGCGAACGCGGGTTATGACCCTCAGGCAGCGGTCGCGCTTCAGGAGACTTTCGTGAGACTCTCGGAGGGCCGGTCACAGGATTGGCTATCCGGTCTGTTCGCCAGCCACCCACCTTCTTCGGAACGGGTAGAAAGAAACCGTGAGACCGCAGCCTCTCTACCCGCCAGTGGTGAAATCGGTCTCGATCGATATCAAGCGGCCATACGCCGCATTCGTGAAACTCAGCCCGCGTATAACCTATACGATCGCGGCCGGGCTGCGTTGGCTGAAACTCGTCTAGATGAGGCCGACGGACTGGCGGTCGAAGCAATAAGCCTCGTGCCAGGTGAGGCCCAGTTTCATGCATTGGCAGGCGATATCGACTTGGCACGCGAACGTTTTCCGGCAGCGATCGAACATTACGATCGGGCGATTGGCCAATACGCCGAGTACTTCTACTTCCACCTGCAGAAGGGTCGCGCGCACGGAGCGCTCGATCAACGGGATGCTGCGGAATCGCACTTGCAGACCAGCATTGAACTGTTCCCGACCGCAGAGGCGCACTACGGGCTCGGTACGCTGGCCGAGACTGAGGGGGATTTAGACACGGCTCTCGAGCATTACCGTATCGCAGCAACCGCCAATAGTCCCACAGGACAAGCGGCCCAAGGCGCCATCGTTCGTCTTGATCTTCCGAGGAATCCGGGCAACTACCTACAGCTCAGAGCGCTGCTTGACTCACAGGGTCAATTGTTAGTCGAGGTAGCGAATCCGACGCTTCTCTCTGTTAGGGACTTAAGGATAATCATCCGGTATGTCGACAGCTTCGGCTCGACACGTCAGACGGTTCGAGTGGTGGATCGAACCCTCGCCTCGGGTGACGCTTTACGGCTGGCTTCCGGCCTCGGCCCATTCACCAATAGCAATGCCTATCAGGTCGAATTCGAATCCGCGCAAGTCGTCATTGAATAGGCCCGATCGGAACTGTCTCTTCTACCCCTGAAGTCTTTGCCTCGCTTGGCAGCAGACCGCTTGCCAGCTTTCTCAGGAATATCTTCAGCCAAAAGAAGGCGGCTATACCAAATGCGAGATGAGATACCGCGTTTGCCCAGAAGATTCCATTGAGACCCATCAATCTTGAAAGTCCCCACGCGAGCGGCAGATAGACGATGAAAAATTTAACAAATGTCAGAATCGCTGCCGGCAACGGGCGGCCCAGAGAGTTGAAGCATCCGACAGCAATCATCATCACCCCGAACGCGCCGTAAGTGAACGGCACAATCCTAAGGTAGGCCGACGCAACATCCACAACAACCGGGTTCGTGTCGAAAAACGCAACCGTTGGGCGAGAGATGATAAAAAGCACCGTAGCCATCGCGAATCCATAGATCATCAGGTAGTTGACCGAGGAACGAACGGCACGTCTAACCCTATCCAATTGCCCTGCACCATAGTTCTGGCCGACGAACGGACCCACTGACGCCTGTAATGCAAAAATAACGATGAGCACGACGGACTCCACCCTAGAAGCTACGCCAAAACCGGCTACCGCTTCCGGCCCGAAACCCGCAACCAGTGCGGTGATAGCCGCCATCGTGATGGGTATGAGCAAGTTTGCCACCGTAGCTGGAACACACACATGAAAAAGTCGTTGCCAAGAATCCCACAGCCCGGCAGTACTCAGGAAGCGGGGCATAATCAGCCGCTCACGTCGATAGAGCACGGTGATCGAAGCCAGAACCGTGACCGCGTTGGCGATAACCGTCGCGATGGCCGCACCTCTTAGCTCCATGCGCGGAAAACCGAACAAGCCGAAAATCAGCAGCGGATCAAGGACAATATTGATCAGCGCGGATAGGGAGAGAATCACGGCTGGCACCATCGCATCCCCTGTCGCGCGAATCGCATGATTACCTACCATGGGCAGGATGAAGAACATGCTCCCCAGATAGTAAATCTGCATGTACTCGGCGATGAGCGGAAGCGTTCGTTCGTCGGCCCCCAGGGCGCGAAACACAGGCTCTATCGTCGCGAGACCGATAACTAGGAGAAGAAACCCGGCAACCGCACCGAGCATCAGAGCATGCGTGGTAATGCGTTGCACTGTCGCCCGATCACCGGTCCCAAGAAGACGAGCGACAACGCTCGACGTACCGATACCCACACCCAGACCGATGGAAATCATCGCGAACGCGACCGGGAAAGTGAAACTCATCGCAGCTAGCGGAAGTGTTCCGAGCTGAGCGACGAAAAAAGTATCGGCGATGCTGTAGGAATTTAATGCCACGAAACCCAGCGCCATTGGCACCGCAAGCGCTCTCAAGTGAACCCCCACGGGGCCGGTGGTCAGTCTTGGGGGTGAAGGATCTGCTGGCGGCATGTCAGCTCAGAGGGGCGCGGGCGTTCTTGGCAACCCGGCCCAACCACCGGGTTGGAGCCGAACTAACAGATCTCCTCCAATCGATAGATGAAACTTCAGCAAGTGAGTCGATTGCTACCGTTCTGTGCATTGGACCGGTCCTTATACTGGCAGAACATCGAGCATGACCGATGACAAGTGGCACGATTATCAGCAACCTGACCCCGGAGCGGGCTCGAGGTTAAACAGCAAGGTAGACCGAACAGAACGATGCAGTCCATCTGGTGTCTCCTTGATTCGTTTAGTATAGCACCATGGGGTGAGGCGCCCAGCGGGACCGTGGATTGAATCTAATCATTTAAATCAATAAGTTAGAAACAAAGAACACTGTTGGTCATTGGGATGTTCACGACGTATTTTGGTTCACAGAGGTTGCGCTAGATGACAGACGTTGCCGAAGCCGAGGCCCTGATCCTCGGGTGCATGCAGGCTCTGCCGTCCGAGGAGCGTCTGCTCGGCGACACCGCCGGCGCCGTACTGCGAGAAAACGTCGAGGCCGAACGCGACCAACCGCCCTTCGATCGTGTAACGATGGACGGCATTGCAATCAAGTTCTCGGATTGGGATCAAGGATTGCGGCGCTATCGTGTCATCGGAACACAAGGGGCCGGCGCACCACCTCTGCTGATTCATGCCGGTGAGTGCGTCGAGATTATGACTGGTGCCATGCTGCCCGACGGAGCCGACACCGTGATACCTGTAGAACGCCTTACACGGGATCAGTCAATCGCGCTAATCGAGGATTCGGCCAAGGTCTCGGATAGGCAGTTCGTCCATCCTCGAGGATCGGATCGGATCGCCGGCACCCGGCTACTCTCGTCTGGTCTGGCCATCGGCCCGACAGAGATGGCCATCTTGGCAAGCGCGGGCCTTCCGCACATCCAGGTGACAAAGTCACCGAAAATCGCGGTCCTTTCCACGGGCGATGAGCTCGTTGAGGTAGGAGCGCCGATCCAGCCCTATCAGATCCGATCCTCTAACGATCGCGCAATCGAAGCGAGCCTGCTGCGCCACACCCAGGCTCGGGTGACCCGAGTAAATCTAAAAGACGATCCGGAAACTATGTTCGAAACCATCGCGAGACTGCACGACGCAAACGATACGTTGATTCTGAGTGGCGGTGTATCCATGGGCCAATACGACTTTGTCCCTCAGGTACTCGACACACTCGGCGTCGAATTGGTCTTCCATCGCATCGAACAGCGGCCGGGGCGACCGATGTGGTTCGGTGTCAGCAAGGCATCGAAACCCATCTTTGCGCTACCAGGCAATCCTGTCTCAACGCTTGTCTGCCTCACGCGTTATGTCTTGCCGGCCCTGAGACAGGCCATGGGACTCGACGCAGAGTCCCCCGAGACAGTACGGCTCGCCACAGAAGTCGTGTTTTCCGCCGACCTAGTCTATTTCCTTCCTGTCAAACTTAACTCGGATGACACCGGTTTGGCGGTGGCAGAGCCCAACCCAACCAATACCTCCGGCGACTTCGTGTCACTGGCCGGTACCGATGGCTTTATCGAACTACCCCGGGGTCAAGAAGTTTTCCCACAAGGCATGGCGACGCGACTGTTTCGCTGGTAGCCGGGCAATCAGAACCGGCAGGGCACGCAATCATCTAGTAGTTCGATAGGTATGTGACTTCGGGCCCTCTGACTTGAACTCGACTCCACCCATCGACCCGACGTACTGATCAACATTTTCCTGCCAATGCAACGTGACCTTAGCCGAACGATGGATCGTCGCAATAATGATGTCGTGTTCGCGAAACTGGAGAATCTCTCCGGTAACGGCAATCTCGTTCTTCACACCCACGATCTCACAGGTGTCGTCAAACCGAGTTCTTGAGTTCGTCACGTTTTATCTTCTCTTCTGCTCGGACTGATTTTCTCTCGATCAAACCAACGGCAGCCATCACCATCCGTTTTTATTCAGGTATCGGGGGGCGCAGCTCGAGCCATTGGAGGAGATCCCTAAGCGAGTCTCCGGTAGCGGGTAAACGCCAGCCAGTCGCTTCAAGCGGATCGCAATGGTAATGAAGGAGCATCGAATCGGGCACCCTATCAAAAGTATGGGTCCGTGTGGCTGGCCCACGAAGATTGACCGGATCCTCCACGCGAAACTCGAGCTCCAAACGATCTCCAGAAGGTCGATACCGTTCGATAATTCGAGCGTCCGGGTGACCGGCAAACGGGAAACCGTCGTCATTTAATAGGTGAGGGGTCAAGTGCGTCGTCTCGACCACAAGCTCATCGCCTTGCCAAACACCAACCGAATACCCAACGGGAGAGGGAGGCATCCATTCTGGTGCTTGAGGGCCATTCAGGTGTACTCGACGAATCACACCAAAAGCCTCATAAAGAATCAGAATCTGATGATCCTGCTCAATGATCTCTATCTGAGCTCTACTTTCGGCTGATCGAATGAGGCCCGGTGGAACGCACCGCATGCTTGGATCATCGACAGCGCGGTCGAATTCAGCGAGCACCTCCTGTACAGAATTAGCCGCAACCAGCTCATCCCAAGCCCCGCGGACATCCATCACCCATCCCCCTGATAGAGCCCCCTCTTGTGCATTGACGCTCGTTATCACCGTTGCGGCGATGACCATGCATCCCCACCGAGCAAGCCCTCTGAAGATATCAGACCCAGATTTCAAGGCAGTGGCACCTCACGACCATCTGGTAAAACGACTGAACTCAGGCGCAAGTTTCGTGGAATGGAGCTGTGCGGATATCCCTTAACCGTAATACGGTCACCAGTTCCAAGTAGATTGGCATAGATACCTGATCTTACCAGCTCGGTCGAGCCACTGAGCTCTCCTTCCCATTCAGAAGCGGTACCGTCAGCATCCGTCCAACTGAACAACAACCGAGCATGCGGATTAACGAATAAAAACTCCCCGACGACCGCATCTTCTAGTATCGACTCGTCGTCGCGGTTGGGATACATGCTTCCACCGTGATGGGCGAATACAAACGTACTACCTAATACAGACACTGAGAAAACGGCAACAGCTATTGCTCTTAACACGAGGGCTTCTCCGTTACTGCTTCCTTCCAGTTTACAGGTCTACTCTTCCCATAATGCCCACGCCGTCAGAGTAGTACCGGCAGGTACGAGTACATATTGGCGATCGTCTAGCATGTACGTTATAGGAGAAGTGCCCCACATCGTCGCGCCCATCTGATAATTCCATAACAGTTCACCGGTATTAGAATTCAGGGCCAACAAATTACCATCATTATCGCCACTAAAAATAACCCCGGTTGCGGTTGTGAGAAGACCAGCGCCTGAAGGCGTTGGATAGCGAAACTCCCAAAGACGCTCACCGTTAGTTGGATCTAAGGCGCGAAGCGCTCCGTAGTGAGGCATGTCAGGATCATCTGTGATGTACTGACCGGACCCCCCTGTGAAACGCTGTCCGGGAATGTATTCCTGCACCCAAGAGAAATAAGTCATGCACCCTTCACGAGCATTCACGAAAAACATTCCCGTCTGCGGATCAAAGCTAGGTGGCCAGAAATTAGTCCCGCCCCTAAGATCCGGACAAGTAATTTCGCCTTCTTCATTTGGTACGTGACCTGGAAGAAGAACTGGACGACCATCTAACCCTATCTCTGTAGCCCATGTTGTTCTAACAAAAGGTTCTGCTACAAGCAGTTCTCCAGTTGCCCTATCTAGCGTGTAATAAAACCCATTACGGTTGGCAAACATTAGAACCTGACGCAACTCTGCATCAATCTCTATATCAGCAAGAATTGGCACCTCTGTAGCATCCCAATCATGAAGATCATGCGGAGTAAACTGATAGTGCCAGCGCAGTTCGCCTGTATCAGCATCAAGCGCGACTACTGAGTCGCTATAAAGATTGTCACCTAGCCGGCTCTCGCTATGATAGTCCGGACCCGGATTTCCTATGCCGTAATAAAGCAGGTTGAGCTCTGGATCATACGCACCAGTCACCCAAACACTCGCGCCACCCGTTCTCCAAGACTCCCCGGCCCACGTCTCATTTCCCGGTTCGCCAGGACCAGGAATTGTGTAAAAACGCCATGCAAGCTCTCCCGTCTCTGCATCATAGGCGTCGATATATCCTCGGATGCCATACTCTCCGCCTGCCACACCGACAATGATTTTGTCATTAACGGCCAGCGGAGCAATTGTTGCCGCATAACCTTGGGTGTAGTCCGCCATAGTGGCATCCCAAACAATCCGTCCAGTGGCGCTATCGAAAGCCAGCAGATGTGCATCCAAGGTAACCATGTAGAGCTTGTCGCCCATCATCGCAAAACCACGGTTAACTAATCCGCAACAGGCCGTTAAAAATTCCGGTAACTCCCTCCGATATTCCCAAAATGGCCTGCCGCTTCGGGCATCCAATGCCCAAGCGGTGTTCAGAGGGCCTGTAACATACAGAACGTTATCCCGATATAACGTCGTTGTTTCAAACTTCTCAAGAACGTTTGTCTGAAATGTCCACTGCGGCACAAGTTCGTGAACATTTTCCGGAGTAATCTGTGTGAGCGGGCTGTGTCTGTGATTATTGTAATCGCCCCCAAAAGTTACCCAACGGGAACCATCAGGAGTAAGTCCCTCTCGAATCTCATCCGGTGTCACTAGTCGACCATCAGGTGAATGCTGTGCAACGGATGGCACCGCTATAACTGCCAATAAGAACGACAAATAAATAGAGCGTTTCAATAAGCGCATCAGTGTCTCCTCATTGCACCGCAGCGTCATGCCCGCGCAGCGTCACAAGATAGCTAACCAAGTCTTCAAGAGCAGCGTCACTAAGTGTCTCTGGTCCGAACGCGGGCATTAAAGATTCGGTTGAAACCTCCAGCATCTGCAAAGCCTCCTTATCGAACCCCTGAATCCGTCCAGCCATGTCCATGACCTGGATGGAGAACAAGTCTTCGTTATTCTTGACGCCTTGCATGCTTTCTCCTGACACTGCCGTTAAGGAAGTTTGTGCAAAATTTTTGTCTATAACCATAGCGCCCCCGACCGTTGCTCGGGTTGCCATAATCCGCATTTCACGCTCACCGCGTATTCGATCGACAAGTGCGTCTACGGACCTAGCCGCTCCTATACGAGACAAATCTGGTCCTAATCGACCACCAGCCGAGTTGACCTGGTGACAGACGGAGCAAGACGCTTGAAAAATCTGCTCACCACGCCCAGCATCACCCATGGGGTGAGTGGTTGTCGGGGTAGATATCGAGCGCAGATAGGCGATCACCTGCCAAATCTCTGAATCACGCGTCCGGATGCGATCGATAGGCCGCATGATCGTGCCAGGAACGCCCTGAGTTATCGTCCTGAAAATCCCCTCATCAGTTCGCCCAGAAGCCCAAAGCTGGGTAAGACCCGGTGCGCGAACTCCTCGAGCATCCGTCCCGTGACAATCCGCGCACCGCAGACGATAAACACCCATCCCTATACGGATTGCCTCAGGATCATCTGCAAATTCGCTTGTGGGTGGCACATCCTGAGCGCCGAGCGGGCCGCCCACCAGAGCGCATAACAGCACGGCCAGGGATGTGCGAGAGGTTAACTGGCGCACGAAAAAGAAGATTGTTTTTTTCAAGGATGGAGGATCCATTAGTTATTGATGACCGATTCTACCTCCCTCCATCCCTTTACGCGTCCCGAGAACCACCCTTATATAAAAATCAATAAGTTAAGGGCCCAAATGAGCGTCTTCCAGGCTACGTTGGCGGAGCTTGACGATTAACGAGTCACTCGTCGCGCCCACTCTCCCAAACCCCACGAATCCATGGTATTGCGCCCTCCACATAGGGCCGATACCGCGGAATCTCATAATGACCGAGGTCACTCACCACGGTGAACTCAATGTCTACGCCCTCGGCCCCTAGTTGCTCTACGATCGCGAGGTTGGGTTCCAGCGGGAGCACCTGATCAGCCGCGCTGTGAATAACGTACAGTGGAATAGCCCAATCTACGGTCGCCGAATCGGGCTGGGGCTGGCCAGCAATCGGTAGCGCCGCCTTGAATCGATCCGGGTGACGGGCCGCTAGGTACCAGGCGCCCCTCCCACCCATGCTGTAGCCAGTTAACAGCGTCCTCTCAGAATCGATGTTGTACCGCGCCTCAACATGGTCCATAAGCTCCAACACGTGCTGCTGGGCGAGTGAATTGGCCCAGTCGCCAGCCGCACTGTCAGGGGCTACTAGGATCGCGCCCAGGTCACGAAGAGCGGGTTCAATCAGTGACTCAAGCAGGCCGCGACCATAAAACGGGGTGACCCCCCCTCCATAATGAAGCGATATAATCAGCGGTGCGGCTTCCTGACCCGTATACCCATCAGGAATGACCAACGTGTAGCGACGCCCGGCATCCGGCAAAGTCAGCGCATAATATCCAGGAGCCGTAGCCTCAGAACCCTCTCCATCTTGAGCCATAGCTGCACTTAAGCTCAGCAGACTCGATAACAACAGTGCGGCAATTGAGCTTCTCATTTTGTAGTGATGTCCAAACATGCCGTGGCTAAGCTAACCTCGCACTCTTCTTTTTGTCAGACCACCACGCCAATCGTTCGGCTATTGTCTTCTCAAAACCGCTATTCGTTGGCTCATACCAATCTGCACCTCTTAGAGGACCTGGAAGGTATTCCTGGCCAACGGCATGACCGCCTTCGGCGTGGTCATAACGATAATCTTCACCGTAACCTAGATCTTTCATTAGAGTAGTAGGCGCATTTCTAATGTGCTTTGGAACTAGTTCGGCAGGGTATTCTCGTGCCGCCTTTTGAGCTCGGGTCCAAGCCTCGTAGACACGATTTGATTTTGGAGCCGTAGCGAGATAGATCACGGCCTCGGCTAATGCTAATTCGCCCTCTGGTGTACCGAGGAAATGATAGGCGTCTTTTGCTTGTAGTGTTACTTGAAGTGCCCGAGGATCAGCTAGACCGACATCCTCCGATGCTATTCGGACTAGGCGACGGGCGAGATACATTCGATCCTCACCACCCTCGATCATACGTGCTAGCCAGTAAAGCGCGCCTTCAACATCACTACCTCGCACGGCTTTATGCAACGCTGAGATTAAGTTGTAATGCTCTTCACCTGATTTGTCATACCTTGCGAGCCTTCGTTCTAGCACCGACTCGACGAAGTCGGCTGACAAGCTTTCTGGTGTAGAGTCCAGTGTAATCGCATGCTTCCATACTGCCTCAATCGAATTGAGTGCGCGACGAGCATCACCATCTGCATAGCGCGCGAGAAGCGCAACCGCTTTTTCTGTCACCGCGATTGGGCGTTTACCTCTGGGTAAGTCATCTGCTAGATATCTGATCGCGCCCTGAATGATAAATGTAATCTGCTCCGACTCCAGCGGCTCAAGGACAAAGACTCGAAGTCGTGACAGTAATGCGGCATTTAACTCGAAAGATGGGTTTTCAGTTGTGGCGCCAATAAGCGTAATGACACCTTCTTCAACCCAGGGCAAAAAGGCATCCTGCTGGGCCTTATTAAACCGATGAATCTCATCGCAGAAAAGGATTGTGCTGCGACCTTCACTGGCTAGACACTGTTGAGCCTCTTTTATGATCTCTCGTACGCGAGGAACGCCTTCGGTTACAGCGCTAAAAGACACGAATGTCCGGTCAGTGTAGTGAGCAATCAATTGAGCCAAGGTTGTTTTTCCGGAGCCCGGAGGCCCCCAAAACACCATGCTCCCCACTACGCCTCGTTCTATAGCTTCCCGAAGTGGCTTGCCCTCTCCGAGCAGCTGTTCCTGACCAAGAAAAGCGTCTAACTTTTGGGGACGCATGCGATGGGCAAGAGGCGCGTTTTTATCGCCTATGGCAGGGAACAATGACGGGTGTGCGGTCATTGGGAGACCCTATACTCTTCGCCTTAGAAAGTGTACTCCAGAGAGATCGCGGTAAATGTGTCTGTTTTTTTAGAACCTGGGAGCACATCTGTATTGCTTTTAAGTGAAAAGGAGGTGACTAGCGCAAGGTTTTCACGGACATATGTACTAAAGGAAGAAGAAGATTCTAGAAAAATATTCTCTGTGCCGCCTTCTACTGTAAGAATCTGATTAAACTCAGACCTGTCACTCAGTACCCATCGGTAATCGCCGCTCCAACGCAATATTCCTTCGTTCCGGGTTGTGTTATTCCTAAGATCAGCTTGTCTTGAGCCAGCCCCAAGCTCAATGTTCAAGACATGCGTTTCGCTATCAAGATACCGTCTGCCATAACCGATGGCTTGACGGACCTGCCGATCATAAGTACTGAACTTATCCTCATCCATATCTACGACACCATAGACATAGTCGGTTTCATTTATGGCGTAATTACTTTGCCATGAGGCCCCAAGAGAATCAGCAGTTGTGGAACCAGAAGTTGTAGATCTTATAGCTTGTGCGTTTAGAGCATGGCGCCAGGTATCGAAATTCAACCACGCATCAAAGTGACCGTTGAGGCTTTGAGTCTCGGAATTTCCGCCGGTCGAGAGAAATCCCAACCCAGCACGACCGGAAAAACCCTCTTCATCTTGAGCATGAGTAACCGGAACAGCCAGTATCAGAAAAACTGCACAGGCAGACTTATAGAATTTAGTCAAAAGAAATCCCTTTCATGCGGTTAAATTAAATATCACCTTCCAAACGTGAATTAGGGCTTGTTCGTCAAACCCTCCCCTGATCTGCCAGCGAGCGTCGCGTGAATTTCTGCAAGCAGTGAAAGTGCAATCGACTCGGGCGCATCAGCACCGATGTCAATACCCACGGGGCCTCGTAACCGTTCGCGCAACGCATCACCCGCGGACCCAAGCGCCCCAAGTAGACGGTCTCTGCGAGCGCGCGGTCCAAGCACACCGATATAACTCACCTCGGTGTCGGCGAGCTGTGCGAGATAAGTCTGATCAGTCAATAAATGGTGGCTCATCACGATGATGGCATCAAAGGCGCTCGGATCAAGCTCGCAGCTCATTCTCGCGGGATCGATGAGCAAAGCTTGCTCAGCCGCAGAGAATACCCCTTTTTCGAGATAAGCGGGACGATGGTCCGCGATCGTGACGCGCCAACCTAACTCGGCCGCCATGTTAACAACAGGTAGAGCGTCGAGCCCCCCACCCAGCACCAATAAGCGCCGCACCGGCTGCAAGGGCGCGTAGAGCACGGAGATACCATCCATATCGGTCTCGAAATTTGCGCGACCAGTTTCATGCGCCCTGCGACATCCCGGCACGAGACCTTGCAAGGTCTGCGAGTCAACACCATCGCCATCCCAAAGCAAAGTCGTGCCCGCCGGAATCTTGCCGTTGCCGCTCTCAATCACGGTGGCGACGATAACTGGGGTGGACGCCATGAGACGTTCGGCGATCTCAGGAAAGGGCTCGTACCCTTTCTCCGCCAGGAGCGGCTGCAGGAATACACGAATGAGCCCGTTGCAACCGACACCAAGACCCCACAGGTCATCCGCTTCATCACGCATGTCGTAGGTTATCGGAGATGGCTCGTTTGCCTCCGAGACAGCACGTGCGCGCTCCGCCAGATCGCCCTCAAGACATCCACCACTGACTAACCCTTGGTAGTCCGCGTTGGCAGAGATGAGAATTCTGTGCCCCGCTTTCGTATAGGTCGAACCAGCGGTCTCATAGACCGTAGCAAGAACCATCCGCTCCCCACTCCGGCGCCACGTCTCGAATGTCTGGATTAGCCCTAGGGCACTCATATCGGATGTCACGGGCTCACCATACAACGGGGACATCCGGCCCGCAAAGCATCCTCAATAAGCCCGCGACGCCTTGCGTGAGCCGTTTGCCCACCTTAGACTGCCAGGCCCCGCTCATACCCCGTGCAGCGCAATGTTTGAGGAGCCCGCGTGTCCCGCCCGACCAGAGAAGAAACCGAAAGTGCCGTTCGAACACTCCTGAAATGGATTGGAGATAACCCTGATCGCGAGGGGCTCATAGCGACACCATCTCGCGTCGCAAAAGCCTACGAGGAGTGGTTCGCCGGCTATAAAGAAGATCCGGTCGAATTCCTGCGACGAACCTTCTACGAAGTCGACGGCTACGACGAGATGGTCGTATTAAGAGATATCACTTTTGAATCGCACTGCGAGCACCATATAGCTCCGATACTCGGAAAGGTTCAAGTTGGCTACCTGCCAGATCGAAAGGTCGTCGGGATCAGCAAACTCGCCAGGGTCGTGGAAACGTTTGCTAAACGGCTACAGGTGCAGGAAACGATGACGGCTCAGATCGCGAATTGCATTAACGATGTCCTAAAGCCAAAGGGAGTGGGTGTAGTGGTGGAGGGTATGCATCACTGCATGACGACCCGTGGAATCCACAAGTCGGGAGTGGCGATGATGACCAGTCAATTACTTGGTGATTTCCGCTCCGACCCGCGAACTCGCGCCGAGTTCTTGAACATTATCGGCCGCTCAACTCAGATCAGCTAAACATAGCCAGAGATTCTGGACCACCTTGGACGGCAGTGCCTGCCTTCCTCCTGTCGACCCTGACGCCGACGTTAGAACGCTATTGCTCTACTCCATTACCGGTGACGCCCTGCCATCGTTTCACGAGCTCCGAGTCGAAGTCGAACAGATCCAATACCCGGCCGACGGTCTGGTTGACCATAGCCTCTAGATTCTCGAGCTTCGCGTAGAAAGACGGAACGGGTGGGAATATAACGCCTCCCATTTCCGTCACGGTCGTCATATTCCTGAGGTGCACCAGATTCAGAGGCGTCTCTCTGACCATCAAAACCAAACGACGGCGCTCCTTTAAGACTACATCGGCGGCCCGTGAAACGAGATTGTCCGCCAAACCGGTTGCGATAGCCGCTAAAGTCTTCATCGAGCATGGCGCAACAATCATGCCATCCGTCCTGAATGACCCGCTGGCGATCTTTGCGCCAATATCTCGATCCGAGTGCACAACATCCGCCATCGCCTCGAGTTCGGTCCGACGCATATCCAGCTCGGTTGCCACATTTAGGAAGCCCGCCCGCGATACAACGAGATGGGTTTCCACCGAGTCGTCCTTCCTTAACTCTTCGAGCAACCGCACACCATAGATGGATCCGGCCGCACCCGTAATCGCCAAGACAATTCTTCTTGTCACTCTATCGGTCCCATTCCGCCGTACCCGCAGAATACCATGGCGGAACGGGACGTTGCGGTCACTGCGTTGACAATGCGACCTGTGCCTGGCTTGATCCAAAAATGGCATCACTTGAATTCGGGCCGGTCTGGCTGAGCCTGCAGCTTGCGACGGTGACGGTAGCAGTATTGCTGATCATAGGAACACCGCTCGCCTGGTGGCTCGCCTTTACTCGGTCTCGGTTCAAACCTGGCATTGAAGCACTCGTTGCGCTCCCGTTGATCCTGCCGCCAACCGTTCTGGGGTTCTATCTATTGATACTCCTCGGACCCGCAGGGGCCATTGGCCGTTTCTGGGTGCAACTCACAGATACAGCTCTGACCTTTTCTTTCTCAGGCCTCGTTATCGCCTCGGTGATCTACTCCTTTCCGTTCACCGTGCAACCGCTACAAAACGCATTTGAAAGCGTAGGTCGCGGGCCGTTGGAAGCCGCCGCGACGCTGGGAGCCAAGCCATTGGACTCATTCTTTAGTGTCGCCTCACCCATGGCCGTCAGAGGCTACATCACCGCGATCGTTTTGGGTTTCGCCCATACTCTCGGGGAGTTCGGTGTGGTCCTCATGGTAGGCGGAAATATTCCAGGCGCTACCCGAGTCGTGTCGATAGCGATCTACGAACACGTTGAAACCCTTTCCTATGGGCAGGCTCACGTACTCTCGGCGGGCCTACTCATCTTCTCGTTCGCTGTATTGTTCAGCGTCTATGCCTTCAATCGCCGCCTCCCGCTCAATAGGGTTTGAATCGTGACGGCCCTCACAACCAATCTGAGTTTGTCACTCCAGGGCTTTTCATTACAGGTCTCGGACTCACTTAAGCTTGACGGAATTACGGCGCTATTCGGGCCCAGCGGCGCAGGAAAAACGACGTTGTTGCGGATAATCGCTGGGCTCGAAGATAGCTCCGTCGGCCATCTTGCACTGGGTGATGAGGTCTGGCAGGACAGCGAGCGTGGCATATTTATCCCTCCTTACGAACGTAGAATCGGGTACGTGTTTCAGGACGGTCGGCTCTTCTCCCACCTCTCGGTGGAAAAGAACCTCATCTTCTCTCGCAAGCGTGCCCGTGAGCAGTCGAAGTCCGCACATCTGGTCGAGATGGGGGAAGTTATCGAGTCCCTAGAGCTCCAGTCACTGCTACCACGCAACCCCGACTCCCTCTCCGGCGGAGAACGACAGCGTGTAGCGATGGGGCGAGCTCTCCTGAACAGCCCTCAGGTGCTGCTGTTGGATGAGCCACTTTCCGCTCTGGACTTGCGGCGCAAAGCGGAGATCATCCCCTACATCGAACGGCTGGCAGCGGACTTTCGCATCCCCGTGCTCTACGTGACCCACAACGTAGAGGAAGTCGCACGGCTTGCACGCACTATGGTTCTTCTCGCCGACGGGCGAATCGCCGCAATGGGCGAGACAGCGGAGGTGCTCGAGCGAGTTGAACTGTGGTCTCTGACCGGACGCTTGGAGGCAGGCGCGGTTCTACAAGCGAAGGTAGGCATGACAAAAAGCGGCATGACATCCCTGAATGTTGAAGGTGAAAGCTTGCGGATACCGGCTATCGATGCGCCACCGGAGACACTCGTGCGTCTTCGCGTACAAGCCAAAGAAGTGGCATTGTCCACTCAACGCCCGCAGCACCTCAGCATTCGCAACGTATTGTCCACCACGATACTGCGAATCGATGTCGACGAGACCGTGTTCGCCGAAATCCTGCTGGACGTCGGAGGACAACATCTTCGTTCCAGAGTGACTCGCGAGGCGGTCGAGGAGCTTGAGCTCGAGGAAGGCCAACGGATCTTCGCGCTCATCAAGAGCGTCTCGTTTGAAGGACGACTGCTGAGCTAAGCGGTGGCCCTAAAGTAACAGATGCGGCAAGAAGAGCGTGATGGAGGGAACCAAGATCAAGAGAGCCACGCGCACAACTCCCGAGAACAGAAACGGCATAACACCCCTGAATGTATCCCGCATAGGGACGCTCGGGGCATGGTGATTAATGATGAGCACATTGAGCCCAACGGGCGGTGTGATCAGCCCTGCCTCGACGACAATCAAGGTGACAATTCCGAACCACATTTTGAGGTCCGCCTCGGGCATCCCGAAATCCAACCCTGCCATGATCGGCCAGAAAATAGGTATTGTCAGAAAGATCATCGCCAGGCTGTCCATGAGACATCCCAACAGAAGATAAACGAGTAGCAGCAAGATCAAGATCAAATACGGATTCAAGCCGCTGTTTTCAGCCATCCCAGACAACTGATCCGCTACGCCGGTCAGGGCCATGAAGATATTCAGGAATCCGGCCCCCAACAGAATGAGAAATATCATTCCCGTGGTTTTCGCGGCATCCTTCATGCACTCGGCCAACCCTCCAGCATCGAGATGGCCCTTCCAGAACGCCAGTACGCCGGCACCAAACGCGCCGACTGCAGCGCCCTCCGTGGGATCAAAAATTCCGAAATAGATCCCACCGATAACGACCACGAACAGCAGTAACGTGGGCCATGTCTCGATCAACGCATGGAGCCGTTCTCTGTTACTAGCGCGCGCGCCTACGGGCCCGGACTCCGGTGACAGGCGCACCCAGATAGAAATCGCTGCGAGATACCCAACGAGACCCAGGATCCCGGGAATGAGCGCGGCTTGGAACATCTGAACGATGTTCGCCTGCACCGCAATCGCATAAATAATGAGTGCGACCGAGGGAGGAATCAGAATTCCGAGCGTACCGCCAGCTGCCAGTGCGCCCGTCGCCAAGCTACCGGAGTAGCGATAGCGCTCGAGCTCAGGGATTGCGACGCGGGCCATGGTGCCCGCGGTTGCTAAAGAGGATCCACATATCGCGCCGAAGGCCCCACATCCTCCGACGGCTGCCATGGCTACACCACCACGCCTGTGCCCCAGAAACACGTTGGCCGCGCCGAACAGAGACCGGCTAAGACCGGACCTGGAAGCGAACTCGCCCATCAGCAAAAACATGGGGATAACGCAAAAATCATACGAAGCAAACTGCCAGAAAGCGGCAGTCTTCATATAGGCGAGCACCGGATCTAACCCCGAAAGCGCTACGTAACCAAAAATGCCAACTGTGAGCATGGCGATTCCAACCGGAATACGTATCACTAGCAGGCTAATGAGCGCCAGCAAACCGACAGTAGCGAGCTGCAGCCTACTCATCACCAAAACTTCTGAACGTGTCCACCGCTCTATGGAAACAACTCACCGAGAGAAGCGTGAAGGACGCGATTCCGACCGGATACACAATCCATATAGGAAAACCCAGAATCATCGAGATATCTCGATTACCGAAGGTATCGGCTAGCCCATAGACCATGCGCCATGCGAAAAGCCCTGCAATAAGGCCAAACAGCAACGCGGCGAATAGGTCCATCACAGATTGGACCCTTCGCGGCATCCGAGATATAAAAATATCGACGGCAACGTTGCCACGATTCAAATAACAGTAAGGGAGGAATAAGAACACGGCCATCGCCGTTCCAACTGCCACTATCTCGAAGTCCCCGGGTACGGGCATGGAGAAAAGGGCACGACCGAGGATGCTTGTGACGATCAGAACGACCAGGAAAACCAGAATCGAACCCCCGACAACCGCGAATGCGGCTGAGAGTTTCCTGAGGCCTTCACCAAAATCCTTCATTTCCCCTTTCCTTTCCGCTAGGAAAAACCGAAGCGGTATAGACGATTGGGATTATCTACCAAGACTTTCCTCTGAAGGTTCTCTTGCGGCATGAATAGGGGTATCAGGTCGACGAGATCACCATCGTCCGGCATGTGTCGCTTGATATTCGGATGCGGCCAGTCTGTTCCCCAAAGAATACTATCCTCCGCAACTTCCAGCAGTGCCTGCGCGAACGGCACCGCATCTCTGAACGGAGGTCCCTCGGTCGATATTCTTTCTGCCCCGCAGATTTTTACCCAGCAATTCTCACGTTGCGCCGTATCCAGCAGTAGACGGAAAGGCGGCTGATCCAAACCATCCCCTGTGGGCACCCGACCCATGTGGTCGATGACAAAGGGCACGGGAAGGGTGTCGAAGAGCCCTTCAAATTCCAATAGGTCTGCCGCGTCGAAGTGCAAAACCACGTGCCAACCTAACGGCCTTATCTTGTCCACCACGGAATGAAAGACTTTCATATCAGGCGTGCCGCCGAGATGTCTTACGAAATTGAAACGCACACCACGAATACCACCGTCATCTAGCCGTCGAAACTCCTCTTCGGTGAACGAGTTATCAACGTTCGCGACTCCCCGGTACTGCCCGCCACTCTGAGCGATGGCGTCGAGGATCACCGTGTTGTCGACCCCATGGCAGCTCGCATTGACGAGAACCGCACGCTCGAGACCCAATGTCGCCTGCAGCGCCCTGAATCGCTCCAGTGGCGCATCGGGAGGTGTATAGCTGCGCCCCGGGGCATACGGATATTTGTCTCCCGGGCCGAAGATATGACAGTGAGCGTCACATGCGCCCGGTGGTGGCGTGAAATCCGGTTTACGAGTGTCGGAAACCGCAGGTCGGCACATTGGTATTGTTGGCATGGGAACATGTTAGCGTCTCGAGGGTGAAAATTCTGCGTGCATCCAGGTAGTATGAATCCGCAAATAAAGGACCCTTCTTATGGCTGAAAAAGCGCGCCACATCGAGCTTAGAAACGATTTCGCACTGCTGATCGACGGTGAGCTGGTAGGAAGCGAGCAGTCGCTGGAGGTCATCAACCCTGCCACTGAAGAAATCTTTGCGACCTGCCCAGCCGCCGGAAATGAGCATCTCGAGCAAGCGGTGACCGCAGCCCGGAGAGCCTTTGGCAATTGGAGCCGGATATCGTTCGCTGAACGGGCCGAACACATTAGACAATACTCTGTTGTCCTACGAGAGCACCAGGACGAATTGGGCGAACTGCTGACGCGCGAGCAAGGCAAACCAATCGGTCAATCGGTCGCCGAGTTTGATCGTGGAACGGCGCAGGCTGATGGCATGGCCAGCATCAAGATCCCCGTAGAACTGCTTCTCGAAGACGATACGCGGTGCATCGAACTGCACTATCGTCCACTCGGGGTCGTCGGCATCATCACGCCCTGGAACGCTCCAGCGGCCCTTGCTTTAGGTTCACTGACATCAGCCCTGTACACGGGCAACACGGTGATACTAAAACCGTCACCGTACACCCCGTTGACCACGTTAAAGATGGGTGAGCTCGCGCAGACAATCTTTCCACCAGGTGTCATCAATGTCCTGGCAGCGGGGAACGAGCTTGGTCAGCGACTGACAGAGCACGCAGGCATCGACAAGATCTCCTTCACGGGTTCGGTCGCCACCGGTAAGAAAGTTATGTCGAGCTCTGCGGACACGCTCAAACGAGTAACCTTGGAGCTTGGCGGTAACGACCCGGCCATCGTTCTGGACGACGCAGACCCGAAAGCAATCGCTAAGCAGATGTTCTTTGCGTGCTTCGTCAACAGCGGGCAGGTCTGCATGGCCATAAAGCGAATCTATGCGCATGAAAGCGTCTACGATGAACTGTGCGACGCCCTCGTAGAAGAAGCATGCAACGCCAAAGTCGGCAATGGGCTGGAACCGGACACGAAACTTGGCCCTCTTCAGAACAAGATGCAGTTCGACAAGGTGGCCGACATCCTCAGGGACACGAAGACGAGTGGCGCTAGCTTCCTAACTGGGGGTGAAATTCCCGATGAACGGGGCTACTTTATTCCGCCGACGCTAGTCGCCGACATCGACGACAACAGTCGCCTCGTGGCCGAAGAGCAGTTCGGGCCGATCGTTCCTATCCTGAAATATGCGGATACGGAAGAAGCCTTAAAACGAGCTAACGACACGTGCTACGGGTTGAGCGGCTCTGTTTGGACGTCGGATCTCGAGCGCGGAAAGGCGCTAGCGGAACGAATGGAGGTAGGTACTGCCTGGGTCAATCAGCATCGTGCCACCTCTGCCTACGTGCCGTTCGGTGGTGCGAAACAATCAGGCCTCGGACGCCAATACTCTATCCTCGGACTGAAAGGCTATATGGAACCCCAGGTGGTCAGTGTTTCCAAGGTCTGAGTGCACATTGGCCTCGAACATCCACAGAAGACTTTTGACTCAAGACCTGTAGCACATCTGACCTCCCCTTCTGCCCTGCGTTAGAATGGTGACCCGAGGGCTAGGAGACGGAAATGCTACTCGGCGAAGTTCTACGCGTAGCACTGCAGTCAATAAGGGCCAATCTCTTTAGGGCCTGTCTCACGATGCTGGGCATCATTATCGGCGTGGCAGCTGTGATTACGATGCTGGCGGCCGGTTCCGGAGCCCAACAACGTATAGAAGAGCAACTGGATGCCCTCGGTGCCAACCTTCTCAATATAACGGCCGATAGGCCCTTTTTCTTAAGAGGCGTGGCTCGTGCTCAACTGACGCTGGAGGTCGAGGATGTCACAGCGCTGCAGGAGAAATCCCAATATCTCGACACTGTGGTCCCCACGCTCGAAGGCCGCAACCAAGTCAAATACGGTAACAAGAATATCAACGTGCGTGTCCTCGGGACGACCCAAGAGTACCCCAACATATTCAACTACCGGGTGGCGACCGGAAGGATGTTTACCGCGGAAGAAGACGACAACCGGCAACGCGTCGCCGTACTGGGTAGTGGAATTCCAGGGCAGCTGGAAATCGACCCGACAGAATTACTCACCCAGGGAATCTCTATCCGCGGAATACCCTTCACCGTCATCGGCATTCTGGAGGAGGTAGGAAGCGGACGTGGGAGTCCCGATCAGAGAATTCTGCTGCCGCTGCGTACCGCGGAGCTCAGAGTCCTGGGATCCCAGGATCTGGAGGACATCAGCGTCCGCGTACGTTCTGGCATTCCGATGGAAACCGCGATGGTCGATATAGAGCGGGTATTGCGGTCCGAGCACAAAATCCTCCCCGGACAACCCAACGACTTCGCCATTTACGACCGCAGGCAGTTCCTCGAGACCCGCGAGGAGGCACAACAGACGTTCACAATTCTTTTGGCCAGCATTGCCGGAGTTAGCCTCCTGGTGGGCGGCATCGGCATCATGAATATCATGCTCGTTTCGGTCACGGAGCGGACACGAGAAATCGGAGTCCGGATGGCTCTGGGTGCGACTCGGCTCAATATCCTGATGCAGTTCCTGATCGAATCGATGTTGATGTGCCTCTTGGGTGGACTACTCGGAATCGGCGCCGGCATCGGCATGGCGGAACTGCTGTCACGCACCGCTGGGTGGGCCATGCGCATCTCCCCGGAATCCGTCGTGCTCTCCTTCACTTTCAGTATCGGCGTCGGACTGTTGTTCGGGATTCTTCCCGCACGCCGTGCAGCGAAACTGGATCCGATCGAAGCCCTGCGTTACGAGTAGCTCGACTAGAAAGGTAATCAAGGACGTTTGAGCCTCACCGCGTATAGATATTGTCCGAAGTGCCGGACGGAGCTCGCAACCCGCACACTGGGAGGCCTGGACCGCAAGGCGTGTCCCAGCGAGTCTTGTGATTTCGTCTACTGGGGCAACCCAACACCCGTGGTGGCTGGCATCGTTGAGCGCGCCGGCCGAGTGGTGCTAGTGCGGAGCCACGGATGGCCCCAGGACTGGTACGGGCTGGTCAC